>JAEYZR010000230.1 GCA_023427945.1 Pseudomonadota bacterium | reverse complement strand
GCAGGATGATGAACGAGAACACGACCATGCCCCCTGCCAGCCAGTGGGCCTGTGCGTATTCCATTGCTTCGACGTGGTCGAAGATCTGTGTGGACACCACACGTGTCTTGCCCGGGATATTGCCCCCTATCATCAGCACGACACCGAACTCGCCCACGGTGTGTGCAAAGCCCAGGATGGCGGCGGTGACGAAGCCCGGACGGGCCAGCGGAAGCACGACGGTACAGAACGTATCGCGTGGACTGGCGCGCAGCGTGGCCGCAGCCTCCAGAGGGCGCGTGCCGATGGCGGCGAACGCGTTGGCCAGAGGCTGCACCACGAAGGGCAGGGAGTAGACGACAGACCCGACCACCAGACCCGCAAACGTGAACGGCAAGGTGCCCAATCCCAGGCTTTGGGTGAGTTGGCCGACGTAGCCATTCGGGCCCATGAGCACCAGCAGATAAAAACCGATGACGGTCGGCGGCAGGACCAGCGGCAAGGCCACGATGGCGCCGATGGGACCGCGCAGGCGCGATTGGGTATGGGATAGCCACCAGGCGATGGGGGTGCCCACGATCAGCAGCAGCACCGTGGTCAGTGATGCGAGCTGGAGCGTGAGCCAGATGGCGGCGAAGTCAGCACTGCTTAGTGGCATGGCTTGCAGGTGTCGGACCGGTCAGAGTTCGTAGCCGTAGGACTTGATCACGGCAGCAGCCTGTGGCCCTTTCAGGTAGTCGATGAAGGCCTGTGCCGCAGGATTGTCCGCCCCGTTCTTCAAGATCACCGCGTCCTGCTTGATGGGATCATGCAGATCGGCGGGCACGATCCACGCAGAACCGCCAGTCAGCTTGCCATCCTTGTAGATCTGCGAGAGCGCGACGAACCCGAGTTCGGCGTTGTTGCTGGAGATGAACTGGTGCGCCTGCGAAATGCTTTGCCCTTGCACGATCTTCGATGCCAGTGCGTCGGTCAGGCCAAACTTGGCGATGACCTGAGTCGCTGCCAGACCATAAGGCGCGGTCTTGGGATTGGCGATGGACAGGTGCGAGAAATCGCCTTTCTTCAGCACGGCGCCTTGATCGTCCACGTAACCCGGCTTGGCCGACCACAACGCAAGTTTGCCCGTCGCATAGGTGAAACGGCTGCCCGGCTTGATGGCCTGTTCCGATTCGAGTTTGGCAGGCGTGGTGTCGTCAGCGGCCAGGAACACCTCGAAAGGCGCGCCGTTTTTGATCTGGGCGTAGAACTGGCCGGTGGCGCCAAACGAGGCGACAACCTTGTTGCCGGTGGCTTTTTCGAATTCGGCGGCAATCGCATTCATGGGTGCCGTGAAGTTTGCCGCTACAGCGACCTGGACTTCGCCAGCGAGCGCCGATGAACCCAGTGAGATGGCAAACAGACAGGTGGCAAGCGAAGTGATGCGAGCGCGCATGGACGATCCTTGACGAAGCGGAAGAAGGAAAGAGAAGCAAGCACTACCGGAAGCGCTGAGAGCGCTATATTTCGCAGTATATAGCGAAAGGCATCGTCCCGGTACGTAATCTTGCGGGTGGCGTCATCGCGGTGATGTCGGCGGCTGCGCCTCGCATTCTGCGCGGCGCAGCGGGGTCATTGGATATTCGCTTGCCGGACGGGCAAGGGAGCCTGCGCGAGGATGGGCTGCCAGGCGCGTCTCCATTGCGAGATGGCCGTGGCATCCCCCTCGAAGGCGAGGTCCAGGAAAGCCAGGGCGAGTTCAGCGGTGGCTGTCTTTACTCTGGGGTTGAGCGAGCGGCCGCCGGTGTAGAGCCGGTCGGTGAACATGCTGTGGGAGCCGCCATCGAAAACGGCGAGGTGCTTGTGCGGATGGGCGATGGCATCGAAGATGGCCAGCCTGTCCTGCGCACCCGAGTGGTAGCCGGGAATCTCGATCACGTCCCCGGTGGCTGTCACGTGCAGTGTCGGTACCGACACCTTGCCCAACACCGCTGACAGATCGGACTCGCCATAGAACGGTGGTGCGGAGATGATCACCGCGGCGCGAAAGCGAGGGTCCAGGCAGTCGATGGTGCGACCGTCCCGGACCACTTGCGCGCCCACGGTGAGCAGCGTGGTGTTGGCGCCGTAGGAATGGCCAGCCATGACGATGCGGTCATGGTTCACCGCGGCGGCCAGGCGGCCGGACTCCCGTGAGAGCAGGCGGTCCAGCGCAAAGCGTACATCGGCGGTGCGTGCGATGGCCTCGGTTTCCTGCGCCGCTGCCTGGAGTCGGCCCACCACGCCGAAAGGATTGCCGCGCCAGAGTTGCGCGTCGCTGCCGACGTGCTGGATGTGCAGGCAGGCGATGCCCCGCGATGACCAATGCTTGCCGAGATAACTGTAGCCTTCGCGCGAGCCGCCGATGCCATGCGAGAAGACCACCAGCGGCACGGGTGCGTAGATCGAGGCCGTCGCGGGCCAGTACAGGCGCGCCGGCACCGGCCGGCCACGTGTGGCGTCGATCCAGTCGAAATCGGCCAGCCGGTAGGCGGGGACCGTGCGTGGTGCGCTCATGGCGGGGTGCGTAGCGGCCAGCGCGGTCCATAGCAGCGCAGAGGTCATGCGCCGCCGGCCGAGATCCATCGGCACGCCACCCGGTGCGGTGACGAAAGGCCGGCGGTTGCTGCGAAGGGGCGTGTCGGTCGTTGTCGGGTCGGTCATGGTCGTGGTCCCGCTGCGCGGAGAGCAGGTCGTTCCTGTTTTTGTGCACTTGGTGCAGATAATAACTGCACCAAGTGCAAATAAACAAGTGATGCGTTCGGCGGTGTCACGCGGCTTGCGAACGGTCCCGCATGGCAGACCCTTGATCTGTCGTGACCGACCCATCATCAGGATCTTCCGTTACGGCGACAGACCAGCCGCCTGCCAGGGCCTGATACAGCAGCACCCGGGCCTGTGCGTGCCGCAACTGCCCCTGTGCGTAGGCATGCTCGGTCTGAAGGTGGATACGTTCGGCATCCAGCACGTCGAGCACGTCGATGGCGCCGCCTTCCAGGCGCACCTGTGCGGCATCCATCGCTCGTGCGCTCGCGGCGGCAGCGCGTTGCAGGCGTTCGACTTCGCGTGCGCTGGCCGACACGCGGATCAGGGCATTCTCCGTTTCCTCCAGCGCGACCAGAACAGCGCGTTCATAGGCAGCCAGATGGGCGGCGGCCTGCGCGTCGGCCGCAGCGATACGCGAGCGAACGCGCCCGACATTGAGGAACGAGCCATCGATGCCCAGGGTCAACATCCGGATGTCGTTGTCGCGCTGGAACAGGGAGCTCACTTCCAGCGCCTGGGCGCCGATCAGTCCGCCAAGCGTGAAGCGTGGGAACAGATCGGCGGTGGCCACACCGATGCGGGCGGTTGCCGAGGCCAGCCTGCGTTCGGCAGCGGCCACGTCCGGACGCCGGCGCAGCACCTCGCCCGGACTGTCCGGCGCCACGCCCAGCACAGGCATCACCGGAAGCTTGCCGGCCACGTCCAGTTCCTGCGCCAGCGCAGCGGGAGTCGCGCCGGTCAAGACGGCGATACGGTGCGTGGTCACCGCGACTTCGGCGTCGAGGGCTGGAATACGTGCATGAATGCTTTCCAGCTGGGTGCGGCCCCGATCGACATCGAATGCGCTGGCGAAGCCCATGTCATGACGCTGCTGCAGCAGTTCCTGGGTGCGGGCCTGGCTGCGGGCGCTCTCCTGCGAGATATGCCGCTGCTGCTGCAGGCTGCGCAGCTGGAAGTAGCTGCGCGCCAATTCGCCGACCACGCTGACCTGCATCGCGGATAGGTCGGCAGCACTGGCCTGCGCCTGGGCGCGTTGGGCTTCGACGCTGCGGCGCACCCGGCCAAAGAAGTCCAGCTCCCAGACTGCTCCCAGGCCTAACTGATAGCTGGCTCCGCTTGGCGAGGGTCCTGCCTCGCTGGCGTGCAGTCTGGTCGCCTCGGCACTGGCAGTGAGCGTGGGAAACCGGTCGAAGCGGCGCTCGCCAAGCAGTGCGTTGGCCTGCTGGTAGTTGGCCAGCGCGATGCGCAGATCGTGATTGTGGTTGAGTGCGGAATCGACCAGACGTTCCAGCAGCGGATCGTCGAACGAGCGCCAGAACGGGATATCGGCAGGCTGGGGCAAGGCGTCCTGTGTCGCGTGCTGGCGTGCGAATGTATCGGCTTGCGGCAGGGCCGGGCGGATGTAGTCCGGACCCACTGCACAGGCGCCAAGCAACGAGATGAGGATTGCAGCAGCGAGTGTCTGGATACTCGTGGACACCGCGGCCCTGCCGGGTTTCAGGAGAGGGCTAGGCATTGATCTTATCCATGTCGATTGCGGACGGGTCATGGCGCACCAATGGTCTGCCGGCGAGCTTGCGCAGGGCCACGTAGAACACCGGCGTCAGGAACAGACCGAACAGGGTCACGCCGAGCATGCCTGCAAAGACGGTGATGCCGGTGATCGAACGGACCTCTGCGCCCGCGCCGGACGAGAACACCAGAGGGACGGTGCCCGCAATGAAGGCCATAGAGGTCATCACGATAGGCCGTAGACGCAGGCGGCACGCCGTCAGTGCTGCTTCCACGATCCCCTTGCCCTGCAGCTCCAGGTCGCGGGCGAACTCGACGATCAGGATGGCGTTCTTGCAAGCCAGCCCCATGAGCACCACCAGGCCTATCTGCACAAAGACGTTGTTGTCGCCGCCGTTCAGCCAGACGCCCAACAGCGCCGAGAGCATGCACATCGGCACGATCAGCACGATGGCCAGCGGCAGTGTCCAGCTTTCGTACAGCGCGGCCAGCACCAGGAAGGCGAGCAGCGCAGCCAGGGCGAACACGAGCACGGCCGCGTGGCTCTGGGCGGCCTGCTCGTAGCTCAGGTCGGTCCAGGCGATCTGCATGCCCGCCGGCAGCACCTGCTCTGCGAGTTCGGCGACTTTGAGCATCGCTTCACCCGAGGACAACACGCGCGGATCGGCCGCGCCGGTCAGGTCAGCCGCCGGGTAGCCGTTGTAGCGCAGCACAGGGTCCGGGCCGTAGCTGTCGCGAATCGTCGTCATCGATCCGATGGGCACCATCTCACCCAGGTTGTTGCGGGTACGCAATCCGGAAATGTCCTCCACGCTGTCGCGAAACGGCGCATCGGCCTGGGCAATGACCTGCCAGGTCCGGCCAAACTGTGTGAAGTCATTGACGTAGGATGAGCCCAGATAGGTCTGCAGGGTGCCGAACAGATCCGTCAAGGCCACGCCCTGCGCCTTGGCCTTGACCCGATCCACCTCCACATCGAACTGGGGCACATTGGCCTGGTAGCTGGTGATGGGAAACGACATGCCGGGGGTCTGCGCGATCGCTCTCTGCAGCGCGGTCACCGCTTCCTGCAATGCACCATATCCCAGGTTGGCGCGGTCAT
>JAEYZR010000177.1 GCA_023427945.1 Pseudomonadota bacterium | reverse complement strand
CCACCACACCCGGTGACGCAGACGGTCAAAGACGTGAATATCGAGCAGTTGCGCGCAGATGAATGCAGTTCCCGAAGCCAGCGCGATGCGTGGCGAAGCCACCCAGACCGATACGACCACGGCTGCGGCAAAGCCCGCCCACGCCACTCGCCTGGCAGCCTGTGGACCGTAACGTCGATTGAGCAGGTCGCTGACCAGGAACGCGACGGGATAGGACAAACCACCCCAGGTCAGCCAGTCGTTCAGGGGAATCTGGACCAGGAGATTCGATGCCACCACGATCGCGCACATGAGCACGACGGCCAGGCCAAACGCGGGCACGCCCATGGTGCCCACATGGGAACGAGACATTACTGAGCAGCCTCACGCCCCAATTCGGCAGAACGCTCGCAGGCTGCCTTCATGGCCAGGGCAACAGTGTGCTCGAATCCGGCCTGGGCAAAAGTATCCAGAGCCGCCGCCGTAGTGCCGCCTTTGGAGGTGACCTTTTGCCGCAATACACCAGGTGCGTCATCGGATTCAGACGCCAGCCTGGTGGCCCCTGCCAGAGTGGCAAGGGCCAGTTGACGCGACTGATCGTCCGACAGGCCCAGTGCCATGCCGCCCTTTATCAAGGACTCGATGAACAGGAACACATACGCAGGCCCGCTGCCGGACAGCGCGGTCACAGCGTCCAGCGCAGCGTCGTCGGCCACCCATACGACGGCCCCTACTGCCTTGAAGATTTCCTCGACCCGCGCACGATCCTGCTGTGAAACCCCTGCCAGCGCGGCCAGGCCGCTGGCGCCCGCACCCACCAGGGCAGGTGTATTGGGCATGCAGCGCACCAGGTTCGTGCGCGGTTGATCCGTGCTGCCCAGCCACTGCGCCAGCGTATCGCCGCGAATGCCCGCCGCAATGCTGACCACGAGGGTGTCTTCGCGCAGATAGGATCGCGTAGCGCCCGCCACCTCGCGCAGGTTCTGCGGCTTGACCGCGTAGATCCAGATATCGGCGCGGGTGAGTGCCTCGTCGGGCGCCGGGGCGACCGTCATGTCCTGCGCCCGCCAGCGCTCATGCGTGTCGGTATTGATGTCGATCACGTGGATGTTGGTGGCTGGACACACTCGTCCTGCCAACCCGCCCGCGAGGGCCCAGGCCATGTTGCCCCCGCCTATGAAGGCGATAGTCAGTGTCTTGTTCATGACGAGTATTGTAAAGAAAGATGTAGCAGACACGTCCGCTCCTGTGGATGATAATGGCACGCAGAGTCCGACTGCACGGCACCTGGACTGGCGTTTGTGCCATTGCATGACGATTCAGGAGATCTTGTGGCGAATCCGCTCGCGGGACAGCATTTTTATTGACAGCGCCGTCCACATCGGGAAAAGTCACGCCTTTGTCACAAACAATACATAAAGTGCCCACGGTTCAAATGCCAGGACCAACCGATCCGGCATATTGGGTATTAGGAGGAACTACCATGAAATCCCCTCGTCTGCTTTTGTCTGCGGCTGCAGTTCTGGCTGCATTTGGCAGCGCTCCGGCATTCGCCGCGACAGACATCCAGTTCTGGCACTCTATGGAAGGCGCACTGGGCGAGCGTGTGAATGCACTGGCCGCAGACTTCAACAAGGGTCAGAGCGACTACGTCATCAAACCTGTCTACAAAGGCAATTACGGCGAGTCGATGAACGCTGGCATCGCCGCGTTCCGTGCGGGCAACGCGCCGGACATCCTTCAGGTGTTCGAGGTCGGCACTGCAACCATGATGAACGCCAAGGGCGCCATTCAGCCGGTGCAGGAAATGTCGGAAAAAGCGGGTGAACCGCTGGATCCCAAGAACTTCATCGGCGCGGTCGCTGGATACTACTCGTCCTCGGAAGGCAAGCTGGTGTCCATGCCGTTCAACAGCTCCACCGTGGTTTTCTACTACAACAAGGATGCATTCAAGAAAGCCGGCCTGGATGCCGATGCACCGCCGAAAACCTGGCAGGAACTGGCTGACGCTTCGAAGAAGCTGAAGGAATCGGGCCAGGAATGTGCCTACACCACCAGTTGGCCGTCGTGGACGCAGCTCGAAACCTTCTCGTCCTGGCATAACGTGCCATACGCCACCAAAGACAACGGGTTTGGTGGTCTGGATGCGCGCCTGGCAGTGTCGTCCGATCTGCATGTGCGTCACCTGGAAAACCTGGCTGCAATGGGCAAGGATGGCACGTTCATGTATGGCGGACGCGGTGATGAACCCAACTCGCTGTTCATTTCGGGCAAGTGCGCCATGATCACCGGATCGTCGGGCCTGCGCGCCAACATCTCGAAAAATGCCAAGTTCGACTTTGGCACCTCCACCCTGCCCTATTACTCGGATGTGGCCGGTGCGCCGCAGAACACGATCATTGGTGGCGCTTCGTTGTGGGTGTTCAGCAAGAAGTCGCCTGAAGTCTACAAGGGAATCACCAAGTTCTTCCAATTCCTGTCTTCACCGGAAATCGCTGCGCGCTGGCACCAGGAAACGGGCTATGTGCCGGTGACCATCGCCGCCTACGAGCTGACCAAGAAATCCGGTTTCTACGACAAGAACCCGGGTACCGAAGTCGGCGTCAAACAGCTGAACGTGGAAACCACGGCGCAATCGCGCGGTGTCCGGTTGGGGTTCCTGCCCCAGATTCGTGAGATCGAAGACGCTGAGATCGAGCGCATCGTGTCGGGCAAGACGTCGGCCAAGGAAGGTCTGCAGACCATCACCACCCGTGGCAACGAGTTGCTCGAGCGTTTCGAAAAGAGCGTGAAGTAAGGCTTCACCGATCCAGTCACGCCCGCGACGCCGCCGTTCCAGCGGCCTCGTGGGCGATTCGTTTTTATCTGCACATCATCGTTTGACGAGTCCACCTCATGGAAAAACGCGTCGTCTTCAGCCACAAGACTTTGCCCTATCTGCTGCTGGCGCCGCAGTTGATCATCACAGTCGTATTCTTTTTCCTGCCTGCCGGGCAGGCGCTCTGGCAATCCATGCGCCTGGAAGACGCCTTTGGCCTGTCATCCGAATTCGTCGGCCTGGAAAACTTCCAGGCACTCTTTCGCCAGTCCTCGTACCTTGAATCATTCAAGGTGACCGCCGTGTTCTCGATACTGGTTGCCGGTATCGGGCTGGGCGTCTCGCTGGTGCTGGCCGTCATGGCCAACCGCGTGTTGCGCGGCGCCAGCCTGTACAAGACCATGCTGATCTGGCCCTACGCCGTGGCGCCAGCGGTGGTGGGCGTGCTGTGGCTGTTCCTGTTTTCGCCGTCGGTGGGCATCATCGCCGTCGCCTTGAGGGATATCGGCATTTACTGGAATCCCCGGCTGGACGGCAACCAGGCCATGATTCTGGTGCTGATCGCCTCGATCTGGAAACAGGTCTCCTACAACTTCCTGTTCTTCCTGGCAGGACTGCAATCCATTCCGCGATCGTTGATCGAGGCGGCCGCCATCGATGGCGCCTCGCCTGCTCGTCGGTTCTGGACCATTGTTTTCCCGTTGCTCTCGCCCACTGCCTTCTTCCTGCTGGTCGTGAACGTGATCTACGCGTTCTTTGACACCTTCGCGGTGATCGACACCACCACGCAGGGTGGACCGGGCACGGCAACGGCAATTCTGGTGTTCAAGGTTTACAGCGACGGTTTCCGTGGCCTGGATCTCGGATCTTCGGCCGCACAGTCGGTCATCCTGATGTTGATTGTGGTGTGCCTGACGGCCATCCAGTTCCGCTACATCGATCGCAAAGTTCAGTACTGATCCTGCTTGAGGCTGAAAAATAATGGTTGAACGTCGTCCCTGGCTTGATTTCCTTGCCCATGCCATCCTGTTGCTTGGCGTGGCCATCGTCGCATTCCCGCTTTACGTCACCTTCGTGGCATCCACCCAGACCGCGCAAGAGGTGGCGTCGGCGCCCATGTCGCTGATTCCTGGCCCGCATTTCGTGGACAACTACATGCAGGTGCTGTTTGGCGGCACGGGCGGCAACAACGGCGCACCGCCCGTGGCACGCATGATGTTTGTCAGTATGGTCATGGCCCTGACCATTGCGTTCGGAAAAATCGCGATCTCCCTGCTTTCGGCTTTTGCCGTGGTGTATTTCCGATTCCCGTTTCGCATGTTCTGCTTCTGGATGATCTTCGTCACCCTCATGTTGCCGGTTGAAGTCCGGATCGCGCCGACCTACAAAGTCGTGGCCGATCTAGGCATGCTGAACAGCTACGCCGGCCTGACGTTGCCCTTGATTGCGTCTGCCACGGCCACGTTTCTGTTTCGCCAGTTTTTCCTGACGGTGCCCGATGAACTGATCGAGGCCGCACGCATCGACGGCGCGGGGCCCTTGCGCTTTTTCAAGGATGTGCTTTTGCCTTTGTCGAAAACCAGCATGGCGGCCCTGTTCGTCATTCAGTTCATCTACGGATGGAATCAGTACCTCTGGCCGCTGTTGATCACCACGCAGGAAGACATGTATCCGGTGGTCATCGGTATCAAGCGCATGATCAGCGGTGGCGACAGTGTCACGGAATGGAATCTCACGATGGCCACGGCCATGCTGGCGATGGTTCCGCCTGTGCTGGTCGTCATCCTCATGCAACGGTGGTTCGTCAAAGGTCTGGTCGACACCGAGAAGTAATCGGCAAAACCGATCTGTCCAGCCTGCCCATACAACGTTTTTGAAGTCACCCATATGGCCACTCTCAGTTTTCGCAAAGTTTCCAAGACCTACGCGGGCGATATCGCTGTCATCCACGGCATCGACATGGAAGTCAAGGATGGCGAGTTCATCGTCATCGTCGGACCTTCCGGATGCGGCAAGTCCACCCTCATGCGCATGGTTGCTGGCCTGGAAAGCATCACTGGTGGAGAAATCCGGATCGATGACAAGGTCGTCAACAATCTTGAGCCGGGCGAGCGCGATATTGCGATGGTGTTCCAGAACTACGCGCTCTACCCCCACATGAGCGTGTATGAAAACATGGCTTACGGCCTGAAGATACGCAAGTTCTCCAAGGACGAGATCAAGCGGCGCGTGGACATCGCCGCCGGCATCCTCGAGCTGTCCCACCTGCTTGATCGTCGGCCCCGCCAGCTTTCAGGGGGGCAGCGCCAGCGCGTGGCGATGGGCCGTGCGATCGTGCGCGAACCCAAGGTTTTCCTGTTCGATGAGCCACTTTCGAACCTGGACGCCAAACTACGCGTCGCCATGCGGCTGGAGATTCTCAAGCTGCATCGCCGCCTGGGTACCACCAGCCTGTATGTGACGCACGACCAGGTGGAAGCCATGACGCTGGCTCAACGCATGATCGTCATGAATCAAGGCGTGCCTGAGCAGATTGGCACCCCGATGGAGGTGTTCGAAAAGCCTGCGTCCACCTTTGTGGCAAGCTTCATCGGCTCGCCGCCCATGAACCTGGCGAAAGTCCAGGTCGACGCGTCCGGCACTGTCACCACACTCGATGGCGCTGCCGTCCACGTCGCGCCTGATCAGGTCCCGCCGGTCATCCGCGGGCAGCAAGTGGTACTGGGCATGCGTCCCGAACACATGACGTTGCGCGCCTCGGGAATCGAGGCGGAAGTCGAGATGGTCGAGACATTGGGATCGGAGCAACTCGTGCATTGCCGTCAAGGCGAGACGCAACTGGTAGTGCGGTGCACGACGCGGCAATCGGAAGAAGCCGGAGCCAAAGTGGGCGAAAAGATCGAGATCGGCCCCGATGGGCGTCATCCGCTGCACTGGTTCGATATCGAGACCGGCAAGCGGATCGAAGGGCTCTGATCAGCCAGCCTGCAGTGAACCACCAGGCATGCCGTCGCGCATGCCTGGCCGCACACAAGGAAGCCCTTGCGCACGCGTCAGGGCTGAATCACTCAAGCAGGCTGCGCAACATCCAGGCGTTCTTTTCATGTACGTCCAGACGGCGGGTGAGCAGGTCTGCCGTAGGCGCATCGTCGCCACCGTCGGCCTTGGCAAAAGCGGTACGTGCGGTCTTGGCGACGGCTTCGTTGCCCTTGACCAGCAGGCGCACCATTTCCAGGGCGTCAGGCACCGAATCGGGCTCGGAGATGGACGACAATTCGGTGTATTCGCGATAGGTGCCGGGCGCATGGTGACCCAGCGCACGGATACGTTCGGCGATGTCATCCAGCGCGGTCCACTCTTCCGAATACTGGTCCATGAACATGTTGTGCAAGGTGTTGAACAACGGGCCCGTCACGTTCCAGTGGAAGTTGTGCGTCATCAGGTACAAGGTGTAGGAATCGGCCAGGACCTTGGAAAGTTCGCCCGCGATTGCGGCGCGGTCGTCGGCCGAAATTCCAATATTGACCTGAGGAGCGGAAGATTGTTTTTTCGATTGTTTGGACATGCGTGACTCCGTTTGTTAAGAGACAGACTTCAAGATTACCACCTGGCATTCGCCAAATCAGCTAGCCTGTGCCGGCGTTTCTTCCGGCAACATTCGTACACCTTGTAGGCCACAGGAAAAGACGGTTTGCGCCAGTGCTTCAATGGCACTCATTCGGGGAAAACTGCGCCGCCAGGCCAGCACCACGCGGCGGCTGGACCCAGGCGGCTTGAGCGGGATGTAGCGCAACAGACTGCTGGAACCCGGATTCGAGGGCACTGCGGTGATGGGCAGCACCGTAATGCCTATTCCTGCGGCCACCATGTGGCGGATGGTTTCCAGCGACGAACCTTCGAAAGTGCGCTGGATGCCATCGCTGCTGGCGGAAAAGCGCGAGAGCTCCGGACAGACCTCGAGCACCTGGTCCCTGAAACAGTGTCCACTGCCCAGCAGCAGCATGGTCTCCAGCTTCAGTTCGTTGGCATCGATCTCGCTGCGATCTGCCCAGGGGTGACTGACCGGAACGGCCACCACGAACGGTTCGTCGAAAAGCGGTTGCGTCACCAGGCCGGCTTCAGGCAGGGGCAACGCCATGATGGCGCAATCGATTTCGCCCTGACGCAGCAGTTCGACCAGGCGCAGCGTGAAATTTTCCTGCAGCAGCAACGGCATTTGCGGGATGCGTGCGATCTGCGCGGGCACCAGCTGGGGCAACAGATACGGTCCGATGGTGTGGATGACACCGACACGTAACGGTCCTGCCAGCGGGTCATGCCCCTGGCGGGCGATCTCCTTGATGCTCGCACTTTCCTCGAGCACTTTTTGCGCCTGCGCAACGATGCGCTCGCCGATGGACGTCACGCCGACTTCGGAGCCACCGCGCTCGAACAAGGTGACACCCAACTCGTCTTCAAGCTTGCGAATGGCGACCGACAGCGTGGGCTGGCTGACATAGCATGCCTCGGCTGCGCGCCCGAAATGGCGTTCGCGTGCCACAGCCACGATGTATTTGAGTTCGGTAAGGGTCATGGTTGTCCTTGTGTACTCATGTTCGCAGGAAATCCTCGCGACCGCGCATCCAGCGCTGCAGATGAGCCGCGGCAATGTCCGGGTGGTGCGCACGCAGCCAGGCGGCCAGTTCGCGGGCGTGTTCGGCCAGTGCCGCATCCTGTTCCAGGTCGGCGAAGCGCAACAGCGCCATGCCTGATTGCCGCTTTCCCAGAAACTCCCCCGGGCCGCGCTGAGCCAGGTCGCGCCGTGCAATCTCGAATCCGTCCGTGGTCTCGAACATGGCACGCAGGCGATCTCGCGCCACATGGGACAGCGGCGCCTGATAGAGCAGGACGCACACCGATTCGGCGGCGCCACGCCCCACCCTGCCACGCAGTTGATGCAATTGCGCCAGGCCAAAGCGTTCGGCGTGCTCGATCACCATCAACGAGGCATTGGGCACGTCCACGCCGACTTCGATGACGGTGGTGGCCACCAGCACCTGCACCTGGCCATCGCGAAACGCCGTCATCACCTGCGCCTTTTCTGCCGGCGTAAGACGCCCGTGAACCAGTCCGACGCTCAGGTCCGGCAGCTCGGCCCGCATACGCTCGAAAGTATCCACCGCATTCTGCAACTCGATCGCTTCGCTTTCTTCGACCAGGGGGCAGACCCAGTAGACCTGCTGGCCTTTGCGAGCGGCCTGACCAATGCGTTGCAGAACCTCGGTGCGACGGGTGTCGGCCAACAGCTTGGTGACGACCGGCGTGCGGCCGGGCGGCAAGGCGTCGATGACGGAAACGTCCAGATCGGCAAAAACCGTCATGGCCAGGGTGCGCGGTATGGGCGTGGCGCTCATGTTCAACTGATGCGGCACCTTGCTCTGGCGTTCGCCCTTGCGGCTGAGCGCCAGGCGTTGGCCCACACCGAAACGATGCTGCTCGTCGACGATCACCAGGCCCAGCGCAGGAAAGACCACATGATCCTGTATGAGTGCCTGCGTGCCCACGAGCAGTTGAATCTCGCCCGACTCGGCTCGGGCAACCGTCTCGCGCTTGGCGCGCGCAGCCAGGCTGCCGCTCAACCACGCTACCGTCACGCCAAGAGGTTCCAGCCAGCTGCGCAGCTTCACGACATGCTGTTCTGCGAGAATTTCCGTGGGCGCCATCAAGGCAACCTGGGCGCCGGCATCGATGGCCTGGGCCGCGGCCAATGCGGCCACCACCGTCTTGCCACTGCCCACATCGCCCTGCAGCAGACGGTGCATCGGGTGGGCCCGCTGGAGATCATCACCGATCTCATCGACTACGCGCACCTGCGCCTGCGTCAGGGAAAAGGGCAATGCCGCCAGCAGACGGTTGAACAGACTGGCCTTGTTCCGGCGGCGCGCAAGCGGGCCAGCGATTTTTTCCAGTCGGGCCGCACGTGCTGCCGCGAGCGACAGTTGCTGCGCCAGCAATTCATCGAACTTGATCCGTATCCATGCGGGATGAGTACGGTCGATCAGTGTGGCGGTCGACACCGCAGGGCTGGGTGCATGGAGTGCCCGCACTGCGGGCTCGAAAGCGATGACGCCAGCCCGTTGACGCACATCCTCGGGCAGGGTGTCCCGAAGATCCGCCTGTGCGAGGGCCTGCAATATGGCGCGCCGCAGCGCGGGTTGCGCCAGGCCGTCAGTGGTCGGATAGACCGGCGTGAGCGCATCGGACAACGGCCGATCGGCCGCTGTCATGCGCGGGTGGATCATTTCGCGGCCGAATATCCCGCCGCGCACTTCGCCGTGCGCACGCAACGGCTTGCCAGCGATCAATTGCTTGTGCTGGCTGGGATAGAAATTCAGCCACCGTAGCTGCAGCTCCCCCGTCTCGTCCACCAGCTTGGCGGTGAGATGACGGCGAGGCCGGTATGAAATCTCGGCATGCGTGATGTCGCCCTGCACCAATGCAGGTGTGCCGGGCTGCAGACGCGCAATGGGGGTGACGTGCGTCTCGTCTTCATAGCGTATGGGCAGGTGAAGCACGAAATCGTCGGGCTCGACCAGCCCCAGCCGGTGCAGCTTTTTCTGTATGTCGCTGCTGGCCGCAGGCGCAGTCTTGCGGGCCGCGCCGCCCTTGGCCGGGGCGGGACGCTGCGCCGAGGCGGCACTGGTGGCAGACATGATGGGGGTGAACCCGGGCGGCTTCAGACGACGATGATCGCTTCGACCTCGAACTGTGCGCCTTTGGGCAGACTGGACACGCCCACGGTGGAACGGGCGGGAAATGGCTGCGGGATGACTTCGCTCATGACTGCGTTGGCCGCGGTGAAACGCGAGAGATCTGTCAGGAACAGGGTGAGCTTGACGATGCTGTCCAGCGTGCCGCCGGCGGCTTCAACCACCGCTTTCAGGTTGTCGAAGGCCTGGCGAACCTGGGCATCGAAATTTTCGGACACGAGCTCTCCGCTGGCGGGTTCCAGGCCAATTTGGCCCGAGAGATAGACCGTGCGGCCAGCCGGGGCGACCACTGCCTGGGAATAAGGGCCGACAGCGGCGGGCGCTGCATCGGTATGAATGATTTCTTTAGTCATGTCTGAATCCTCGCGAGATAAGTTGCACTATCGGATATTAAACATCAATAGACAATTGCGAAAGTAAGACCTGATCCGGCTCAGTTTGTTCCGGACACGCGATGGTCCGTTGCGACACTGGCATCGCGCAGGATTTGCGCATATAACGCCTGCGCAGCGCTGGACAGCGTACGACCGGCACGATGAATGATATGGAGCGAACGGGTCAAGTCTGCGCCTGCAATGGGGCGAATCACCAGCCCGTCACGCCGGAAATGGAACAGGGTCATGGCCGGCATGATGCTGACGCCCAGACCCGCCTGAACCAGGCCGGTCGCGGTGGCCAGGTGATCCACCTCGAAAGCGGCGTGCCGGGACAATGCGGGCAACAGCTGCTCCAGCCGCTGTCGCACGCTACTGGCGCGTGACATGTGGATGAGTGGCCATTGCGCCAGATCGGCCGTCGTGATGCGTTTGCGCCTGGCCAGCGGATGGTCGTCGCGGCATACCAAATGAAAACGATCAGCGAACAAAAACGTACTCTCCAGCCCCGACATATCGTCGCGGCGTGAAGCAAGTGCCAGATCGACTTCGCCGCTGCGCACTTTGTCCAGGCAAGGGCCTGCGAGCGCATCCACAAGCGTGAGCGCCACGCCCGGATACTCCTGGCGGTAGCGGGCCAGGATATCGGGCAACAGCGCCGCTGCCAGCGAGGGCAAGGCCGCGACGGAGACATGACCTCGGCGCCGCATCAGATGGTCGTCCATGTCGGCCTGCACCAGCGTGAAGTCGTCGAGCAGCCTGCGTGCGGAGGCCTCGAACAGGCGCCCTTCCCCAGTGAGGTCCACGTTGCGCGTGCTGCGATCGAACAGTCGAACCCCCAGCCCTTGCTCCAGGCTTCGGATGACCGCGCTGAATGCCGGTTGCGTGAGGTGGCAGCGGCGCGCCGCACGCGTGAAGTGGCGCTCCTCGGCCAGCGCCACGAACGCCCTGAGTTGTCGCGTGGAAATGTCTTTCATTCCCTATTTATAGATCATTTGGATGAATCAATTTTATTTTTCTATTTCCCTTATTGATCAAGTGATCTGTACATTGCGGAAATCGCCACACCCCACCGAGGGAACTCATTGATGCCTGGTTCACCCCCTCCTTTGCATGTCGGCTGCGCCTCGGGTTTTTCGGGCGATCGTACCGACGGCGCAGGCCCTCTGGTGGCCGAACTGATCCGTCTGGGCGGCGGAACCCTGATATTCGAGACGCTGGCCGAACGCACGCTCGCCCTGGCCCAACTGGCAAAGAATGCCGATCCGAGTCGTGGCTATGCGCCAGTGTCTTATACACAAAACCCAGCCC
>JAEYZR010000119.1 GCA_023427945.1 Pseudomonadota bacterium | reverse complement strand
CTGATCGAAGGGGTCATCTGACCCAGGCAATCTGGCGGCTACTCGAGGGCTCGAGGGGCCGCCAGATGTCTTGCAGGCCGGTGATGATCCTGATGGGCATCCCCGACCCGAGAGCCGGGGGCCCATGCGGCACAGCGGGCATCAGTCGATGCTGGCGCCCGATTCCTTCACGATCTTGGCCCAACGCTCGATGTCGGCCTTGTGAATGGCTTCGAAGGCTTTGGGCGAGGGATCGGCTGCGGGCGCGACACCCTGCACATCGGTCAACCAGCTCTTGAATTCCGGCGTCGTGATGGCTTTGATGACAGCGTCGCTCATGCGCGCCTGGATGTCGGCAGGCACTTTGGCGGGCGCAAACAGCCCGTACCAGGTGCTGCTTTCATAGCCAGGAATGTCGCAGGCTTCGGCAATCGTCGGCACATCGGGCAGGGCCGGAATACGCTCTGAGGTCGTCACCCCCAGGGCAACCGTCTGGCCAGACTTCACCGAGGCAATGGCTGGTGCGCTCTGGTTGAAAAAGAAATCGACTTCGCCTGCCAGCAGTGCCGTCATGGCCGGTCCCTGGCCACGATAGGGCACGTGCACGATATCGACCTTCGCCCCACGGGTGAACTGGGCGCCGGCCAGATGGCCCGACGCGCCGTTGCCGGTGGACGAATAGTTCATCTGGCCGGGCTTGGCGCGAGCCAGCTTGATCAGGTCGGCGCAGGTCTTGATGTCCGGGTGCTTCTTGGGATCGATTAGCAACACGTTGGGCACGTTACCCAGCAGCGCGATGTGAGCGAAGTCCTTCAGCACGTCGAACGTCAGGTCCTTGTAGAGCGCCGGGTTGATGGCGTGCGTACCGGCCGTGCCCAGCAGATAGGTGTAGCCATCGGGACGGGCGCGGGCAACCACGTCGGAGGCGATGTTGCCACCCGCTCCGGTCTTGTTGTCGGCCACGATCGCCACGCCCAGCGACTCGGTCAGGCTCTGACCGAGCCGGCGGGCGTAGAGATCGGTACCCGCACCACCCGGGAAACCGCCAACGATGGTGATTGCACGATCCGGCCACTTGTCGTTTTGCGCGATTGCGCCAAACGGCACGGCAAGTGTGACGGCGAGTACTACAGACGAAAAGGCGCGCATTTACTTCCCCTTGTGTTGTGGTTTGTGCGGCAAAAAGTCGTGTGAGCTACTGTGTTAACGAAGGTCGGCTACCGCTTTGGCAATACGCTTCATGGCGCTCGCCAGTTGTTCAGCGGAGGTGGCATAGCTGATACGGAAGAAGGGCGCCAGACCAAAATAGGTGCCCGGCACCACGGCCACTTCGGCCGATTCGAGCAGGTAGCGGCAGAAGTCCAGGTCTGTCTGCAGGCGCTCGCCCGATGGCGTGGTGCGTCCCAGCACGCCTGCGCAATTCGCGTAGGTGTAGAACGCGCCTTCGGGGCGCCGGCAGGTGATGCCTTCGATAGCGTTGAGCGCATCCACCACCAGGTCTCGACGGCTCTGGAAGGAGTCGCGGCGAGTCTTCAGCACATCCTGCGGGCCGTTCAAGGCTTCGATGGCGGCTGCCTGCGTGACCGAGCAGGGATTGGACGTGCTCTGGCTCTGCACGACTGCCATCGCTGCAATCAGTTCCTTCGGTCCGCCGGCATAACCCAGGCGCCAGCCCGTCATGGCATAGGCCTTGGACAGACCGTTGACGGTGAGCGTGCGGTTTTTCAGGCGCGGCTCGACTTGCGCAATGGTCTTGAATTCGAAGTTGTCATAGATCAGATGCTCGTAGATGTCATCGCTCATGATCCAGACGTGCGGATGGCGCAGCAGCACGTCGGCCAGTGCCCGGATGTCGGCTTGCGTGTAGGCCGAGCCGGTCGGGTTGGACGGCGAGTTCAGCATCAACCAGCGCGTCTTGGGCGTGATGGCCGCTTCCAGCTGCTCGGCAGTCAGACGGAAATCGTTCTCTTGCGTGCACGTGATCTGCACCGTCTTGCCATCGGCAATCGTGATCATGTCCGAGTACGACGTCCAGTAGGGCGCCGCCACGATCACTTCGTCGCCGGCCTCGACTGTCGCCATGAGCGCGTTGTGGATGATTTGCTTGGCGCCGGCACTGGCGGTCACTTCGTCGATGGCGTAGTCCAGTTCGTTTTCACGCTTGAACTTGGCCATGATGGCCATCTTCATCTCGATCGTGCCGTCCAGCAGGGTGTACTTGGTCTGTCCCGCCTCGATGGCGCGCACAGCCGCCTGCTTGACGTTGTCCGGCGTGTCGAAATCGGGCTCGCCTGCCCCCAGAACGATGACGTCGCGGCCTTCGCGTTTCATGCGAGCGGCCTGGGCGCCGATCTGCAAAATGGGGGAGACGGAAATCGCTGCGATGCGCCGGGCACGACGCAGGACAGGAGCCGCTACGGGGTCTTGCACGATACTCATTTCTGTTTTCCTTGGCCGGATATCCGGCGGCAATGCGTGAGAGCTGCACCAAAAAGATTGTCGCTGGCTTCCGGGGTGCGAAACGCCGAGTGCGCCGACAGCGTCACGTTATCGAGCTTGGTGAGCGGGTGGTCGGCAGGCATGGGTTCGATTTCGAAAACATCCAGGCCAGCATGGGCAAGCTTACCGCTTTGCAGGGCTGCGATCATGGCTTTTTCGTCGACCACGGCACCGCGCGCGGTGTTGATCAGGATCGCGCCATCGCGCATGCCGGCAATGCGCTCGGCCGACAGGAAACCGCGGGTCTCGTCGGTGAGCAAAAGGTGCATGGACACGACGTGGCTGCGTGCCAGCAGTTCATCCAGTTCAACGAAAGTAATGCCATCGACTTTTTTCGGGGTGCGGTTCCAGGCCAGCACTTCCATGCCGGCGCCACGCGCCAGGCGAGCCAGTTCGGTGGCAATGCCGCCAAAGCCGATCAGGCCCAGGGTCTTGCCAGTGATTTCGACGCCGTCGCTGCGCAGCCACTGTCCGGCGCGCATGGCGCGATCCATGCGGGCGAATCCTTTGGCGCTGGCCCACATCAGGGCAAATGCGCATTCGGCCACTGCCGTGTCGCCGTAGCCCTTGATGATGTGGACTTCGATGCCCAGCTCGGCAAGCTCTTCCGGATTCATGTAGGAGCGTGGGCCCGTGCCCAGAAACACCACATGCTTGAGCGCCTGGCACTTGCGTGCGATGTCGGTGGGCAGGTGGGTGTGGTCGACAATGATGATTTCCGCGTCGCCCAGCACACCGGGTACCTGTTCGGAGGTGATGTCGGGCTGACGGTTGATGATCAGTTCCAGATCGTCGGCCTGGTGCAGGCGCTCGGCCACGGCGGCCAGGGTCGGGTTGGCGTCGATGAATACGGCTTTCATGGGGTTCCTTGTGTGATGGACAACGAGGGGTTCATGTGGGCGCCCGTTTCGGGCGGGCTTGCTGGCGCAGGTGACGGCGAATCGAAAAAGTCCGCCAGCGCGTTGTTCATGTAGATGTCGGCATACCCTGCACGCGTGAGCGCGACCAGGTGTTCGAGGTGGTGCGAGATGTGGCGGCGCATCATGGCTTGTACGCCTGCCGAATCGCGTCGCAAGAGGGCTGCGACGATGTCCGGGTGATCGTTGCGGGTGAGCGAGCGACGGGTCTTCAAGTCCAGCCAGCGCGCAAAGCGCAGGCGTTCATTCAGTGAGCGCACCGAGCGCAGGCATTCTTCGTTGCGGGCCAGAACGGCCAGGCGCTCGTGAAATTCCTCGTCACGTACCAGCAGGCGCAAGGCCTGGGCATCGCTGTCGGGTTCGTCGCGATGCGCATCGGTCAACTGGGCCAGTGCATCGAGTTCTGCGTCGCTCGCCCGTTCGCACACCAGGGCGACCACACCGGTTTCGACGATGGAGCGGTATTCGTACAGCTGGAGGATCTGCTGGGCGTCGAAGGCGCGACCGCAGTATCCCTTGTTGGGCAACGCAAGCAGAAAGCCTTCCGCAGCAATGCGGTTGAGCGCCTCGCGCACGGGCGTGCGGCTCACGCCCAGCGAGCGGGCGAGCTCGACTTCGTTCACGCGCGCCCCGGGTTTGATCCGATACGTGGCGGCCATGACCTTGATGCGTTCGTACACCGACGCGGTGGCCGGCGCCACCAGCGCAGCGGCGGAAACGGGCGGCAAGCCGTCGTTCCCGCGCACGCTGGCGGAGGGACGGGCAAGCACGGGCGAGGGCGAGCGCACAGGCGCAGAAACAGTCATTGGGGCAGGCATTTTCAAAGTGTATACAGATGATGATGCTTGTTCGGTATTCAGTCAAGTGTTATGCTTTTTATACACCATTGACGCCGCTGCGTTGCGGCGATCCAACCCCCACAACCGAGAGAATTACCTCCATGAGCCCCTCGTATCCCGTGCGCACCGGCGGACAAGTCCTTATCGATCAACTGTTGAAGCAGGGCGTGGATCGGGTGACCTGCGTACCGGGCGAGAGCTATCTCGCCGCTCTGGACGCGCTGTATGACAGTGGCGTGGAGGTCATTTCGTGCCGCAACGAAGGCGGTGCGGCGATCATGGCCGAGGCTTACGGCAAGCTCACGGGGCGTCCCGGCATCTGTTTCGTGACCCGCGGTCCTGGTGCCACAAATGCCAGCCATGGCGTGCACATCGCCATGCAGGACTCCACCCCCATGATCCTGTTCGTGGGGCAGGTCGATCGCAGCATGCGCGAGCGCGAGGCCTTCCAGGAAATCGACTATCGCGGCATGTTCGGCGCCATCTCCAAATGGGTCGTGGAAATCGACTCGGCGGCACGCGTGCCGGAGCTGGTCGGCCGCGCCTACAGGGTAGCCATGCAGGGACGTCCGGGCCCGGTGGTCGTTGCCCTGCCGGAGGACATGCTGGTGGACACCTGCCAGGTGGCAGACGTGCCCTATATCGAACCGGCCCAGTCATGGCCCGGCCCCGACGAGATGGCGTCGCTGGCAACGCTGCTGGCACAGGCCCGCTCGCCCATCGCCATATTGGGTGGTTCGGGCTGGGACAGCGAGGCGTGCGCGGCGTTCGCCACGTTTGCCGAGCGTGCAAGTCTGCCGGTGGCGACGTCGTTTCGCCGGGCATCGCTGTTTGACGCCGATCATCCGCTGTACGCGGGCGACCTGGGCATTGGTCCCGATGCGCGCCTGAAAGAAAGAGTGGCCCAATCCGATCTGATATTGCTGATTGGCGGGCGCCTGTCGGAAATGCCTTCAGGCAGCTATACGCTGCTGGACGTACCCGTTCCTTCGCAGAATCTGGTTCATGTACACCCGGGCGCGGAAGAACTGGGGCGCGTCTATCACCCCACGCTGGCCATTCAGGCCACGCCGCGTGCATTCGCCGCCAGCCTGGCGGCGGTGGACGTGCCGGCCCAGCCCGCATGGGCCGATTCAGCCAGGCAGGCGCATGCCGAATATCTCGACTGGACCGAAAGCCCGCGCAGGCTGCCGGGCGACTTCCAGTATGGCCAGGCCCTTGCCTGGCTGCGTGACCGTTTGCCGCGCGATGCGGTCATCTGCAATGGTGCAGGCAACTACTCCGGCTGGCTGCATCGCCATCACCGCTTCCACACCTATGGCACGCAGTTGGCGCCTACCAGCGGCTCCATGGGTTATGGCGTGCCTGCGGCAGTGCTGGCCAAGCGCCAGTTCCCCGAGCGCACGGTCGTGGCGTTTGCCGGTGATGGCTGCTTTCTGATGAACGGGCAGGAATTCGCGACGGCCGTCCAGTACGATTCGGCCATCATCGTCATCGTTCTGGACAACAGCCAGTACGGTACGATTCGTATGCATCAAGAGCGTGATTACCCGGGTCGCGTGGTGGCCACACAGCTCAAGAACCCCGACTTTGCCGCAATGGCTGTAGCATTCGGTGGACACGGCGAACGTGTCATGACGACCGATGAATTCGCGCCAGCGTTCGAGCGCGCAGTGGCTTCGGGCAAGCCGGCCATTCTTCATTGCATGCTCGACCCACGGGCGCAATCGCATTCGCGAGACTTTACGCCGGCCCGCACTTGAACTTTGGATGAAACGTGACAACCCTGGATGCAACGACACCGGTCGATAGCACTGTCGTCAAGGTCTACGAGCAATTGCGCTCGATGGCGATCAGCTATGTCTTCAAGCCCGGCGAACGGCTGAACGAGGTTGCGCTGGCAAAGCAGCTGGGCGTGAGTCGCACGCCCCTGCGAGAGGCGCTGGGCCGCTTGAGCATCGAGCGGCTCCTGCGCTTCGTTCCTGGCAAGGGCTTTTTCTGTCGGGATCTCGACGTGAGTGAAGTCTTCGATCTATACGAACTTCGCAAAGCCGTCGAGATTTCGGCGGTACGCCTGGCCGTGGTGCGTGCCAGTGAAAGCGACGTTCAGGCGCTGAAGGCATTTCTGGAAGATACCGGGCCCGATGCCGGGCAGCGCACGTCGGGAGAGCTGGTCGAACTGGACGAAACGTTTCACGAGCGCTTGATGGCCTTGTCCGGCAATGCCGAGATGCTGCACGTGCTGCGCAGTGTCAATGCCCGTATCCGGTTCGTGCGATGGATCGACATGGCGCAGGCCGATCGACCCGCCAGCCAGCGCGAACACCGCGAGGTGATCGATGCGGTAGGCGCACGCGACGCAGAAACGGCGGTGGCAGTGCTGGAAAAGCATATCGACCGCCGCCTTGATCGCATCACGGCGGCCATCCGCGAGGGCTATGCGCACATCTATATGTCGGCACCTGTCCTACCCTCGAATCGCAGTGTGTGATTTACATATTCATACAAACCAGACGGTTTATTCGCTTGTCTACCTATCTACTAGTAGGTAATATTCGTTCATGGCCGCAGCGACCTTCGCTGCAGACAGACAAGTTACCAGTGCCTTCATCGGCATTTTTATTTGACTAGCATTCTATCTATAAGTAGATAGGCCTCAAAACCGACCTTTATCAGACCATTCCTGATTCTTGTTTATTGGAGCTGCATCATGACCAAGACCCTCATATCCGCCCTGATTCTTTCGGCCACTGTCCTGGGTACCGCCCAGGCCAGCAATCTTTCGAGCGACGGCTCGATCACTCGTGAGCAAGTGCGTGCAGAGCTGGCCGCTGCCCGTAGTGCAGGCACCATTCCCCAGGGCGAACAGGCCTATCCCGTCATCAATGTGCAAAGCAGCCTGACGCGCGCCGAAGTGGTTGCCGAACAGCAAGCCGCCGCCAGCCAGGGCCTGATCCCCAATGGCGAACTGGATGACACCCTGGCCGCTCGTGACGCCGATAGCCGCCTGAGCCGTGCCGAAGTCGTCGCCGAGCTGCATGCCGCCAAGGCTGCGGGCCAGGTCACGACGGGCGAGTCGAACAACGTGCCGGTCTTCGCTGCCAATGAAGGACCTGCCAACCGTGGCCAGATCGTGATGAACAGCTCGGGCGCTTCGCTCCTGTAAATCACGCACAAGTCCCACACCACCTTTTTTTATTTGAGCAGTTATCTATCTATTAATAGATAACTCACCACTTCACACTACTGGAAACCATCATGAAATCACTCATCGCCACCGCTCTCGTATCCGCATCGCTCCTGGGCTCTGTCGCACTGGCACAGGAAGCCACGGAAGTCCCCACGCAATCTTCCCAATCGAGCCTGACGCGGGCTGACGTGCAACAAGAACTGGCTGACGCACGTGCCAAGGGTCTGTTGTTCAACGGTGAGAACGAAAACTCCAACGCCACGTATGCCCGTGGTTCGCAGGTCGATACCGCACCCGTTGCGCGCCACCCGTCGTCACCACGAGCCAGCCAGCCCGTTCATATGTCGTTCAACAACTACGGTTTCATCGAGCATTGAGCCGTAACGGCGCCTCTCTTTCAAGCCATTCCTGATCCCTACTTATTGGAGCTACATCATGACCAAGACCCTCATATCCGCCCTGATTCTTTCGGCCACTGTCCTGGGTACCGCCCAGGCCGGCAATCTCGCAAGCGACAGCTCGATCACACGTGATCAAGTGCGCGCAGAGCTGGTCGCCGCCCGTAGTGCAGGCACCATTCCTCAGGGCGAACAGGCTTATCCCGTCATCAATGTGCAAAGCAGCCTGACGCGCGCCGAAGTGGTTGCCGAACAGCAAGCCGCCGCCAGCCAGGGCCTGATCCCCAATGGCGAACTGGATGACACCCTGGCCGCT
>JAEYZR010000032.1 GCA_023427945.1 Pseudomonadota bacterium | reverse complement strand
AAACAAATAACGGGTGCTGTCGGCCACGATACGCATCTAAAAAAAAAAAAAACAAAAAACCGAACACGGCGCACAGCCATCTTCGCCAACGCTGTCATACGCAAGACTAACCCATTACTCCTGACGTTCGTCCTGCGACTCGGGCATGGTGGGCACATGCGGGAACTTCTCCACCCTGACTGAAGCGATCCGCCGACCGTCCAGGGCCAGCACTTCGAAGCGCAACCGTGCATGCACGATATCGGTTTCCACCACATCGCCCGGCTTGGGAAGATGGCCGAACTGTTCGAGCAGATAGCCGGCAAGCGTCGAATAGTCCTTTTCGTCGTCGACCAGATCGTCGGCCTCGAGCACTTGTTCGACATGATGCAAATCTGCAGCACCGTCGATCTTCCAGGCGTTCTCACCATCCAGCGCAATGTCCGGCAATTCGTCTTCGTCGGGGAATTCACCCGCAATGGCCTCGAACACATCGATGGGAGTCACCAGGCCTTCGATGGCACCGAATTCGTCTGCCACCAACACCAACTGCCCGCTGGAACGCTTGAGCGTGTCCATGAGCTGGATGATGCTGATCGACTCGTGAACGATGATGGGCTGGCGCAGGCGATCGACCTGGATGCTGCCCTCGGTCAGCAGGTCGGAAATCAGATCCTTGGCGCGCCCCACCCCGACAATTTCGTCAAAACCGCCCCGGCAGACCGGGAAAAAGCTGTGCGGTACATCGGTCAGTTGCTGGCGTATGGTCGCAGGATCGGCTTCGATGTCGATCCAGGAGACCTCGGTGCGCGGGGTCATGATGGAGAGAATCGACCGTTCGGCCAGCGTCAGCACCCCGCTCACCATGTTGCGCTCCTCGACGCCGAAGGCAGCCAGCATGTCCTTGTCGGCCTCCGGCTGGTCGGGCTCTTCAAGCACTGGAGGACGCTTGCCCAGCATGCGCAGCACGGTTTCGGCCGTGCGTTCACGCATGGGTCGGCGTGCGTCCATTTTCAGGATATTGCGACGTGCCAACTGGTTGAGCACTTCGATGGAGACCGAGAAGGCGATGGCGGCATACAGATAGCCCTTGGGCACCTTGAATCCAAAAGCTTCCGCGATGAGCGAAAAACCGATCATCAGCAAAAAGCCCAGGCACAGCACCACTACCGTCGGATGCGCGTTGACGAATCGCGTGAGCGGCTTGGAGGCCAGCAGCATGACGGCCATCGCGATGGTGACAGCAATCATCATGATGGACAGATGGTCGACCATGCCCACGGCGGTAATGACCGAATCCAGCGAAAACACCGCGTCCAGCACGACGATCTGCGTGACGATGACAGCAAAGCTGGCATAGACACGCGGGCCAGTGGAATTCTTGTGCGACCCACCCTCGACACGCTCGTGCAATTCGAGCGTGCCCTTGAAAAGCAGGAACAGACCACCGATGAGCAGTATGAGATCGCGGCCGGAGAACGTCAGGCCGCCGATGGAAAACAGGGGTTGAGTCAGTGTCACCAGCCAGGACATGACTGATAACAGGCCCAGGCGCATGACAAGTGCCAGCGAAAGGCCCAGGATGCGTGCGCGATCGCGCTGCGCTGGGGGAAGTTTATCGGCCAGAATGGCGATAAAAATCAGGTTGTCGATCCCGAGAACGATTTCCAGGACGACGAGTGTCAGCAAGCCGGCCCATGCAGATGGGTCTGACAGCCACTCCATCAAGTACTCCAATAGTTTCGAAGCGGATCATCGTACAGGGAATCCGCGTGCGGCGGTGCAACCGCTCTCGAAATCATGGTGTGCGCCCAACAGTTGCAACAGGCAACGACTTCACCGGGAAAACGTTGCCTGGGCATCACGCCAGGGGTGCCGTTCAGGCAGCCCTGGGCTGCAGGCTCGACAGCATCTGCGTGAAGATCTTGGGTGCTGCGGCCAGTACATTGCCTGACTCCATCCAGCCCTGCTCGCCGTCGAAGTCTGCCACCAGGCCACCGGCCTCCAGCACCAGCAGGCTGCCGGCAGCGAGGTCCCAGGGCTTCAATCCGACGCCGCAGAAACCGTCCAGCCGGCCAGAAGCGACATAGCAGAGATCCAGCACGGAGGAGCCCATGCGCCGCAAGGCCAGGCAGTTTTCGGCCATCGGACGGAACCGCGCAGCGCCCCCGTCGACTTCACCCGAACCGGGCCAGTACGCGCCCAGGAGAGCGTCGCTGAAGCGGGTGCGGCGCGACACGCGGATACGCCGTTCGTTCAGGAATGCGCCGCTGCCACGGCTGGCAGTGAACAGTTCGTTGCGCGCGGGATCGTAGACGCAGGCCTGCGTGACCTGTCCCCTGTGGGCCAGTGCAATCGAGACCGCGTAATTGGGCAGACCATGGATGAAATTGGACGTACCGTCGATGGGATCGATGATCCACACAAACTCACTGTCCGCAGGTCCTTGATGACCGAATTCTTCGCCCAGGACGGCATGGTCGGGATAGGCGGTACGCAACACGTCGGTAATGGCCTCTTCGCAGGCGCGATCGACATCCGTGACATAATCGCGCGGCCCCTTGCGTTCAACGGCGATTTTTTCCAGATCCATGCTGGCGCGGTTGATGAAGGTGCCGGCACGCCGGGCCGCCTTGACGGCGATGTTGAGCATCGGGTGCATTAGTTTTCCGTACAAACACTGTTGAAGACGACGTCTGCGGCTTGATTCAAAGCCGACGGCGAGCGTCGAAGACGGCACGGCACACAGGGTGTGACCGCAGCCAAACGCGGTATTTTAAATGACTCACGCATTTTCACATCTTCGGTTCATTATGGTGCAACCCAGCCACCCCGGCAATGTGGGTTCGGCTGCACGCGCCATCAAGACAATGGGGTTCTCGGAACTGGTTCTGGTGGACCCCAAGCTGCCCGACATGACGGCTCAACCCGAAGCCATTGCGCTGGCCAGCGGCGCTGACGACGTACTGGCAAACACGCAGACCTTCTCCACGCTCGAGCAAGCGCTTGCACCCATCACTCTGGCCTGCGCACTGACCGCCAGGCCTCGCGACATCGGTCCACCCGCTGCGGACATCCGGGCCACAGCCGACATCGTGCGCACGCACCTGGATGCCCACACCGAAGCCCGTGTCGCCATCGTCCTGGGCACCGAACGGGCCGGACTGACCAATGAACAGATCGGCCTGTGCCATCGCATCTGCCATATCCCGGCCAATCCTGCCTATAGCTCGCTCAACGTGGCGCAGGCGCTGCAGCTTGCCGCCTGGGAAATGCGTTACGCGTTGCTGGAGACGGCACACTCTGTGCAGGAGACCCCGGTTGCAGCGACCCCATTGGCCCGTGGCGCAGAGCCCGCTTCGGGCGAGGCAGTTCACGCACTGCTGACACACTGGGAGCAGGCGCTGATCGCGGTCGAGTTCCTGGATCCCGCGCATCCGAAGAAATTGATGCCCCGCATGCGGCACCTGTTTGGACGCAATGGGCTGACTCGCGACGAGGTCGACATGTTGCGTGGAGTGTGCACCGCCATGGTCAAGACGGCCGGAAAACCTCGCTGATCCAGAACGTTCGTGTGCCCGAGCAAATAAAAACCGCCTGACCCGATTGCATGCACCATGATTGGGCACTCCCCCCCCAGCATGGTGCGCAGCAAGATGGTGATTTCCGGACATGACGATTATATTTTCGTGACGTCGCGCCGCGCCGCTTTGCCACCGAATCGTCGCGCCAGACTAAAACCCATTATTTTCAATACGTTATAGTAAGCATACTGGCGTCGCCTCACACAACCAGACAATCATCCAAAAAGTTGGCATCGTTATTGCTTTTAGATCTGTGAACTCAGCAAGTTGAGTCGTCTTGCAAGTGAGCGTTTCTCGCCGGCTTGCTCGACAGCGCAACTTGTTTGCAGTCCTCAAGGGGAAAAAAGTTCGGGAGCATGCCTGTGCTACCCGGGCATCAAGCAGTATGGAGCGTGCCGCCGCAGCCAAGTGACCACGGCCCTGCTAAATGCGGGAGCCGTGGTCATGCGGTCCATGCCCTCGCGCGCACTTGGCATCTCGTCCACCACATACCTCGTCCTGTTTACTACGCGCCCCGTCTGACTCGACACGTCCTGTGGACTTGTCCCCGCAAGATGTGGACAAGCTTGAGGACAGTTATTGAGCAGTGCAAAAATGAGCTTATCTATCAAGCATATACCCAGCGTGCTTAACGATTGAGCACTGCCTGAAAGCAAGGGGTGATCTTATCCACGTCCGCTGTGGATAAACTTGAGGACAGCAGTGGGGAATCTTTTAAAAGCACAATGATTTCAGCACCTTAGGATAGCCGCTCACGAATCAACCAACAGTATGCGCAGGCACATTCCCGGCATAACCGCAAGCGTTTTTCTTCCCAATTCTCCAGCCGACTGACAAGTTATCCCCGCGGGATGTGGACAACCCTATGGACATGTTTGCGTCAACTTCAAGAATGTCAGCAAAATCATGGTCTTGAGCCCCATGAGCAAAAACGGCGCATATGCGCCGTTCCGATCTTGCCCCGCATCACGCTGTCACGCGGTCATGCTTCTTCCACACGCATGCCCACCTTGATACCTACCTGCCAGTGCGCAATCTTGCCGTCGACCACATGCCCACGTGTCTCGGGTAACTGGAACCACTCTATGTTGCGGAGCGGGGCGTTCTCTCGCTCGATGGCACGCTCGATAGCATCATCCGACGACTTGGTGGACGACCCAACCAACTCGACCTGCTTGTAAACATGATCCGACAAGGCAGACTCCTGAGGTGTTAGAAACAATGAATAGAGTTTCGCAAGCGGCATGCCGCACACGAACGTGAAGACGGTTAAAGATCGGCGTCGTGGCTGGGGCAGGTATCCGACAGCGAAGCCTGTGTAATGACGCTGTTGGCCGGGATGCTGCGCGTCAGCCAGACATTGCCGCCGACCATCGAGCCCTGGCCGATCGTAATGCGCCCCAGAATCGTCGCGCCTGCGTAGATGACGACATCGTCCTCGACGATGGGATGTCGCTGCAGCCCCTTCTCCAGGCATCCCGCCTCGTTGCGGGGGAAACGTTTCGCCCCCAGGGTGACGGCCTGGTAGAGACGCACGCGCTCACCGATGATGCAAGTCTCGCCGATCACGACGCCCGTGCCGTGATCGATGAAGAAACCGGCGCCTATGCGTGCACCGGGATGTATGTCGATACCCGTTGCCGAATGCGCCATCTCGGAAATGATGCGAGGGACCAACGGTGCCCCGAGCTGATACAAATGATGCGCAATCCGGTGATTGATCACCGCAGCGACCCCGGGATAGCACAGCAGCACTTCGTCCACGCTGCGCGCAGCGGGATCGCCATGAAAGGCGGCCATCACGTCCCGATCGAGCAGACGACGCAGCGCGGGCAAACCGCGCGCGAACTCGGCCACGATCTGTGTCGCTTGTTCATCGATGTCCGCCGCCGATGGGATGGCATGGGGCTGCGAAATGCGCGCGGCGTGGCGCAACGCCAGGCGGACCTGTCCGCGCAAAGCATTCAGCGCGGCATCCAGGCTGTGGCCGACATAAAAATCTTCGCTTTCTTCGCGCAGGTCTGTCGGTCCCAGGCGCATCGGAAACAAGGCGCCACACAACGCCTCCACCACATCCCGCAGAATTTCGCGCGAAGGCAACTCGCGCCCGCCTAATTCGGTGCGGGCCTGCGCACTGCGCCAATCCATCCGGGCCTGGCGCAGTTGGGCAACGATGGTGTCCAACTGCCAGTTGTGCGGCTTGCCGTCGCCCGGCGCAGACGAGGCAGTGAAAGAAACTGCCGCGTCCCGCCCCTTCAGGCCAATGGCCACACTGCTTTTCTGTTCGCTCATGGGATTGCTCGATAAGTAGATCAATGGACTATAACAATCCACGTTCAACCTTGGTACGGCCATCGCCCACCCTGTCTGACAGAAGGCTGTTCGAGCGCATATTCCCGAGATGCTTTCGACGCACCCTCAGGACAGGACATGGAAGATCATTCGCCGCCTTTTGATCGGTTTGCCTTGGCAAGGTTGGCCGCAAGCTCAGCCCGAATCCGGTAAGCGTACGCATGCCAAACACGTTGGCCGGGAACGACGCGCCATGATCGACTCCACGGGCTTATCGTCAGCCGTATAAAAACCCAACCAATCATATCGACGCTATTGAACCTGGGCGTCGTCCATCGAAGTGCCGATCTGGCGTCATCCAGAAAAAGCCCTGTCCGCGCACAAACGAAGCAGAAATGGTTGCAGAATTGCCATCGTTTCACGCACCCAAATGGTGAACTGCACTGCACTGATTTGGTTAGAAAAATGGATGGCCCCAAGGCTGCCATGCACCTAATCGTGCACGACTGAGAATTTGCCAGAAAGCGCTTGCATGCCGGGATTTCGCCCCGCAAAATCGGCCTCTTGATCAACTGGAAATCACTCATATCGGCCTAGCTTTTTCAGCGAGACAACTCCCCTGCCATCCACCGCATCAAGAGGATTACAGCGCATGCAAACTCGTTCTCCCCTACGATTTAAAGGCTACGTGCGCGGCGTGCGTACGTTCGCATTGCTCGCAGTCACCGCGGCAACTTTCTCCTTGATGCCAGTGAGCATGACTGAAGCGCAAACCATTACAGCGGTGATGCACTCGCCCATCCGCATCCTCGATCCCATCATTACCACGGCACATATCGTGCGAAATCATGGGTACATGATTTACGACACGCTGCTTTCGATGGACTCGAAGTATCAGCCGCAGCCGCAGATGGCGGATTACAAAACCTCCGACGATGGCCTGACCTATACGTTCACGTTGCGTGACGGGTTGACATGGCATGACGGCACCCCCGTCACCGCTCAAGACTGCGTCGCATCGCTTAAACGGTGGGGTTCGCGTGATGCCGGTGGTCAGATGCTGATGGATCACCTGGACAGCCTGACTGCCGTTGACGAACGCACCTTTGAACTCAAACTCAAGACGCCGTTTGCCGACACGTTGGAAATGATTGCCAAGCCGTCTGCCGTACCCGCATTCATGATGCCGGCACGCGTGGCCGCGACACCATCCTCCGAGGCTGTCAAGGAGACCGTTGGCTCCGGCCCATTCAAATTCGTACAGTCCGAATACGTTCCCGGTGTCAAAACGGTGTACGAGAAATTTGCTGAATACGTGCCGCGCAAGGAACCTGCTGATTGGCTGGCAGGCGGTAAAGTCGTCAACGTGGATCGCGTCGAATGGATCACCATGCCCGATGCGCAGACAGCGGTTAGCGCACTTAACTCAGGCGAGATCGACTACCTGGAAGCGCTGCCTCTGGACCTTTTGCCGATTGTCGAAAGCAACGACGATATACAGGTAACGGTGTTCAATGAGCTGGGCAGTCAAACCATGGGGCGCCTGAATTTTCTGTATCCCCCATTTGACAATCTGAAGGTCCGCCAAGCGGCACTGCTGGCGCTCGATCAGGACAACGTGCTGCAGGCATTTATCGGCAACAAGGATTACTACACACCGTGTGCATCGATGTATGGTTGCGCAGTCCCGTACGAAACGGAAGCCGGCTCACCCGCATCGTTGACCAAAGGCGCCGAACCCGAGAAAGCCCGAGCGCTGCTGAAAGAAGCTGGGTACGATGGCAAGCCTATCGTCATCATGCATCCCACCGATGTGACCACCGTCAGCGCACAGCCTGTCATCGCCGCACAGATGCTGCGCAAAGCCGGCTTTACGGTTGATCTGCAACCGATGGATTGGCAAACCCTGGTGGGACGCCGTGCCAGCATGAATGCGCCGGCCGACGGCGGCTGGAACATGTTCTTCACCAATTGGGTCATTCCGGAAGTCTGGACACCACTCGTCAACCCGATGATCAACGGCCGGGGCAAGGAGGGCTGGTTCGGATGGCCCGACGATCCCAAACTTGAAGAACTGCGCACCACATTCTCCCAGGCCAGCACACCCGAAGAACGCAAGAAGGCAGCAGAAGCGGTACACCAGCGCGCGATGGAAGAGGTGATCTACCTGCCCCTGGGTTCGTACAAATCACCAGCCGCCATGAGCAAAAAACTGACAGGGCTGATCAAGGCTCCTGTGCCCGTGTTCTGGAACCTGTCCAAGGCAGACTGACATATCCACAGAACCGGCCTGACGGCATCGCAAAGGGTGCCCGGGTCGGACAACGTCTATCGTCTTTTGCGCGTGCTCGTTGTGTTTTGAGCCAGTCGTGCACGCGCTACGCTTGAGCGAGATTCCCCATGCCTGCCTACTTCTTAAGGCGGATATTGGCTGCCATCCCCGTCATGGGTGTGGTTGCGGTGTTCGTTTTCCTGCTGCTCAGACTCACGCCAGGCGATCCAGCTGCCATCATTGCTGGCGACATGGCCACCCCAGAAC
>JAEYZR010000018.1 GCA_023427945.1 Pseudomonadota bacterium | reverse complement strand
ATCCCCAGGTATCGGGCGTGTTCAACTGCGGGACAGGTCGAGCCCAACCGTTCAACGATGTTGCCGCCGGCGTGGTCAATGCCTTGCGTGCCGAAAAAGGTGAGGAGCCTTTGTCGCTTGCGCAATTGGTTGACAGGAAACTGCTGCGTTATATCGCCTTCCCAGACGATCTGAAGGGGCGTTATCAGAGCTTCACGCAGGCTGACGTCAGTGCACTGCGGGCCAGCGGTTTTACTGCAGCCATGCGCGACGTGAATCAGGGCGTCTCTGAGTACGTGCGCTACTGGCGCGCCCGTCACTCGGCGTAAGGGCTTGCCGACATGGACGATTTGGTCCGTGTCGGGCATTTCATCGGGGCCAGAGCAGGCATCATCGGTTCACTGCAAACCGTCACTGCTCCAACGAGGCCTCATGAAACATTCACTCCATTTTCCCCGCCTGCGCCATTTGGCGCGTACAAGCGCTCCATGCCCTGGCATTGCCCGCGGTGCATGCGCGCTGCTCAGCGCAGCCTTGCTCGCGGCACCCGCTCATGCCCTGGATGTGAATCAGGCCAGCGCCAGCGAACTACAGACGCTTGCCGGTCTGGGGCCCAAGACGGCTGCGCTCATCGTGAAAGAGCGTACCCGCGCAGGGCCGTATGAGTCCTTGGACAACCTGGCGGAACGGGTCAAGGGCATAGGAGCGAAAAAAGCGCGCAGGCTGGAGTCTGCAGGGTTGCGCGCCGGGCGGGCGACTGCAGCACCATCGGCGCTGAAGCCTGCGGTGTCGCCGGTAACGCCTGGTCCGCGTAGGCCCATTCAATCTCCTGCCGGGCGTTCCAGCGGTTTATGATTGTCCGCATGAAAAATTATCCGACGCTTGAACAGACTGTAGGCAATACCCCTCTGGTGCGCCTGCAACGCATTCCTGGTGCTGAAAACGCGCGCCGCAACAATGTCATCCTGGGCAAACTGGAAGGCAACAATCCCGCGGGTTCTGTAAAGGACCGGCCCGCATTGTCCATGATCATGAGGGCCGAGGCGCGTGGTGATATCAAGCCCGGCGATACCCTGATCGAGGCGACCAGTGGCAATACCGGTATCGCACTTGCCATGGTGGCCGCGATGCGAGGCTACCGCATGATCCTGATCATGCCGGACAACCTGTCGGTAGAGCGGCGCGCCGCCATGACCGCGTATGGCGCAGAACTCATCCTCACCCCCGCCGCTCAGGGGGGGATGGAATATGCGCGCGATCTGGCGACCAAGATGCAGCAGGAAGGGCGGGGGCTGGTGCTGGACCAATTCGCCAACAGTGACAATCCCCTGGCTCACCAGATCGGTACCGGGCCTGAACTTTGGCAACAGACCGACGGCACGATCACCCACTTCGTCAGTGCGATGGGAACGACCGGCACCATCATGGGTGTGTCGTCCTACCTGAAATCGCAGAACCCCAATATCCGGGTGGTGGGAGCACAGCCCGCGGAGGGGTCGCAGATTCCAGGTATCCGCAAATGGCCGGAGGCTTATCTGCCGGCCATCTTCGACAAGAATCTGGTTGATGCTTACGAGCTGATCGAGCAGGCCGAGGCCGAACAAATGGCGCGGCGCCTCGCCAGCGAAGAAGGCATTTTCGCGGGTATTTCCGCTGCCGGGGCGTTGATCGCGGCACTGCGTGTTGCCGAAGAAGTGGAAAACGCCACGATTGCGTTCATCGTGTGTGATCGTGGCGACCGCTATCTTTCCACCGGTGTCTTCAACGCTTGAGGCATCGCGTCAAGCAATCATGATCCGAGCGCATGGGGCCAGAGGGGCGGCAGGCACCGCCGCCTGGGCACCCAGCGCTTTTCGTGATCACTTCCTGGCTTGCAACTCAGTGGCCAGATCGGCAACCGAACTGGCATAGAAGTAGCTGCGGTTGTAGTGCGTGAGCGCAAAGAAGTTGGGTGTTCCTGTGCGGTATTGCACTGTGCCGTGTTGGTCGTCGGGCAGGTTGATGACACCCATTTTATGGCTGGTCCAGGAGGCTGAACCGTCTGCTGTGCGAGCGCCTGCGGCCTGCATCTGCGACCAGGTCAGGTGCGGTTCCAGGCCGCCATCCACCAGTGCTGACGGGTCTGCGGGCAGGGTGACCGGTGCGAACACAGGCAGTCCACGCTGCCAGCCATGCTCGGCCAGGAAGTTGCCCACCGACAAAATGGCATCCTTGGTGCTGTTGGTCAGGTCGATCACGCCATCGCCATCGCCGTCCACCGCATAGCGCTCGATGCTGCCGGGCATGAATTGCGCCATGCCGATGGCGCCCGCATAGGAGCCTTGGGCGCCCACGTCCAGGCGGCCCTTCATGACTAAAGCCAGAAAATCGCTGAGTTGGTTGCGAAACATCTCCTGGCGGTCGGGGCGTGCGGGATCGGGGTAACGAAACGCCAGCGTGTAGAGGGCGTCCAATACCGAAAACGAACCCATGTTGCGGGCATAGTTGGTTTCCACCCCGATGATCGCCACGATGATCGAGGGCGGGACACCGAATCGCTGGGACGCTTGCGCAAGCGTCGCTTCATTGGCGTTCATGAAATCTACGCCCCAGCGGATGCGGATCGGCTCCACGACGCGTTTGCGATAGACCGTCCAGCTGCGCACGACTTTCTTGCCGGCCACGGCGGGTGCAATCAATCGCGCCACCGTCGGGTTGTATTGCGCCGACTGCAGGATGATGCCGAGCTGCTCGGCGGGAAGGTTGCGCTCGCGCGCCAGCGCTTGCACATAGGCCGTCTGGTCCTTGTCCAACTGGCTGGACGGGAGTTTTTGCTCAGGTTTCGCAGGTGTTGCGGGTGTAGCTGGGGTTGGGGTGGAAGGGCCAGGTGCGGGTCTGGACTGAGGGGCCGCGCAAGCTGAAATTGCCAACGCAAGCATGCCGATTTGCAGGAAACGCCATCTGGTGAACATAATCCTTCCTTATGGAGACACTCTATCTTACCCACCCCTCGTGTCGTCTGCACGATATGGGCGATTGGCACCCCGAGTCGCCGCAGCGGCTGGATGCGATCAACGACCAGATGCTGGCCAGTGGCCTGGCCGACTACGTCGTTGCCGAACAGGCCGGACCGGCGGATGAGGCGGCGCTGAAGCGGGCGCATGATGCCGCCTATGTCGCGTCCATTCTGCAAGGCAGCCCGCAAGAAGGCACCCGGATGCTGGACCCCGATACCCTGCAGGGGCCGCATACCGCACAGGCCGCATTGTGTGCCGCAGGCGCAGGAATTGCTGCGGTGGATGCCGTGATGGCCGGGCGTGCCGCATCGGCGTTCTGCGCTGTCCGCCCGCCGGGCCATCATGCCTGCCACGACCGGGCAATGGGTTTTTGTTTTTTCAACAATGTCGCTGTCGCAGCGCACCATGCGATGCACTATCATGGCGTGAAGCGTATCGCGATCATTGATTTCGATGTCCATCATGGCAACGGCACCGAGGACATATTCGCCGGTGATGACCGGGTGTTGATGTGCAGTTTTTTTCAGCATCCTTTCTATCCGAACTGCGGCGTTGAAAACGTCGCGGCGAACATGGTCAATGTGCCGGTGTCCGCCTACAGTGGTGCCACCGCTGTACGTGACCTGGTGGTGAAGTCGTGGCTGCCGCGGCTGCATGAGCACAAGCCCGAGCTGGTCTTTATTTCTGCCGGCTTCGATGCACACCGCGAAGACGACATGGGGCAACTGAGTCTGGTCGAGGCGGACTATGTCTGGTTGACCGAACAGGTCGTCGCCATTGCCGACGAGTATGCGCAAGGACGCATCGTCAGCATGCTGGAAGGCGGGTACAACCTGTCTGCCCTGGGCCGTAGCGTGGTGGCCCATGTGCGTGCGCTTGCGAAGTTGTAGAATCGGCAGAGTTGCCCGTCTTATAAGAATTTACTTCTGGAGATCGCTGGATGAAGGTACTTGTCCCAGTCAAACGTGTCGTTGACTACAACGTGAAGGTTCGTGTTAAGTCGGATCAGTCCGGCGTCGACATTGCCAACGTCAAGATGTCGATGAACCCTTTCGATGAAATCGCCGTCGAAGAGGCCACCCGCCTCAAAGAAAAAGGTTCGGTCACCGAAGTGATTGCCGTGTCGTGCGGCGTTGCCCAGTCGCAGGAAACGCTGCGTACGGCGATGGCCATTGGTGCTGATCGTGGCATTCTCGTGCAATCCGACGTTGAGCTCCAACCCTTGGCCGTGGCCAAGTTGTTGCGTGCCATCGTGGACAAAGAACAGCCCCAGCTTGTCATCCTGGGCAAACAGGCCATCGACGACGATGCCAACCAGACGGGACAGGCACTGGCTGCCTTGCTGGATTGGCCGCAAGCCACCTTCGCCAGCAAGATCGAGCTGGCCGAAGGCTCCGTGAAGGTGACGCGTGAAGTCGATGGCGGACTGGAAACCATCGAGCTGAAGTTGCCGGCCATCGTGACGACCGACTTGCGTTTGAACGAACCGCGTTACGTCACGCTGCCCAACATCATGAAGGCCAAGAAGAAGCAGTTGGACAACGAGACGCCCGACTCGCTGGGTGTCGATGTTGCGCCACGTCTGAAGACGCTGAAAGTGGTCGAGCCTGCCGCACGCAAGGCAGGTATCAAGGTGGCCGACGTTGCCGCGCTGGTCGACAAACTGAAGAATGAAGCGAAGGTGATCTGAACATGACAACACTGGTTATTGCCGAACACGACAACGCCGAATTGAAAGGCGCTACGCTGAACGCGGTTGCTGCAGCGGCCCAGCTGGGCGGCGACGTGCATGTGCTGGTTGCCGGTAGCGGCGCACAGGCTGTGGCCGAAGCCGCCGCCAAGATTGCTGGCGTGGCCAAGGTACTCCATGCCGACGCAGCCCATCTCGCCGATGGTCTGGCCGAGAACCTGGCTGCCCAGGTGCTCGCCCTGGCGTCCAGCTACAGCCACATCGTCTTTCCGGCCACGGCTTCGGGCAAGAACGTTGCTCCGCGCATTGCCGCCAAGCTGGACGTGGCACAGGTTTCCGACATCGTCAGCATCGAATCTCCCGATACCTTCCAGCGTCCGATCTACGCCGGTAACGCCATTGCCACGGTGCAATCTGCTGATTCGGTCAAGGTTCTGACCGTGCGCACGACGGGTTTTGACGCCGTGGCTGCCGAGGGTGGCTCGGCTGCAGTCGAGGCGGTGGATGCGGTGGCCGACTCCGGGCTGTCCAGCTTTGTTGGTCGTGAAGTCGCCAAGAGCGATCGTCCTGAGCTTGCCGGTGCGCGTGTCGTCGTCTCTGGTGGCCGCGGCATGGGCAGCGCCGAAAATTTCAAGATTCTCGATCCCCTGGCCGACAAGCTGGGTGCCGCATTGGGTGCTTCGCGCGCGGCAGTCGACGCTGGCTACGCGCCCAACGACTGGCAGGTCGGTCAGACCGGCAAGATCGTCGCACCCCAGCTCTACGTGGCAATCGGCATTTCGGGCGCTATCCAGCATCTGGCAGGCATGAAGGACTCGAAAGTGATTGTTGCGATCAACAAGGACGAAGAAGCCCCCATCTTCGGTGTGGCCGACTATGGTCTGGTGGGCGACCTGTTCCAGGTCGTGCCTGCACTGGAATCGGCACTTCGAGTCGCTGTTGACTGGCCACGACGTGTCGTCGTCGTGGGTTGTCAGGTTGGCTTTGCCAAACGATCATGCCCTGTTCGCAAGCGAGCAGGGCATTTTTTCTGCCCGTTTGCCCCTTGGCAACATCGACGCTCGCATTCCGCGTCCGGTTTGCCGGGGAAGGGCAGTACCATCTGCACATACGCCATCCACTCTCATGACCGGAGCGTACGTCGCGACCGGCACAGCAGGAGACACCATGAGCTTTCAAATCCCGCTTCACGATATGCAGTTTTGCCTGAGCGAACTGGCCGGACTGGACGAGATCCTGGCACTGCCCGGTTTTGAATCCCTGTCATCTGACCTCATCGAGGCGGTCATGACAGAAAATGCGCGGTTCGTGGAGGGCGTGCTGGCGCCGTTGAATCGTACGGGCGACACCTCGCCACCTCGGGTCGAAAACGGGCAGGTGCGCACCTCCCCCGGCTTTGCCCAGGCCTTTGGCCAATATGCCGAAGGAGGGTGGCAAGGTCTGGCCCATCCGGAGAAATGGGGCGGCCAGGGCTTGCCCAAGGTCGTGGCGGCAACCGCATGTGAAGCCATGAACTCGGCCAACCTGGCGTTCTCGTTGTGCCCGCTGTTGACTGATGGCGTGATAGAGGCGCTGCTCACTGCGGGAAGTGACTCGCAGCAAGCGAGCTACGTCCCCGCGCTGATCGCCGGAAAATGGACCGGGACGATGAACCTGACCGAGCCTCAGGCGGGTTCGGATCTGGCGCAGGTGGCGACGCGTGCCGTGCTCCAGGACGATGGCACCTATCGCTTGAGCGGGCAGAAAATCTATATCACCTTCGGTGAGCACGACATGGCGGAGAACATCGTGCACCTGGTGCTGGCGCGTACGCCCGATGCACCTGCGGGGGTGAAGGGAATCTCGTTGTTCATCGTGCCCAAGTTCCTGGTGGACGATCAGGGCAACCTGGGGGCGCGCAACGATGTGTGGTGCGCCTCGCTCGAGCACAAGCTGGGCATACACGGCAGCCCGACCGCCGTGCTGATCTACGGCAGTGGCAAGGGCGACGTGGGAGAGGGCGCCATCGGCTATCTGGTCGGCCAGGAGAATCGCGGGCTGGAGTACATGTTCATCATGATGAATGCCGCACGTTTCGCCGTGGGGCAGCAGGGCGTCGCCGTTGCCGAGCGAGCCTACCAGCATGCGCTCGCCTATGCCCGTGAGCGGGTGCAAGGGCGTGCCATAGAAGGTTCCGCCAAGCCGGTGGCCATCGTCCATCATCCTGATGTTCAACGACAGTTGCTCACCATGCGTTCGCTCACGCAGGCCAGCCGGGCGGTGACCTACACAGCGGCCGGTGCTTGCGATCAGGCACAGCACCATCCCGATCAGGACGTCAAGAGCCGCCAGCAGGCACGCTACGAATACCTGGTGCCTGTGGTCAAGGGGTTCAGCACGGAAATGG
>JAEYZR010000212.1 GCA_023427945.1 Pseudomonadota bacterium | reverse complement strand
GTTCCAGATCGGCTTGGAGAACAGCACCAGGAAAGGCGTATAGGCGTGCTGCGTCACGGAGATGTATTTCTGCACCTCATAGAACTTGGACGTTTCGATGGTGACGAACGGATTCTCCTGACCATCGATTGCATGCGTCTCCAGGGCCGAGAAAATCTCGCCAAAGGACATGGGCATGGCGTTGGTGCCCATCCCGCGGAACGTGTCCAGGAAAATGTTGTTCTGCATGACCCGCAACTTCAGGCCACTCATATCTTCCCATTTATTGACAGGACGCTGCGAATTGCTGAGGTTGCGAAAACCGTTTTCCCAGTAGGCCAGGTTGATCAGACCGACCGCATCGAGCTTCTCGCTGATGAAATCGCCAAAGGCGCCATCGACCACGGCGTCAGCCGCTTTTTCGTTGGCGAACAGGAACGGCAGGTCAAACACACCCAGCGCCGGGACCATGCCCACCAGGGGAGACGACGACGTGATCACGGCTTCCTGGGTGCCTGAGCGCAGCGCTTGTGTCGCCTGCACATCATCGCCCAGGGAACTGCTCCAGTAAGCGGTGATCTTCATCTTGTTGCCGGACTTCTCCTGAACGCATGAATTGAACGCCGCTACACCGGTTGCAACCGGGTGGTCGGAGGCCAGCCCATTGGACAGGCGGATGTTGCGGGTCTTGAAATCATCGGCTGCGGTCACGGAAAATGAACCGGTGATCCCGAAGGCGGCGATAAGGCTTGCAAGTAAGATTTTTTGCATGGATGTCTCCTCGAAACAGGGAAATGAGGTGGCATGGCTACGGAAGGGCTGCGCCGAGCTATGCCGAGGGTCTAACGACGGGGCTCTGGCGCCCCGCTTCTTATGACTGCAATGTCAACTCAACCAGCGCATCGGCACGGTGATGAGTTCGGGGAACAGCACGAACAGGAAAAGCAGCGCGATGTAGGTCAGCAGGAAAGGCACGACACCCACGACCACTTTGCCCAGGGGTACTTTGGCCACCCCGCTGACGACGTTCAGCACCACACCTACGGGGGGAGTCAACAGACCGATGCAGGTGTTCATGATGAACATGACGCCGAAGTACACGGGATCGATGCCAGCCATGTTCACGATAGGCATGAGCACCGGTGTCAGGATCAGGATGGTGGGCGTCAGGTCCAGGGCCGTGCCCACCACCATCACCACGATCATGATGACCAGCATCAGCAGCTTGGGTCGGTCGATCAGCGGTTCGATCAGGCTGCCCAGCTCCGCCGGAATGTTTGCCGCCGTGATGAGCCAAGCCGAGACCAGGGCCGCCGCCACGAGAAACATGATGACCGCCGTGGTCTTCGCTGCCCTGAGAAAGACGCTATAGAGGTCTTTCAGTTTCAGTTCGCGATAGATGAATGTGCCCACGAACCAGGCATACACTGCCGCCACGACGGCCGCTTCGGTGGGCGTGACCACACCCATGCGAATGCCGCCCAGAATGATGACGGGCATGCCCAGCGCCCACGCAGCCTGGCCGGTGGCAACCAGCCGTTCCCGCGCCGATTTCCGGGGCAACGGCGCGATATCGCTGTTGCGGGTCAGGAAAAGCCATGTGCAGATCAATGCCGCGCCCATCATCAGACCCGGTGCGATACCGGCCATGAACAGGCGAGAAATCGACACGTTGGCAGCCACGCCAAAGACGATGTAGGCCAGCGACGGCGGCAACACCGGCGCAATCACGCCACCCGCTGCCATCAGGCCGGCGGCGCGCGGCACGTTGTAGCCCGCCTGGCGCATCATGGGGATCAGGATGGCGGCAAGCGCTGCAGTGTCGGCGGCAGCCGAACCGGAAAGGCTGGCCATGATGACCGCAGCGAAGATCGCCACGATACCCAGCCCACCCCGGATATGGCCGACCAGCGCCAGGGCAAAATGAATGATGCGCTTGGAGAGCCCGCCGGAGTTCATCATTTCGCCTGCGAGCAGGAAAAACGGGATGGCAAGCAATGTGAAGGTGTCGGCCCCGGTGATCATGTTCTGCGCAACGATCTGCGCATTGAACATGTCCATGTGGAACATCAGTACGACACCACAGAACATGAGGGCAAATGCGACCGGCACCCCGATGGCCATCGCGCCCAACAAAGATACGACGAAAACGAGCAACGTCATTCGATACGCTCCGCAAGGGTCTGGTGTTCGCCCACAAAGCGTGCAATGTCGCCGTCCGTGGTTTTGCCCAGCACGATGTTCGCCAGGCGAATCGCCGCAATCACGAACACGCCGGCGCCGGTGAACAGGCCTATGCCATAGACCCATGCCAGCGACAGCCCCGAAACCGGTGCGTACATGGTGGCGTTGATATCGAACTGCATGAACGCGCCCCAGAAAAAGACGACGGCGCACAAGATGATGATGACGTTGCTGGCTGCCATGCATATCAACCTGCCGCGACGCGAAAAGCGTTGCACCAGCGTTTCAATGCCAAGATGACTGTGCTCGTGGAACGCTATCACTGCGCCCAGGAAGGTGAGCCAGACAAAAAAGTAGCGAGCCAGTTCTTCGGAAATAAGGATTCCGGAATTGAAGCCGTACCGAAGCACGACATTGCCGAAAACCATGAGCACCATCCCGAGAAGGAGGACGACGAGTACTCCTTCCAGAAGGCGGTAGAACATATTGAATCCGCGTTGCATGCATTGTCTCCATTGGTCGTCGCACGATGCATGTCCCTTGTGCGACGCTGTTCTTTAGTGTTCTTTACTCCTGCTCTGCTTGATGACTGTTCTGGTTTGCCCCCTTGATCGCTATTTTTCTGATTAGGCTCAGTGCGCTTGATCCAGCAGGCCGCGACGCGCCAGGTTGCGCATCAGCTCACCCAGACCAAAGGTCCACGGTTCGCAAACGTCGCTGGTCTCTATCCAATTGATCAGACTGCCCAGTCGGGGTGTGGCGATCTCCACCCGGTCGCCTCTCTCATGGGTGAATCCCTGGCCCGCGACACGCCGGTCTTTCGTCGGGGAGAACATCGTGCCCAGAAAGAGCACCGCGCCGTCGGGATACTGATGACACCGATTCAACATCTGCGAGACGAGTTCCTCGGGCGTGCGACTGATGGCCGCCATCGGGCTCTCCCCGTGCATCTCGAAGCCATCCTGGCCCTGCACATTCAGGGTGACGACCAGGGACTCCAGGTCTTCCAGCCCGAACTGGTCGTCGAACAGGCGAATGAACGGGCCGATGGCACACGACGCGTTGTTGTCCTTGGCCTTGCTCAGCAGCAACGCCGACCGGCCTTCGAAGTCACGCAGGCTGACGTCGTTGCCCAGGGTCGCACCGCAGATGTGGCCGTCAGAGCGAACCGACACCACCACCTCAGGCTCGGGGTTGTTCCAGTCCGAGCGGGGATGGATGCCCACGCGCGCATGGCACCCCATCGAGGACATCGGTTGCGCCTTGGTGAATATCTCGGCGTCGGGTCCGATGCCCACCTCCAGGTATTGCGACCACAAGCCCATGTCCTGCAACAGTTTTTTAACTTCAGCCGCTTTATCCGAGCCCGCCACGACACCGCGCAGGCTGTCCCCCAACACGGGAGCCAGGCGGGCACGAATGGATTTCGCCTTTTCTGGATCACCCTTGGCCTGCTCTTCGATCACACGTTCGAGCATGCTGTCGGCGAACGTGACACCCGCCGCCTTGATGGCCTGCAGATCGACGGGTGCAAGCAGATGTCCTGCCGAGCCATTCAGGTAGTCGTCCAGTGCACCGATATCCGGTAGTGCTTTCGCCTGCGCCACGCACTGGTCCAGGTCGGTGCGCTCCAGCAGCGCGGAAATCGTGGGCGCCAGCGCGCTTGCGTCACGCACGCGGCTATCGATGATGACCACGGGGCTGGGCCCCTGCTGGGCGTTCGACCAGACACGACCGATCAGCCGGGCATGGGCGGCGTCCTTGGGCAGAATATCGGCAGCAGTAAGGGAACCCATGAGGTTGGCACCAGGCATCGACATCTTCAGGCCTCCGGTTTTTGGCGTGTGTTGGATTTTTTTTCTGTGCTGGCGGGTACTTCGCTACCCGTCGGACTGTCCAGATGCAGATCCAGCCGGACTGCTGCACCCAGAATGTGGCGGCGCATGGCATCACGGGCACCGTGCATGTCACGGGCAGCGACCGCATCGCGCACCGCCATGTGTTCGCTGAGCGTCATGTCCACGATCTGTTCGAGCTCGGCACGCGCACGGGCCAGGCTGATCGTGGAGATGATCTTCTCGGTAATGAATCCGATGAACAGCGTGTAGTACTCGTTCTGCGTACACTGAGCCAGGGCACTGTGAAAGGCCAGGTCGGCAGCGATACCGTCATCGTTCCATTTCGTGTCCACGTCCTGCATGACCGCCAGCGCATCGTCCAGCCGCTTCAGATCTGCCGGCGTGTGGTGCAGCGCAGCCAGGCCCGCGGCCTCGACTTCCAAAGGCATGCGCAGCTGGAACAGGCTGCGAAAGCTCGCAGGATTGACCAGATCTGCCGCTTCGATACGAATGATGGGGCGGCGCTGCAGGGCCAGCACGAAGGCGCCCACGCCTTGGCGCGTATCCACCAGACCTTCGTTGCGCAACTGGGCAATCGCCTCGCGCACGACCGACCGGCTGACTCCAAGGGTCTTGGCCAGTTCAGTCTCTGGCGGGAGCTTGTCACCCGCCTTCAGACCACCCGAAATGATCTCCTTCTCGATCTTTGCCGCGATCTGTGTCGGCAGATGATCGAGTCGCATGATGCGTCCAAACTGTGTCATGGGAAACTCCGAATCATCCGTCAAATGAAATCTGGCATCTTGGGTTCAAACGCAACGCCGGGTCCAGTGCATGCTTGACCGCGCACAGCACCTGACGCTGGGAGGAGCTCAAGCGCTCTTCGAATTCCTCGCGTTTGAGCCTGCCTATGCCGTGTTCGGCACTGATACTGCCCTTGAACTCGTCGATGACCGCGTTGATCATCTTCTTGGCCTCGGCGATGATCTGCTCGCGCGCAGGCTTAGGCGTGCCAGCGGCAGGCAGCACGTTGATATGAATGTTGCCGTCGCCCACGTGGCCATACGACACGGTGAGGCAATCGGGAAAGGCCTGCCGCAGGCGGCTCTGCGCCTGATCCACGAAATCGGCGAGGCGCGAAAGCGCTACTGATACGTCGGTTCTCAGATGCGTACCGCGCATCGCCTGGCCTTCGATCATGCCTTCGCGAAACTTCCACAAGGTTTCGGCCTGGGCACGTGTAGCCGCGACCACGCCGTCCTTGACCAATCCTTCGGTCATGACGTTTTCCAGGAAGGTCTCCAGCAGCGCCTTGATATCCACCAGGCCTGAGCCGGACACTTCCATCAGCACGTAGGCGGGGTAGTCGGCGGCAATCGGCATGGCCAGGCCGGCAATGGCCTCCTGCGCCAGGACAAAGGCGTCGGGCGGCATGAACTCGAAAGCCGACATCAGGTCGCAGCAGTCACGTCGTGCCCGCCGATACAGCGCAATGGCATCTTCCAGCGACGCCACGCCGAGCAATGCCGTCTCGACCTGTTCGGCACGCGGATGCAACTTCAGCGCGACCGCGGTCACAATGCCCAAGGTGCCTTCGGCACCAATAAAAAGCTGCTTCAGGTCCAGCCCCCGGTTGTCCTTGCGCAGGGTGCCCAGCATGTCGAGCACGTCCCCGTCGGCCATGACCACTTCCAGGCCAAGCACCTGTTCACGCACCATGCCATAACGCAGTACGTTGATTCCCCCGGCATTGGTACTGACATTGCCGCCAACGTGGCAACTGCCTTCGGCGCCCAGGGACAAGGGCAACAACATGCCTTGCGCATCAGCGGCTTCCTGCACGGTCTGCAAAATACAGCCCGCCTCCACCACCGCCGAAAAATCGTCGGCGTCCACAGAACGGATGTGGTTCATCCGTTCGAGGGAGAGCACGACCTGGTTCGATGGGTCGTCGGGCGTGGCGCCCAGGACCAGACCCGTGTTGCCCCCTTGCACGACGATTTTCAGATCGAGCTCGGCACACAGGCGCACGGCCTTGACCACGGCTTCGGTGCTGTCAGGGCGCAGGATTGCCACGGCGCCCGTGGTGATATCGCCGTGCCAGTCGCGGCAATAACGCACCATCCCGGAAGGTTCGGTAATGACGGCAGCAGCCCCCAGCGCTTGAGCCAGACGCGCCTGTTTCTGCGCGATGGGAACGGCAGTGTCCTGCTCGGTCATGCGTTGTCTCCTGGGAAGGATCGTTATATTTTTTGTGTCATCCGGCTGTCTGACAACCGTATAATATGTCATCTTACAAGAGATAGAAAGTCCTGACGTGAAATTACATTTCTTGATCAAAAACAGCCCTGTCTCAAGCGGGCGGAGGAGAAACATGACTATCGCAATCACGAGTGCGCACATGCGCCTTGTCGCTGGAACGGCCCAGACGGGGGCACAGCCATGACAGGCACGGCAAAACCTTCGCGCAAGCCCCTGCGCTCACTGGACTGGTTCAAGAACCCGGACCACATCGATCTCGCGGCGCTGTACCTGGAACGGTTCATGAACTACGGCATCACGCCTGAGGAGTTGTGCGCAGGCAAGCCCATCATCGGCATCGCCCAAAGCGGCAGTGACCTCTCTCCCTGTAACCGGGTTCATGTCGAACTGGCCAAACGCGTGCGCGACGGCATTCGTGATGCCGGCGGCATTCCGATCGAGTTCCCCACGCACCCGATCTTCGAAAACTGCAAGCGCCCCACTGCTGCGCTGGACCGCAACCTGGCCTACATGGGTCTGGTCGAAATCATGCACGGCTACCCGCTGGACGGTGTCGTGCTCACCACGGGATGCGACAAGACGACACCCTCGGCGCTGATGGCAGCATCCACGGTGGACATCCCCGTGATCGTGCTCTCGGGCGGGCCCATGCTGGACGGGTGGCACGAGAACGAGCTGGTGGGCTCCGGCACCGTCATCTGGCGCTCGCGCCGCAAGCTGGCCGCCGGTGAAATCGACGAAGCCACCTTTCTGCAGACCGCGCTGGACTCAGCGCCTTCAGTGGGGCATTGCAACACGATGGGAACGGCTTCGACGATGAACGCCATGGCCGAAGCCCTGGGCATGTCTCTGACCGGTTGCGCAGCCATCCCCGCCACCTACCGCGAACGCGGCCAGATGGCCTACCGCACCGGGCGCCGGGCAGTTGAGCTCGTTCTGGAAGATGTGAAGCCATCCGACATTCTGACCCGCGCGGCGTTCCTGAATGCCATTCGCGTCAATACCGCCATCGGCGGTTCGACCAACGCGCAACCTCACCTGATGGCCATGGCGCGCCACGCCGGCGTGGATCTCGCACTGGACGACTGGCAAACACACGGCCATGACATTCCCCTGCTGGCCAACGTCCAGCCGGCGGGCAAATACCTGGGGGAACAGTTCCACCGCGCGGGCGGTGTCCCCGCCATCATGTGGGAACTGCAGCAACAGGGGCTGCTCGACGACACCTGCATGACCGTCACAGGCTCGACGGTGGCGCAAA
>JAEYZR010000406.1 GCA_023427945.1 Pseudomonadota bacterium | reverse complement strand
TTGTCGATGATGATGTCGCGGCACTCACCTTGCTTGATGTAATCGTACATGTAGCGGAACTGCAATTGCGTCTCGCCGGCGAGCATCTGCGCCGGAACGGCGAGCTTGCTTCGCATGGGCAAGGTCTCGTCAGGACGCACCGCGGCGGCAAGATTGTCGCCTGCGCCCATGTATTTCAATGACAGCAGGGGAAGCGACTTCAGGAACTGATCGTTCACGCTGATCAACAACGACGAGTTGATCGAATCGGGCTGCGGTGTGTAGCGATATTTCAGGTCGACCGGAATGCCTTTCTCGCGCCAGGCGAACAGGTCGGGCGCAACACGGGCACGGACGCGGATGATGTCGGGGCTGTAGCCCGACACGTTCAACTCCTTGGGATCGATCAGCTCGCCAAACTGTACGGGGCGATCGCTGGGCAGCCAGTATGGCGCATCGTAGGGCTTGCGTGGGTCGGTGCTGGCGTATTGCGTGATGGCTGCCGTTTGACCGGAGAGCGTCTGACTTCCTGTGGCCAGGGCGGCAGCGGCCAGCTTGAGTTCCATGCTGTCGCGCCCGCGAATCAGCAGCAGCTTGCCGTTGGGATCGTTGGGGTGGGTTACTACCGAAATGGTCGGGCCATTGACCGCAGGCGCATCGACGCCTGGAATGTTCGCCTGGCCGGCGATCATCACGATGGCATTGCCCGATGAAGGCAGGTTGGCAACCGAGGCCGGAAAACGCGCACCGCGATACTTCGCCAATGCACCAAACCAGGAGGAGAGGGTGCCTGCTGCTTCGAGCGTGGCGTTGTCGGGCTGGCTGGCAAACACCACCGGCAGGTTCAGGCTCGTGATGTCACGCCGGTCGAAAAACGGCGTAGGCAACAGTGCCAGATCGTTGACCAGTGCAATCGGGGTGACCGTCAGATCCAGCACACTGTTGTTACTGATGTTGGCCCACAAGCTGGAGTGCAGCGGATCTTCACACTGCATCGTGTAGTGGCCAATCAATTGCACGTTGATGCGATTGAACTCGGTGATCAGGCGCGGTGGAAGGTCGACGCTGTGCTGCAAGGCCATGCCAGCCGTCTCTTTGGGCACCGGAATACTGGTGGCTACTTCCCCGTTGATCAGGATGTTGATGTGCGACAGATCGGGGAGCAGGGCGGGAGAGTAAGCATAGCTCAGCGTGAGTCTGGCCGCGGCGACGATCTCGTCGGTGCGAACGTTGAACGGCACGCTGTTGCTGCCATCCACGCCGCGAAGATTCAGGGGATAGTTGGCGCCAAGCTGCTTGAGCGACAGGCGCACATTACGTGAGCCGGGGGGAGCCTGAGGCGGCGCCGGAAAGGCCTGGCTACCGATCAGTTCGGGCACGGCAGAAGGTGTTGCCGTGGGTGTTGCCGAGGGCGCATCGTTGGCGACAGGCGTGTGGGCAGCGTCGGTGACCGAGGCGGCCCAGGCGTGCATCGATCCACCGAATGTCAGCGCTGCGCAGACGACCGCCGGCAAATAGCGACGGCGAAACGGATTCAGGGAAAAACCTTGAGAGGAGGAAATCATCTTTTGCTCACAGAGGATCGATTCGCGATTGATGTGCCGATTCGTTTGCGGCCGGCACCATAAAGGCTGAGCGATAACAGTTTCATGCCGCGCATACCAATTAAAAACACTTCGCGCAGCGCACCCAACGGGGTGTCCACAGAGGCCTTGCCCCAGCTTTCGGCCCAGGTGTCGGCACGACCGAAGGTGATCTGGGCCAGCCTGCTTTGCTGCTCCAGATCGAGTTTGTCCAGGCGCAGGCCGAGTGTCTGACCTTTGCTGTAGACGATGGTCGCCGGGAAGACACCTTCTTCGTCGCCGCGGAAGACCGAGACGTGAATGTCCTGGTCGGTCGCGACGGTCACGCCTTGAGGCAGGCGGATACCTAACCCCTGTTGCGAGAAATCAGTCGTGGTACATGCGACCGTCTTGCCGTCGTTCATGATCAAGGTGGCAGACAATGCTGCCGAAACCCGTGGCGTGGTGCGCATCTGACGTGACTCCGAGGCCACGGCAACGCTGGCGCAGGCAATGGTCACGTTATAAAGCGCCCACACCAGGTTCACCAGGATCGTCGTGCGCACCTCGGCATCACCACCGAAGAATTCGTAGATGCCAAAGCCGATACCGATCAGGTTGAGCAGCAGGATCACCAGATACGGACGCGCCATCGTCCAGTCGAAGAAAGCCTTGTCGATCACACCACCCTTGGCTGTCACGTTGAACGCGCCGGCCTTGGGATTGACCAATGCCAGGGTGACGGGCCGCATGATGTACCAGGCCAGCACCGTCTCGTACACCTCGTTCCAGAAGGAGTGTCGAAAGCGACCCTGAATGGTCGAATTGGCCAGGCTGGAGTGAAAGATGTGGGGCAGGGCGTACACCACGATCATCAGGGCCGAGGCCTGGAAGATCTGTGCACCGAACAGCAGGTAGGCCAGGGGGGCCGTCAGGAACACCAGCCGGGGCAGCCCGTAGAAGAAGTGCAGCATTGCGTTGGCATAACAAAGCCGCTGGCCCAGTTTCAGACCTTTGCCCAAGATGGGATTGTCCACCCGGAAAATCTGGGCCATGCCGCGCGCCCACCGGATACGCTGCACGATATGGGCCGACAGGCTTTCGGTGGCCAGTCCGGCAGCCTGGGGAATGCCGAGGTAGGCCGTGTTGTAGCCGGCACGTGAGAGTTTCAGGGCCGTGTGCGCATCTTCGGTCACTGTCTCTATGGCCACGCCACCGACTTCCAGTAATGGTGCGCGACGTATGATGGCGCAGGATCCACAAAAGAACGTCGCGTTCCAGAGGTCGTTACCATCCTGAACCAGGCCGTAGAACAGCTCGCCTTCGTTGGGAACGCTGCGGAACGTGCCCAGGTTTTTCTCGAATGGATCAGGCGAGAAGAAAAAGTGAGGCGTCTGCAACATCGCCAGCTTTTCGTCGCGCAGGAACCAGCCCATGCACAGCTGGAGGAAGGAGCGCGTGGGTACGTGGTCGCAATCGAAAATCGCGACAAATTCTCCTGAGGTATGCGCCAGCGCCCAGTTCAGGTTGCCAGCCTTGGCATACAGGTTGTTGTCGCGGGTAATGTACCCGGCCCCCACATCCTGGCAAAACGCCTTGAATTCCGGGCGCCGTCCATCATCAAGCACATAGACGTTGAGCTTGTCCGCGGGCCAGTCCAGCGCCAGCGCGCTGAACACGGTCAACTTGACGATGCTCAGCGGCTCGTTATAGGTCGGGATCATGATGTCGATCGTCGGCCACGTGCTGTTGTCGGCAGGCATGGGGATGGGCTTGCGCTTCAGCGGCCATGCCGTCTGCAGATAGCCCAGCAGCAGCACCATCAACGCATAAAGCTCGGCGGCCACCAGGCCCCAGCCAAATATCATGTCCAGCGTATGCTCGAAACCGATCGTACTGGTGAGTCGCCAGTACATGTAGCGTATGGACGCGATGATGGACAGGACGATCAGCGAGACCACCGCGAACTGCCCGGCCACCCGCCTGACGACGAGTGCCGCGACGAACATCACGACAGAGAAGACGGCCTGTTGCCAGACGTCGAGCGGCGTGGTGACGGCGATGCCGAACAGGATGGCGGCGCCGATGAAAAGAACCGCACGCACAAACGGGTTGAACCAGAAACCCTGGTCGAACACGCCCAATACGCGGCTTTTGATCTCTACATTGACTTCGCGTTGCGTGACGACGCGCCGGTTTCCTCTGGATTCACGAGTCTGCGGCGTGTTCATGCCAGCAAGCCTGAAGATTGCAACCGGGCGGCTACCCAGTCCGCGCACTGGACGAAGTCGTGCGCACCGCGGCAATGCGGGTCGTAATCGAGGACATTGCGATTGAAGGCAAGCGCTTCGGCAATCGACTGGTCCTGATGGATGACACCGGCTATACGATCACCCAGGTCTGAGCGCATGAGTTCGGTGATGTCCCGCGACAACTGGCGCGAGCGGTCCACCTGGTTCAGGACATACGCATAGCCGATGAAGCTGCCGCTGCCCCCACAATACGTGTGGATGAGGCTGTGCATGGTCGGCAACGTGGCATAGGAGGCGGCGTCCGTGAGAGACGTCACCAGCACCATGTCGGCGCAGGTCAGCGCCTGACGCATGTAGATCGATGCGCCGGGAGGGGTGTCCAGCATCACTATCGTGTCCCGGGGCAGGCCGATCTGGCTCAGGTGTTTGACCACCGCCGCGGGATCGGCTGCGAGCACGGCTTCGAATGCCACGCGGGCGTTCTCATCGATGGAACCGAAGGGCGCGACGCTCACACCCGGCGGCCCTTGCAGACAAACATCGCGCCAGTTCGTATGACTGAGCGTGGCCGCGGCAATGCCATCGCCGGACTCCGGGCCCAAGCCCAGGTGAAAGCGCAGCCCGTTTTGCGGATCCAGATCGACGCTGAGCACGGGATGACCACGCAGTCCGAGCGCTGCGCTCAAGTTCGCACACACCGTTGTCTTTCCGACGCCACCTTTGGCAGATACTACAGCAACGATTTTCACGAACGTATCAACCGTTCAAACAGAGAAAGAGGGGCAGATTGGGTCGTCGGCTTGACGGCCTCATCGGCTGGCGCCCCATCGGGATTGGCGAGCCTGTCGAACAGACTGCCGGATCGCACAACCGGCGCAGGGCTCTGGGTCGCCGCAGGCAGTGCGCTAGCCGCTGAGGGCGCGTGCGACGCTGCCGGCATCGAGGCGGCCGGCACTACGTCGGAAACAGATGCCAAGGCAGATGCCAGGGGCGAGGATGACAACGGACCGCGATAAGCCGGGGCAGGCGCGGGCTGATGCGCTGGCGTCTGCTCCACCGGTGCCTGCGCGGCAGGGGCTGCGTGCGGCTCGTCTTGCGGCACGTACGGGGCGCGAGCAAGCGGAGGAACGGTGATTCGTGCCAGACCTTTGGGGCGCGGTGCGATGAATTCTGCAACCTTCAGCGGTGCCGATGGTTCCGGTTCGACTGCCGGCGCCGGTGCGGCTTGAACCGCTGCCATCGCCGCGTCGCTGGCACGCAAGTCATCGGGATGAGTCGAGGCATGCGTGGTGTGTACCGGGTGGTCCATTGCCGCGCCATGGCCCGTCACCCTATGAGGAAACAGCTCGCTTTCGGGTGCCGCTGCCTGGGGCGCCTGTTCCAGAGAAGCGGAGTCAATGTCAAACCGTCTGCGTATATTCACCTCGGGAGTGCGGTTCGCTTGCGCATGCAGCGAATCCAGCAGCGGCCAGCGCGACTGCGACTCGCGCGCACCGTTCTGTTTGCCGATCTCCTGGTAAGTGGCATCACTCACGCCGATATGTTTGAACAATCGGGAAATATCACTTGGGTTTGTCATAGCTGTCTCCGAACCGCAGCGCATGTCTTGGATGCGCAATCACTTCTCACTCGACGATCAATGTCTGGCGAGTCGATATTCGATGCTTCCGAACTCGTCCGCGTCGGAAACCTGCTTGACGCGAAGGATTTCGCTGGACCCTAATTGGGTGAACCACTGCTGGTAGACCCCTTCCAGAAATGCCGGTGCGCTGGTTTGCATGGCTGGACCGAAAGCGGCAATCAGGGGGGAGCAGTAGTGGGTGATCACGAGTGCCGCGTCCACTTCCACCAGGGTGACGGTACCCCAGTCTGCTGCGTCCCAGATGGCAGCCATGTCGGCTTGCATTTGAACGACGGAGTCGGTCGGGGTGAGTGGGTGTTGACTGGCGTAGCGAGTGCCCATTCGATAGAAGAGGAGTCGCAGAGCATCCTGAGGGAGCTGTTCCGAGATCTCGGCGCCTAGAACATTCAAAAAACCTTTCCACTGGCGCGCGCATTGATGCTGTGTCAAATAGTCTGCGGTACTGCGATCCATGATCCCTGCCCTCTGTGAACACGATAGGTGCGATGACATGCGCCAGGAATCGTCTGGCAATGCCGCAAGACGTTGCAAAGCGTAAGGTGTCCTAAAGGTATCACAGCAGAACCTCCCGCTTTCTTATTGTTTTAGCGGATGCGGGGCTTACACAACAAATATTGTTACTGACAGGATAGACGGCGTGAGTTTAGGCACGCAAGAGAAATCATGGGAAATAATTTCAAAGACTTACGCCGCATTTTGCTTGTGGAATTTAACGCAGCGATACAGCAGGAAAGGGCCGGAAAGTCCTGAATAAATTCAGTAATTCCCGGCCACGATCGATTAGCGCGTCATTCGAGGTTTTGCGCCTGTTCACGCATTTGTTCCACCAACAACTTTAAATCGATTGCACCCGTGGTCATACTCAGGCTGCCGGCTTTGGAGCCTAGTGTATTGGCTTCCCGATTCATCTCCTGCAACAGGAAGTCCAGGCGTTTGCCCGCGCTGCCCGCGGTGCCCGTCTTGCGCTTGGCCGGGGTACGTTTGGTGCCGCTGGCCGGTGCACCCTCGGCGCCCGGGATTGCCATGTCAGCCGCATCGGATGCTGGCGGCTTGCCCAGGATCAGTTTCAGTTCCTGGAAGTGCGAGCGCAGTCGCGCCAGCTCTTCGGCCACATCGATACGCAGCGCAAAAAGAGTGGCTTCCTGCGCGATCCGCTCTGACAGCTCGGCGCCGGAGATATGCGTGAACCCTGAAGGGAAGGCGGCGCAAACCGTGTCGTGCAGCTTGCTGGCCAGTTTGGCGCGGTGCTCGGCCAGCATGACGGGCAGATGCTGCTCGACTTCGGCCACGATTCCACTGGCCTGCGCCGCGCAGTCCAGCATGACTTGCGCCAGTCGTGCGCCTTCCCGCGCCCGTGCGGCCTGCAACTCGCCCAGCGCCTGGCGGGCGGCGTTCAGGCATGCCAGCCCCCAGGCTTCGCTTTCGAAGGCTTCGACATTGCGCTGGCCGGGCCAGTTCATCAATTCGACCATTCGCGGCGGAGCAAGATCGGGCAACACTTCGCGAGCAGCGGCGTAGTTCTTGGCCAGATCAGCCAGCCATTGCGGATCGAGCTGTACCGCATCGTTGCGATCCTGGCGCACGAAGCTGGCGCGGACTTCTATCTTTCCGCGAGCCAGCTCAGCGCTCAGCATCTCCCGCAGGGCCGACTCGACATGCCGCAATTCTTCGGGCAATTTGAAGTAAAGATCGAGAAAGCGACTGTTGACGCTACGGATTTCCAGCGCCAGTGTGCCTTGCGCAACGTCGGCGCGAGCGCTTCCAAATGCCGTCATGCTGTGAATCATTGTTTAGAATCCTGCCGCTAGGCCGTCGGGGTTTCGGGGGTCGGATGCGCCGTAGAATTTCCCGTCGCGCCGTTCGATGGTCTGTGTGCGTCCCATGACAGGCTTGATTTCCGGCGCATGACCCATGCTGCGCAATAGCCGCAGGGTATCGGGGCTGAATCCGGGTTCCACGCGCAGCTCATCGGGTTGCCACTGGTGATGGAACCGGGGCTGCGCAGCGGACTCGGCCGGATTCATGCCGAAATCGATGGCATTGACGATGGTTTGCAACACAGTGGTGATGATACGCGACCCACCTGGAGAGCCGGTGACCAGCCAGGGCTTGCCGGCCCGGAATACGATCACAGGTGTCATCGAGCTCAAGGGCCGCTTGGCCGGCGCAATGGCATTGGCTTCGCCGCCAGTCAGACCGAAGGCGTTGGCCACGCCAGGCTTGGCCGCGAAATCATCCATTTCGTTGTTCAGCAGCACGCCGGTGCCTTCTGCCACGACGCCCGTACCGAAGTTCAGATTCAAGGTGTAGGTCGTGCTCACGACGTTACCCTGGTGGTCGGCGACCGAATAGTGGGTCGTCTGATCACTTTCGTAGGGCATGGGATTGCCTTCGCGAACGATTTCGCTGGGCGTCGCACGGCGCGTGTCGATCTTGGTGGCGCGACGTTCGGCGTATTTGCGTGAGAGCAGGCCGGCAGTGGGCACTCGAACGAAGTCAGGGTCGCCCATGTATTTGGCGCGATCGGCATAAGCAAGCTTCATGGTTTCGGCCATGATGTGCATCGCCTGCGCGCTGCCCGCACCGAAATCGCCCAGGGGGTAGCGCTCCAGCATATTCAGCATCTGGATCAGATGCACACCGCCGGAACTGGGCGGCGGCATGGAGACTATCCTGTTGCCGCGATAGGTGCCCGAAATGGGTTTGCGCTCGATGGCCTGGTAACGATTCAGGTCTGCCACCGTCATGATGCCGCCGTGGCGTTGAATATCGGCTGCGATTTTCTCGGCCGTTTCGCCCTCATAGAAGCCGCGAGCCCCTTGTTCGGAGATTCGCATGAGTGTGTTCGCCAGATCGTGCTGGCGCAGGATTTCGCCTGCCTGCAAGGGGCGTTGCAACGGCTCGCAGGGCGCCTGCGCGCATGTGGCGGGTGCCTCCTGCGTGAAGAATATGCGGGTGGTGGCGGGCCAGCGCGCCAGGTTGTCTTTTTCGGCGTCCAGGGTGGCGGCCAGACTTGCGGGAATGGGGAAGCCATCGCGCGCCAGCTCGATGGCCGGCGCCATGACCGTGGCACGGGGCAATGTGCCGTATTTTTCAAGCGCCTTGAGCAGCCCCGCAACCGTGCCGGGAACACCTACCGCCATGTGGGTATAGAGCGATGCGCCCGGAATGACTTCGCCTTGGGGATCCAGGTACATGTCGCGATGGGCGCCTGCCGGCGCCGTTTCGCGAAAATCCAGTGCGATGTCGGCGCCGGTCTTGGCGTGATGGATCAGCATGAATCCACCGCCGCCGATGTTGCCGGCGTTGGGCAATGTCACCGCCATGACAAACCCAATTGCAACGGCCGCGTCGACTGCATTGCCACCTTGCTGCATTATTTCAACGCCGACACGCGTGGCCCACGCACTTTCACTGGATGCCATGCCGCGAGCGGCCTGCACTGGCGTGAAAATCTGGTTGCCCCTGTCATAGCTGGACATGGGGGATCGCACAGAAGTGGCCTGGCCCTCGGGCGCAGCGGGCGCGGAAGAGGGCGGATCGATGGGGGCAGCACGCATGGCTGCGGGCAGCGCCAGAGCGCAGAGCGCCAGGGCGACGCGCAGGGTTCGGGGTGTCGTAGGTATAGTCATGCAGCCAGCATATACGATGTGTTTGGCGCGTGCCCATGCCCCGTACAATGTGCGCCCAACGATGGTTTTCAGATGGAGTTCGCCATGGTCACCCTTTCCTCCAGTCAACGAGCCGAAGGTCGCGCCGTCGATGCCCTGCGCCCGTTCAGTGCGGTACGCGGATTCACCCGTTATGCCGAAGGTTCGGTACTCGTGAAGGCAGGCCAGACGCACGTCCTGTGCACGGCCAGTGTGCTGGACAAGGTCCCGCCGTTTCTGCGCGGCAAGGGGCAGGGCTGGGTCACTGCCGAATATGGCATGCTTCCCCGCGCCACGCACACCCGGGGTGATCGCGAAGCGGCACGCGGCAAGCAAAGTGGCCGAACGCAGGAGATCCAGCGGTTGATCGGTCGCAGCCTTCGGGCCGTGGTCGACATGCAAGCGCTGGGCGAGCGCACGCTGCACCTGGACTGCGACGTGTTGCAGGCCGATGGCGGCACGCGTTGCGCAAGCATCACCGGGGCCTGGATTGCCGCAAGCGATGCCATACGCGTGCTGATGGAACGCGGTGACCTCACCACCAATCCTATTCGCGACCACGTGGCCGCCGTTTCGGTCGGCATGGTCGAAGGCCGGGTCTTGCTGGACCTGGATTACGTCGAAGATTCAGGCTGCGATGCCGACGTCAACGTGGTGATGACGGGCGCCGGTCAGTTCGTGGAAGTGCAGGGTACGGCCGAAGGGGTGAGCTTCTCCCGTGCGGAACTCGATGCATTGCTGGATACCGCACAGGGCGGGATCGCCAGTCTCGTGCGCCTGCAGCGCGAGGCGCTGGCCAGCGAGTAAGGGGCGATGCAGGCCGTTATTTACGGTCATCCAGCGCGGCTTGCCGCCATCGGCAAGCCGCACTGTGGCAGATTCAGGGCAGAAGCGTGCCCACTTTTTCAACGTTGGCCAGGCCCCAGATCTTTTCAATCAGTGCCTGAACTTCCGCCTGGGTGGCCGCTTTGGCATACACACCCAGCTGCAAGGCCTTGGCCTCGATCTCCTTGCGCGACAAGGTATTGCCCGGGTCGCCTTTGGGCTCATCCACCCGGCCCGCCAGCACCCGACCGTCGCGCGAGTAAACCGTCACCTTGCCGATCCAGCGCTGCGGATAGGCGGTGTCCACCTCTTCGTCCAGCTCCATCTCCACCCGGCCTCGGAATTCCGCCACGTTCTGGTCGCCCAGCGCAGCATCGAATTCGGCCAGACCCGCACGCTGATTGCGTGCGATCAGGCCCAGCACAGTGCCCATTGAAAACTTCGACTGGTGCACAGTGACCGGATTGACCACCGGACCCAGCACATCGATGGCGCCCTGGTGCACGTGTGCCACCACACGCTCGATATCCTCGATTTTCAGGCCGTGGTCGATCACCACCTTCAGCAGTGCATCGGCTGCAGGATGGGTATGGCGGCAGGATGCGTGGAACTTGAACGAGGTCTCTGCCAGCGCCCAGCGCTGGCCCAGGCGGTCGGTGAGTTTTGCCGGATCGGCGTCGGTAGACATGCCGGCAGCCATACCTTGCGCGCCTTCCAGAATGCGGCGCGCCCCGGTGAACCCGTCCTTGGCCAGGAAGGCTGCGGTCAAACCATCCGCTGCCGCCTTGGCGGTATGAAGCTGTTTGGAATCGGCTGCATCGCGCAGGAATTCCCACAGGCCCGCGGCCTGGGTACCTGCCGAGCCGACGGCATGCAGCATCTGTTCCTGATTCAGGTTCAGCAGGCGTCCGACCGTCACGGCGGCGGCAATGGTGCCGACGGTGCCCGTCGTGTGGAAGATCCGGTAATGGGAGCGGCCCATGAACTCGCCGATACGAATGCCGACCTCATAGCCCACCACCGAGGCCACCAGCAGATCCTTGCCCGAACGGCCGAGCATCTGCGCAACGGCCAGAGCAGGCGGAAACACGACAGCAGCCGGATGGAACACCGCGCCGTTGTGCACATCGTCCTGTTCGACCACGTGCGCGGCCGCGGCGTTGACCATGGCCGCAAAAAGCGGCGAAGTCTTGCGGCGCGAGATCAACACCTCTGCCGCGCCCTCGCTCGGGCCCATCGCCCGCGCAAACGTCTCGATACTTTGTACGGCCCGCGCGTTGGCGCCCGCGAGAATCGAGCCCAGGGTATCCAGGAGCAGATCTTCGGCACGGCGCAAGACATCGTGCGGAATCTGCTCATAGGTCAGATGGGTGGCAAAGGCGGCCAGTTCTGCGCTGGGGTGCAGCACAGCGACCGCGGGCGAAGCGGATTGAGCTGTCATGATCAGAAGGACCTCGGCAGGCCGAGAATGTGCTCGGCAACATAGGAGAGAATCAGGTTGGTCGAGATGGGCGCGACCTGATAGAGACGGGTCTCGCGGAACTTGCGCTCGACGTCGTACTCGTTGGCAAAGCCGAATCCGCCGTGGAACTGCAGGCAGGCGTTGGCGGCTTCCCAGGATGCGTCGGCGGCCAGCAGTTTGGCCATGTTGGCTTGCGCGCCGCACGGTTGATGGGCGTCGAAGCGCCGGCAGGCTTCATAGCGCATCAGGCTGGCGGCCTCGACGTTGATGTGCGCACGGGCAATCGGAAACTGCACGCCCTGGTTCTGGCCGATGGGGCGTCCGAACACCACACGCTCTTTTGCGTAGGCCGTCACCTTGTCGACGAACCAGTACCCGTCGCCGATACACTCTGCGGCAATCAGTGTGCGTTCGGCATTCAGGCCGTCCAGGATGTACTTGAAGCCTTTGCCTTCTTCGCCGATCAGGTTTTCGACCGGAATTTCCAGATTATCGAAAAACAGTTCGTTGGTTTCGTGATTCACCATATTGGGAATCGGGCGAATCGTCATGCCTTTCTTGATCGCTTCGTGCAGATCCACGATGAAGATCGACATGCCTTCGGATTTCTTGGTGACCTTGTCCAGCGGGGTGGTGCGTGCCAGCAGAATCATCAGATCGGAGTGCTGAACGCGCGAGATCCATACCTTCTGGCCATTGACGACGTATTTGTCGCCCTTGCGTACGGCGGTGGTCTTGATCTTGGTGGTGTCCGTGCCCGTGGTGGGTTCGGTGACGCCCATCGATTGCAAGCGCAGTTCGCCAGCGGCGATCTTGGGCAGATAAAGGTCTTTCTGTGCCTGCGACCCATGGCGCAACAGGGTGCCCATGTTGTACATCTGGCCATGACATGCGCCGGAATTGCCGCCGCTGCGATTGATTTCCTCCATAATGACCGATGCTTCGGTCAAACCCAGGCCCGAGCCGCCGTATTCCTGAGGAATCAGGGCGGCCAGCCATCCGGCTTTGGTCAAGGCGTCGACGAATGTTTCCGGGTAACCCCGTTCTTCGTCGATTTTGCGAAAATATTCGCTTGAGAATTGCGAACACAGATCGCGTACCGCTTCGCGGATGTCTTGGTATGAGTTTTCAGTATCGGACATGGGGAGTTGTAGAAGTTCAGAATAACGGCGTACTGCCACGTGAGCACTTTGCAGCAACCCTGTGGTCATGCCAATTTATGATTGATTAAGACTGGGTTTCTGGATGATGAAGTGCCCGGTTTCATGTTTATTTGGGGGCGACAGACAATGGCAATGCACTTTGACCTGACCGATATGCAACTGATGGTCAATATTGGCGACTCCCACAGCCTGACACGTGGGGCGGAAAAGTCGCATCTTTCATTGCCGGCAGCCAGCACACGCGTCAAGAATCTGGAAGAGCACTTCGGCACCCGCCTGCTTTACCGCACCAGCCAGGGCGTGACGCTCACGCCCTCGGGCGAAGCCATGATGCGCCACGCTCGCACGGTCATGGGCCAGATCGAACAGTTGCGTGGCGAAATGCAGGCCTACGCCCAGGGCGTGAAAGGCCATATCCGGGTGTTGGCCAACACCACGGCCATGACCGAGTTCATGCCGGCGGTCCTTGGGCGCTTCCTGGCCTCGCATCCCGACGTGAACGTCGAACTGCGCGAGCGGCTGAGTTATCTCGTATTCAAGGCCGTCTCCGAGGGGTCGGCCGACATTGGCATCGTCGCAGGCAACCCGCAGGTCGACAACCTGCAGTTTCTGCCCTATCGGAAAGACCGGCTTGCGCTGGTCACCGCGGCCGACCATCCGCTGGCACAGAACGGCCCGGTGGCATTCGCCGAGACCCTGGCCTACGACTACGTCGGGCTGTCGGAATGGAGCGCCATTCATCCGTTTCTGCTCCAGGCCGCCGATGCGCTGGGGCGGCCGTTCAAGTTCCGGGTCGAGGTCGGCAATTTCGAGGCCGTCTGCCGCATGATCGAATCACGTGTCGGCGTGGGCGTGATTCCGCAATCTGTCGCCGAGCGCATGCAGAAGTCGCTCGATATCAAGGTGGTACGCCTCACCGATTCGTGGGCCGAGCGCAAGCTGCATGTCTGCGTGCGCAGTTGCGAAGCCTTGCCCATCTTCGCGCGCGAACTCGTGGACCTGCTGGTGGCCGACGTCCCCGAGGACGAGCGCGAAACCGCCTAGCCACACTTTCTTTGCGGACCCTTCCGATGCCCGATTCCTTTCCTTGCGCCTCTTATATCAAGACCATAGGCCGGGGTGCGCGGGGCGCACGCGGCCTGGACAGCGATGCCGCGCAAACGCTGTATGCGGCCATACTCGCAGATCGTGTGAGCGACCTGGAGCTCGGTGCCGTGTTGCTGGCCTATCGCATCAAGAGCGAGACCGCCGAGGAGATCGCCGGCATGTTGCGGGCGGCTCAAGACCATGTCCAGTCATTGAAGGCGCCTGCTGGCCAGACTGCAGTCACCCTGGCTTCCTATAACGGTGCGCGCAAAGTGCCCAATCTGCTGCCTCTGTTGGCGACGGGCCTGGCCCGGGCGGGTGTGCCTGTGCTCGTGCATGGTGTGCGCACCGCGCCCGGGCGAGTATCCAGTGCAGAAATTTTCCACCAACTGGATGTTCCGGCTTGCACGAGCGTGGCGCAGGCCCAGGCACGACTGGATTCCGGTAGCGTGGCATTTTTGCCGATCGATGTGCTTTCGCCAGCCCTGGCTCGCCAGATCGCGCTGATGGGGCCCTTGGGTGTGCGCAACTCCGCGCACACCATCGCCAAGTTGATCGATCCGTTCACGACGCCGTCGCTGCGTCTGGTCAACTACACCCACCAGGCTTATTTCGACGTGCTGGCCGAGTACTTCTCAGACCCTGGGCACGCCCGCCACCCCGGCGTGCTGATGGGCCGTGGCACCGAGGGCGAGGCGGTGGCCGATACCAGCCTGGCACGGGGGGCAACCTGGTTTCACGATGGCATGCGGGAAGACGTGCTGGTGCGCGAAGAGGGCTCCCGGGTCGCGTCGCCTGCGGGTGACGACATCGGTGCCCTGGCGACGGCCGACTACATCCGGGCGGTGCTGGCCGGTCGCAAACCTATGCCCGACGCCATCGACGCCCAGATTTCCAGCATCACCCGCATCGTCCATGCCGTGACGCCCTGACAACGGTTGCCGTCTACAATCCGCTTCGAGCCGAAGTATCCGATTTCGGCACTCACTTCGTTGGAGGCGACTGCCCGATGACTGAAACCCTGCGCTTGTCCAAACTGTTGGCGGACCGTCATGGTTGCTCGCGCCGGGAGGCAGAAAACTATATTCAGGGCGGCTGGGTCAGTGTCGATGGCGAAATCGTCCAGGAGCCCGGACATCGTGTTTCCACGCGGGTCCGGCTAGTGCTGGACCCTCAGGCACGCGCCGACGATCTGGCGCCTGTCACGCTGCTTTTGAACAAGCCATCCGGATTCGGCGCAAGCGAAGGCAGCGAATCGGCCGCGCAACTGCTGGTGGCCGAGAATCAGATGGCAGGCAGCCAAGGCCCGTCGCGTGTGCTCAACAAGCATTTCTCCGGCCTGATGCTGGCCACGCCTCTGGAAACGGACGCCAGCGGTCTGGTCGTCGCGACTCAGGACCCACGCATCATGCGCAAGCTGGTCGACGATGCCAGCCGGGTCGAACAGGAGTTCATCGTCGAGGTGACAGGCGACATTGCCGTCGACGGGTTGAGCCGGCTTGCCCAGGGCGTGAGCTGGCAAGGCAAGTCGTTGCCACCGATCAAGGCGAGTTGGCAGAACGAAACGCACTTGCGCTTTGCCATGAAAACACCTCCACCAGGCCTGATTGCGCATCTGTGCCGCGAAATGGGCTTGACCGCAACGGCTGTGCGGCGCATCCGGATCGGGCGTTTGCCCATGGCAGCCCTGCCTTCGGGGCAATGGCGCTATCTGATGGGGTACGAGCGCTTCTAGTGTGTCGCCTGCGTCAGCCTGGCGCTGTCGTGCTGCGCCGGGCGATCCCACAGATCACGGGCCTGCGGCAAGTCCCGATACGTCAGATACAGGCGCAGATCGAATTCGAGCTGATGGTAGTTCGCCTCCATGCGCTCGCAAAGCTGATAAAACGCCTTGTTGTGCTCGTGCTCTTTCAAGTGCGCAAGCTCATGCACCACGATCATCTTCAGGAAGGGCAGTGGCGCATTGCGAAACAGGGTGGCGATGCGGATTTCATGCTTCGCTTTCAACCGGCTGCCCTGCAGGCGGGAGATTCGGGTGTGCTGCCCCAGCGCATGCGCGACGACCTCGATCTTGCTGTCATAGGCCACCTTGTTGATGCGTTCACCCTGGCGCATGTAGGTGGTCTTCAGATCCATCACGTAGTCGTAGAGCGCCCGATCCGTTCGCACATCGTGCAGTTCACCATAGCGCGATTGCAGCAGCCTTCCGAGCCTATCCTGCTCGACCAACTGGCGCACCCGCGTCAGGATGTCCGGGGCATAGCCTGTCAGATACTTCAATAGCAAAGGCGACTTCGTTTGCATGAGATTTTCTGCGTGGTGCTACGAACCGATGAACTTCATGCGAAAGCGTTTGCCTTTGATCGTGCCTGCGGCCAGTCGCGCCAGCGTCGCCCGCGCGATGCTGCGCTCCAGCGCCACGTAGCTCACCGAATCGGTCACGTTGATCTTGCCGACCTGCTCGCGTGTCAGGCCACCATCATTGGTCAATGCGCCCAGCAAATCGCCTGGGCGCAGCTTGTCTTTCTTGCCGCCCAGCACGATCAGGGTCACCATGGGCGCACGCACCGGGCCGCCTTCGGTGGCGGTGCGTGTCTTCAGGTTTTCCCACTTCAGTGGTTTGCCCTGGTAGGTCTCGATGAGGTTGGCCGCCTGCATTTCCTCGGGCGAGCACAGATTCAGGGCGAGCCCCTTTTCCGCGCCGCGTCCAGTGCGTCCGATACGATGGATGTGCACTTCGGTGTCGCGTGTCACGTCCACGTTGATGACCGCCGCCAGCGACTGGATATCCAGGCCACGTGCGGCAACGTCGGTCGCGACCAGCACCGCGCAACTTTGATTGGCGAACTGCACCAGCACTTCGTCGCGCTCGCGCTGCTCCAGATCGCCATGCAGGGCGAGTGCGCTGAAGCCTTGTGCGCGCAGATCCTCGGCCAGCGAGCGCACCTGTGCCTTGGTATTGCAGAATGCCAGGGTGGAGGCGGGGCGATAGTGGTTCAGCAATTGCGCCACCGCGGCATTGCGACCGTCCGGCGAGATCTCGAAGAAAAGCTGTTCGATCTGCGCGGCGTTGTGCTGGGCCTGGACTTTGATTTCCAGCGGGTTGTTCAGAAAACGGCCGGCATCCTTGCGGATGGTGTCGGGGTAGGTCGCGGAAAAAAGCAGCGTCTGGCGCTTGGCGGGGCAGGCGGCGATCACGCGCACCATGTCGTCGAAGAATCCCATGTCGACCATGCGGTCGGCCTCGTCCAGAACCAGGGTTTCCAGGTTCGACAGGTCGATGCTCTGGCGCTCGATATGGTCGAGCAGCCGCCCGGGCGTGCCTACGGCAATGTGCACGCCGTGCTCCAGCGATTCGATCTGCCCGCGCATGGGTGTCCCGCCAGCCAGCGTCACGACCTTGATGTTGGACTCGGCACGCGCCAGGCGACGCAGCTCGACGGCGACTTGGTCTGCGAGCTCCCGGGTGGGGCAGATGACCAGGGCCTGGATGGCAAATCGCTGGGTGTGCAGCTTGTGAAGAATGCCCAGGCCGAAGGTGGCCGTCTTACCGCTGCCGGTCTTGGCCTGTGCGATCAGGTCGCGACCGTCGAGAATCGCTGGCAGGCTGGCCTGCTGAATTTCCGTCATGGCCGTGTAACCCAGCATGTCGAGATTGGCGAGCAGGGCGGGCGAAAGCGGCAGGGAGGAAAACGAGGAAGTGGTCACGGTCGGCTGTCAGGGCTGGGAAAGGGTGAAGTCTAGCAGGCCGGTCTGCCAGGCAGCGGGAGTCACGCGCCTTCTGGCCTGCCTCTTCACCCTGGACTACCCCTGTCAGGCCGGAAGGCGTTCAGCCTGGTTGACCGAAAACTTCACCGCCGCCAGGGCGGACTTCAGTTCGCTGCGCTGACTGGCGTGCAGGTCGACCAGCGGGGGACGAACGACGGCCCAGTCGTTGTCGCCGGTCTGATCGGCAATGGCCGCTTTCATGGCGGGAATCATGGGGAATTTCTGGAAGATGTTGCGCACCACGTCCAGTTCGTCCTGCCTGGCCTGCGCGTCATCGTCCTGCCAGTTGGCGGCCAACGCGGCGATTTGTGCCGCATTGACGTTGCCGGTGGCGGTGATGCAGCCGACGCCGCCGCCTTTCAAGGTGGGCAGCAGGAAGGTTTCGCTCCCGGCAAAAACGTCGAATCCCTGGGGCTGGAACTGTTTGAGCATGGCTTGCGTATTGTCCCAGTTCCCCGAACTGTCTTTTACGCCGGCGATATTTTCCGGGTAGGCGCGCAGCAGGCGCTCGATCAGGTCCAGGCTGATGCCGACCTGCGAGACTTGTGGAATGTGATAGAGATACACACGCAGCGCAGGATCGGCAACCGAATCGATCACACTTGCGTAGTAGCGATACACCCCTTCGTCGCTCACCCCCTTGTAATAAAAAGGCGGCAGCATGAGCACGCCGGCAGCGCCCAGATCGGTGGCGTGTTTGGTCAGTTCAATCGCATCGCCCAGCGCGCAGGCGCCGGTGCCAGGCATGAGGCGAGACGCGTCGATGCCATTGTCCACCAGCAGGTCCAGCAGGCCACGCTTTTCGGCCAGCGTCAGCGAGTTGGCCTCCGAGTTCGTGCCGAACACCGCCAGACCGACATTGCAGTCCACGAGCCCACGGCAGTGCGTCAGGAACTTGTCCTGCGCAACGCTGTAGTCGGCATTAAAGGGCGTAAGTACGGGTGAGAGCACTCCACGTATTCTGTTCTGAGCCATCTGTGTCTCCAGTTTTAGGGCGTAGGTATTCCAGCAGTCGATGGCGACATCGCCAGCGCACCAGCGGGCGAGTTCCAGCATGCGCTGTTGCACGGTCTGTCAGTATCCTGCGTCGGACGGCCCCTGCCTAGAGGTCAACACAGGTTTCGAACAATAAAAGTTTTTTGCTATTAAGCTTAAAGATATCGAGGTTCCAAAATCACAAGAAAGGCACTGGGGGGAAAACTGGAATGGACATTCGGTACATGCAGAGCTTCGTGGCGGTGGTGGAGGGCGGCTCGTTCGCCGAGGCGGCCCGTCGCCTGGACCTGACTTCGGCAGCGGTGGCCGCCAGGATCAAAGCCCTGGAAGACGAACTCGGCGTCACGCTGGTCAGGCGCTCGGGACGCTCGGTCAAGCCCACTGAAAGCGGTGTGCGCATCCTGGACGAGACCCGTGCCGTCATCCGCAGCATTCGTGACCTGCGGGCCATGGCCATCGACGGTGCGCAACCGGGCGAGTTCAGGCTGGGCTGTTTTGTGTCGGCGCTCACCAACGTGCTGCCGCGCGTGCTCAAGCGCATCTACGAGGACAACCCGCAAGCGTCGCTGTTCGTCACGCCAGGCGCTTCGGTCGAACTTTGTCGCAAGGTCGCCAACGGTGAACTCGATGCCGCCATTGTGGTCGAGCCTCAGTT
>JAEYZR010000373.1 GCA_023427945.1 Pseudomonadota bacterium | reverse complement strand
GCACCACCCGGCGTATAGGGAACAATCACCCGCAAGGGTTTGGTGGGCCAGTCGTCGGCAGCCTGTGCGATGTTCATATTCGCACCGCACATCATGGCGAGCAAGCCGGCACCCAATGACAAAGCTGCGCGGCGACTCTTTCGGCGGGACGCCAAACGTGATTCGGTCATGCCTGTCTCCTTGTACGGACATTATTGTCTCTGCACGTAACCTTATCACTGCTTGCCGCTGCGAAACAGCGGTCTGCGTTGCGCGATCTGCGCGTGGTGCCAACCTAGTCCGGCAAGGGGTGCGACACGCGCGGCCATTGCGCCGGCATCGCGCGCCGCCGCGTTCCCGGCCCGCTCGCGCGCGGCCACGCCCTGAAGAATCGCGGCCATGCGGAAAAAGCTGTAGGCAAGATAAGCGTCCCAGTGCGCAATGGGATCAGCCTGACGAAAGTGGAGGTAATCACTGACGAAACTTGATTCGACCGGAATGCCCAGCGAGGCCAGGTTCTTGTCGGCCATTCCCCGCCAGAGGTCCGAACCGACATGCCAGGCCATCGCATGGTGCGCCAGGTCGGCGTAGGGATGTCCCAAGGTCGACAGCTCCCAATCGATGATGGCCAGGACCCTGGGCTCGGTGGGATGGAAGATGAGGTTGTCGATACGGAAATCGCCATGCACGATGCGAGTGCGGCCATCGTCGGGCACATTGCCGGGCAGCCATTGGATCAACGCTTCCATCGCGTCGACAGGTTCGAAGGCAGACTCTCGATACTGCCGCGTCCATCGTGCCACCTGGCGAGCAAAATAGTCACCACGGCGCCCAAAGTCCGACAGTCCCACGACGTCCGGATCGACGTCGTGCAAGGCCGCCAGGACGCGCGCGACTTCGCGATAGATACCGGCACGCGCACCCGGTGTCAGGCCGGGAAGCGAAGGATCCATGAACACGCGCCCGTCCACATGGTCCATCAGAAAGAAGGGCGTGCCAATGACGCTGGGATCGTCACAACGATGCACCATCTCGGGAACCGGCACGACGGTGTCTGCCAGCGCCGACATCACGCGGTGTTCACGCTCGATCGCATGAGCCGACTGGAGCAACTGGCCTGGAGGTTTCTTGCGCAGCACCATACGATGCTTGCCGTAGGCCAATCGGAATGTGGGATTGGACTGTCCGCCAGTCAGGCGCTGCATGCGCAGTGGCTCCTGGCCCAGCCCCAGTGTCTGCATATAGGCAGACAGTCGGGCGAAAGCATCCGCATCGAACCCGGCTGGCGGTGTAGACGTTGTACTCGGACGGGCGTCAACCATGACCATCTCCTTGCACCAGCATGTCCATGCCTGATGCGATGGTATTGCGAATTGCCTTTAATGTCCCGTATCCGGATACATGGGGCCCGGATCGCTGAAGCTGCGCGGCCGATACGGGTAACGATCCGGATTGCGGTCTGGCTGCATGGCCGGTGTCGAGGCGGCGGCGCCTTGCGACGATGGTGCATGGGGTCGGTCGTGCATCGTGCAGCCCCCCAGCACGATGCCCAGGGCAGCGGCCAGGGCGATGGACAGACGACGAGATGATCCGGACAAATTCATGAGGGCCTCCAAATGGAGCATTGTGCTCCACCTTGCACACTGCAAAACTCGTGCCGTGAAGCCTGTTGCGGCAAGGGATCAGTATCCCAGACCGGACGCCACGCCTCACGCAGCGCCTGGGCCTCGGACAGACCGACGTCGCGCAGCTGCTCCTGCGTCAGGTTCAACAATGCGCGCCGTGTGCGCACCAGCGCAAGTTGCCTGCGCCAGCGTTGCAGAAGAATATGGGGGGCAAACGACAGGTAGGACATGACATTTCTCCATCGAGATCAGGGATTACCCATGGTGCGCCGATACAGAAATGTCGTACAGATTCAAAAAATCATGTTTTTTGCCATACAGCAGTGATAATCTGTCATCTGAATGGTCACAGAATGCCAAATCTGTATGGTTTTCAACCTGATCCTGGATGATCTGTCATGACACGCTACGCCGCGCTGGCAGACACACTTGCCGAGCGCATCCAGAAAGGGCTGTATCAACCAGGCGAGCGCCTGCCCTCGGTGCGCGCGCTGAGTGCGGAACACGGTGTCAGCCTGGGCACGGTCCAGCAGGCCTACCGCCAACTCGAAGATGCCGGATTGGCCACTCCCAGGGCCAAGTCCGGTTTCTATGTGCGCTCGGCCCGCCAGGCCCTGGCCCTGCCGGAAATGAGTCCCAAACCGCAGCGCCCCGTCGATGTGACCCAATGGGACCAGGTTCTCACGCTCATTGCCAGTGCGCCACGCGAGGGCGTGGTGCAACTGGCGCGAGGCATGCCGGACGTGACGGCGCCGTCCCTGCGTCCGCTCGCGCGCGCCATGGCAAGACAGGCACTGCGCACCGATTCTCGGGGCATGTACTACGACACGATCTTCGGCGTAAAAGCCTTGCGCGAACATGTTGCGCGCCTGGCGGTCGACTCGGGCTGCAGCCTGCATGCCGACGAAGTGATCATCACGACCGGCTGCCATGAGGCACTGTCTGCCGCCATCCGGGCGGTATGCAATGCCGGCGACATCGTTGCCGTGGACTCCCCCAGCTTTCATGGCGTGACCCAGATCCTGAAAGGGTTCGGCATCCAGGCACTGGAGATTCCGACGGATCCCTTGACGGGAATCAGCCTGAATGCGTTGGAGTTGGCGCTGGAGCAATGGCCCATCAAGGCCATACAGCTCACGCCAAGCTGCAACAATCCCCTGGGCTACGTGATGCCCGACGCCAACAAACGCCATCTGCTGACACTGGCTCAGCGCCACGATATCGCCATCATTGAAGACGATGTCTACGGCGATCTGGCCTATCACTACCCTCGCCCGCGCACGATCAAGTCGATGGATCGCGACGGGCGAGTGCTGCTGTGCAGTTCGTTTTCCAAGACCTTGGGCCCGGGCATGCGTATCGGATGGATTGCGCCAGGCCGCTACTTCGATCGCGTGCTGCACATGAAGTACATCGGCACCGGTGCGACCCCGACGGGCGCCCAGCATGCTGTGGCCGAATTTCTTGCGCAAGGCAAATATGCCCCCCATGTGCGGCGTATGCGCGCGCAATACCTGCGCAACCGCGATATCGTCTCGGATCTGGTCTGCGCCAGCTTTCCAAAAGACACGCGCATGAGCCGGCCAGAGGGAGGGTTCATGCTGTGGATCGCGCTGCGCGAAGGCTTTGACAGTTGGGAGCTGAACAACCGCCTGCTCGATCGAGGTGTGCAGGTCGCGGTTGGAAATATTTTTTCGGCGACCGGCAAATATCGCCATTGTCTGCGTGTGAACTACGCAGGTCCGCTGCATGACGCCACCCGTCGAGCCATTGGCATCGTCGGCGAAACGGCTCATGCCCTTTACAACGAACACCAGGAGCCATCATGCACGACACCAGCCTGACGAATACGCTGACGAAACGCCTGGGCATCGCGTACCCGATCATCCAGGCACCGATGGCAGGCGTAAGCACGCCCGCTCTGGCCGCTGCCGTCAGTAACGCCGGCGGTCTTGGTTGCCTGGGAGTGGGAGCCATGAATACAGCGGCCGCCCGCGAGGCGATTCACGCAACGCGGGCGCTGACGGACAAGCCGTTCAGCGTGAACGTATTCTGTCACGCGCCAGTGG
>JAEYZR010000362.1 GCA_023427945.1 Pseudomonadota bacterium | reverse complement strand
GGCTGGCGTCAGGCGAGCTGACCAGGTGAGCCGGTTGGCATCCTCGGAATGCCAACCACCCCGGCGGGCGGGGTCAAGTCCATCCGAGAGGCGGGGAAATCGTTGGAAAGTAGGTTTTCAAGATGGTCGCGGGCGCCATGGGCTTACCTATGACCCAACCTTGAATGCGCTGGCAGTGCAAGCCGCTCAGAATGGTCAATTGCGCCTCAGTCTCCACCCCTTCAGCCACAATCTGGCAATCGAGTTGACGTGACAGCTCGATGATCGTTGCGACGATAGCCCGAGCGCTCCCATCGTCCTCCAGATTCTGCACGAAAGAGCGATCAATCTTGATCGTGTCGAAACGCATCTGACGCAAGAAGCTCAAGCTGGAGTAACCCGTGCCAAAGTCATCGATCGCCACCCGTAATCCATCGCGTCGTAATTCAGCCAGCCGCGCCAATTCGTCGCTTCTGGCGGTGACCATCACACTTTCGGTGACTTCCAGCTCCAGGCGCTCTGGCGCCAGGCCTGAACGCGCCAAGGACGCCCGGACATCGCGCACGAGATTGCGGCGTTCGAGCTGGACCGGCGACAGGTTCACGGACAGATACAGCGGCTCTGGCCAGGTTGCCGCAACGGCGCATGCTGTTTCAAGTATCCAGGCGCCCAATGGAATGATGAGCCGGCTTTGTTCTGCAAGAGGAATGAACGATGCGGGGCTGATGTCGCCACGGCGCGGATGCCGCCAGCGCGCCAGGGCCTCGAAGCCGATCACCGCTTGTTTCGCTGCACTGTAGATGGGCTGATAGACCAGATAAAGCTGGCCGGTATCGCGCATGGCCGCACGTAGATCGTCTTCCAGCTCTTCGGCATCAGCCAAATCCTGGGTCGTGCCCTTTGTGCCCACCTTGATGCCAAGCCTGGACGCCTGGAGCTGTTTTTCCGAGCGGGCAAGCGAGTACGCAAGAAATATCACCAGGCCACCGGGAACGACCAGCATCAAGGCAATGAGCGCGATGTTGATCTGCGCAAAGTGGATTTCGCCGCGATTCCAGAAGTACCACACGGGCAACAGCAGCATGGCGCCGAAGACCATGATCGCGCCGCTTACGCCCAGCATCGCGCGCGCACGGCGGGAAAAAAACCATGCCAGCAGCAGCACAAAGCCAATCACCTCGAACTGGAGGATGATGGTGAGAAGTAGCGTGAAAGTATCGAGCATGCTGTGCGGTACTGCGCGGCCAGTTCTTGGATGCTGCGGCAAAAAGAGCTCGGCCATTCTCCCACATCCATCCGCCTTGTGGCGGATCAGTGATGGCTGCTGGGCGGGGCAACCGATGGCTAGGGCCTGCGGCACACGCCAATATAGCGGCGATGCTCGTCGCGGTACCGGCACAACCTGGCGCACGACCATCAATTCATGCGGGCCTTTGTTTTCGGAGCCGATCGGGCTGCCATGGCCATTTCTGGCGGCACTTGCCTCAAGGCTGCCCGCTCAGATTTCGTCGAAGGCGCCTGTAAAACCGCCCGCGTCTTGCCTGCGCGTGGTGGGGGTCTGCAGATGGCGCATATAAAGCCGCGCTTGGGATCATGGGCATGGGTGACAAACTGCCCTGTGCACATCTCGCATGACGACAACTGAACCAGACCGCTGTCGAAAAAACGCACCAGCATCCACGCACGCGTGAAACTCAGGGTCGCCTCGGTTGCAGAGGCCTGACCCACATGTTCGAGGTACATCCAGTAGGCATCGATAATGCTGCGGGTCCGGCTTGAGCCCGCGTGAAGACAGAAAAATCGGTAGACGTTATAGAACAGCGATGCGTGGATGTTTGGCAGCCATGTCATGAACCAGTCCACGGAGAAAGGCAACATGCCTTTGGGAGGCGAGCATCCTCGAATTTCGCGATACAGACGGGCGAGCCGGTCGTAGCTGATGGCAGTTTCCGCCTGTAGCACCTGAAGCCGGGCACCTAGACGTATCATCTCTGCGGCAAGCAGGATATCGTCCGCTTCTTTTGTGACGCTTCTGACGGCCATCGCGTTTAGCGCCATGACTGCACAGGCCGACCTGCCAGAAGAATCGTGGCGTGTTCCTGTTGCAGCGTGCCTTCCCGTACGTCCTGACACAAGGCAGAGACGATGTTTGCGTCATCCAGACGCAGGCTGCAAAGCAAGGAACTGGACGAGGCCAGTCGAACGAGCTTGCCTGGAGACAGACTCTGCACCGACCTGGCAACCTCCTGGTCGATCCCCAGGCGAAACATCGCGCTGGGCCGATCCTCTCGAAGCAGTCGCTGGGCGAGCAAGAGATAAGAAAGGTTGACTTCGCAGATGTCGGCCAGAATCGATGGATCCCTGACGCTCACAGCAGGCCTCCAGAAGGAGGTGATGCCGGGTTCATGCCCCACCTCGTACCTTTGCAGTGGTCTGGCACCCGTTTCAAAAGCAAGTAGTCACTACTCATTGATCACCTTTGGTTGATGCTGTGCGTCTCGTCCCGTCGGGCAGTTTTCAGTTGGGGATGGGTACGGCCGACGGTCTCGGGGGACCGGAGCGCTTGTGTATGGTGCTCTGGATCACAAGCTCGGGCACAACATCGTTCACGAGCGTCGAGCTCAAGTCAGCCATGATCCATACCTGCGCCCGACCATTTATTACTTAGCCAGACGATGCGCGATGCCGCCGCGGGTCACCGACCCCGTACGACGAGGGCTACAGCCGCGCTTCACTGACCCTTCACAACGAGGACTTCACTCACGGGTCAGCGTTGGCGTCACGCAAAAAAAAGCTGGCTTCATATCGAAGCCAGCTCTTGTTTGCCTTGTTATCCCTATTTCTTGCGCATGGGAGGAAGGTCTGTGCAAACGCCTTCGGCCACCTCGGCCGCCATGCCCACAGACTCACCCAGTGTGGGGTGCGGGTGGATGGTCTTGGCGATATCGATCATATCGGCGCCCATCTCGACACCGAGCACGATCTCGCCCAGCAGATCGCCAGCGTGTGTACCCACGATGGCACCGCCCAGCAACCGATGCGTTTCGGCATCGAAAATCAGCTTGGTGAAGCCTTCGTCACGGCCATTGGCGATCGCGCGCCCCGAAGCAGCCCAGGGGAACACGCCCTTCTGGATCTTGATTCCTTGCTTCTTGGCTTCGTCTTCAGTCAGGCCGACCCAAGCCACTTCAGGGTCGGTGTAGGCCACGGAGGGAATCACCCGGGCGTCGAAGAAGGCTTTCTCGCCCGCGGCGGCCTCTGCAGCGACATGACCTTCGTGCACGGCCTTGTGCGCGAGCATGGGCTGACCCACGATGTCTCCGATGGCAAAGATGTGCGAGACGTTCGTGCGCATCTGTTTGTCGACGTCGATGAAACCACGATCCGTCACGGCAATGCCGGCCCGGTCGGCGCCGATCTTCTTGCCATTGGGCGTACGGCCAACGGCTTGCAGGACAAGGTCATAGCGTTGAGGTTCCTTGGGAGCGCCCTCGCCTTCGAAGGTGACGTAGATGCCGTCCTTCCTGGCCTCGGCATTCACTGTCTTGGTCTTGAGCATGATCTTGTCAAAGCGCTTTTCGTTGCGCTTTTGCCAGACCTTGACCAGATCCCGATCGGCACCCTGCATCAGACCGTCGAGCATCTCGACGACATCCAGGCGAGCACCCAATGCAGAATAGACCGTGCCCATCTCCAGGCCGATGATTCCGCCGCCGACGAGCAGCATCTTCTTGGGGATGCTGCGCAGGAGCAGCGCGCCTGTGGAGTCGACCACACGCTCGTCATCGGGCATGAACGGCAGGCGCACGGCCTGGCTCCCTGCGGCGATGATGGCATTCTTGAACTTGATGGTCTGTTCGCCGCCCTTGTCGTCGGTGACTGTCAGGTGATAGGGGTCGGCAAAAGCGCCCACACCAGTGATGACCTTGACCTTGCGCGCCTTGGCCATGCCAGCCAGACCGCCGGTCAGTTTGCCCACCACGCCGTCTTTGAAGCTGCGCAGTTTGTCCAGGTCGATCTTGGGTTCGGCAAAACTGATCCCGTGATCGGCCAGCGTTTGCGCTTCCTCCAGAACTGCTGCCGTATGCAGCAATGCCTTGGAGGGGATGCAGCCTACGTTCAGGCATACACCACCCAAGGTCGAGTAGCGTTCGACGAGTACGACGGACAGGCCGAGGTCGGCAGCACGAAATGCTGCCGAGTAGCCGCCAGGGCCGGCACCCAGCACGAGAACATCGCACTGGTCATCGGCTTTGCCCGAAAAGGTCGCCGCCTTGGGCGCATCGACGGCCTTGGCTGGGCTGGCACCCGATGGCGCCGGCGTCTGCGAGTCACCCTGGGTCGCCGCCGGGGTGCTGCTGGGTTTGCTGGCGGCCGGTGCGGGCGCTTTGTCCTTGCTGGCGGCCGGGCTGTCGTCTTTGGCAGGTGCCGCCTTGGCGTCATCTGCCTGGGCTTCCAGTGCGAGGATCACCGCCCCTTCGGACACTTTGTCGCCAATCTTCACGCTGATGGATTTGACGACGCCGCCCTGGGAGGCCGGGATTTCCATCGAGGACTTGTCGGACTCCAGGGTAATCAGGCTTTGTTCGGCCTCGATCGTGTCGCCCACCGCCACCATGATTTCAATGACTTCGACATCCTTGGCGTCGCCAATGTCCGGAACTTTGATTTCTGTTGCGCTCATGGCTGTTCCCCTTACAGTGCAATGCGGCGGAAGTCCGCGAGCAATGCACCCAGATAGGCGTTGAAGCGAGCGGCTGCCGCACCATCGATGACACGGTGGTCATAGGACAGCGACAGAGGCAACTGCAGGCGCGGCACGAACTGCTTGCCGTCCCATACGGGCTGGTGCGAGGAACGCGACACCCCGAGAATGGCCACTTCCGGCGCATTGATGATGGGCGTGAACGAGGTTCCGCCGATGCCGCCCAGCGAGGAAATGGAGAAGCAGCCGCCCTGCATTTCAGCGGGCAACAGCTTGCCGTCGCGCGCTTTCTTGGCCAGGTTGGAGCTTTCCGTTGCCAGTTCCAGAATGCCCTTCTTGTCCGCATCGCGAATGACGGGAACGACAAGCCCGTTGGGCGTGTCGGCCGCAAATCCGATATGGAAATACTGCTTGTAGACCAGGTTGTCGCCGTCGAGCGAGGCGTTGAATTCGGGGAACTTTTTCAGTGCAGCGACCACTGCCTTGATCAGGAAGGCCAGCATCGTCACTTTGACGCCGGACTTTTCGTTTTCCTTGTTCAAGGTGACACGCAAAGCCTCGAGATCGGTAATGTCAGCCACGTCATTGTTGGTGACGTGCGGGATCATGACCCAGTTGCGATGCAGGTTGGCGCCGGAAATCTTCTTGATGCGCGAAAGCGGCTTGGCCTGCACTTCGCCGAACTTGGCGAAGTCGACATTCGGCCAGGGAAGGACACTGAACCCCGAGCCTGCCGACGGTGCGCTCGCAGCCGAGGCAGATGCGGCCTGCCCTTGCGAGGCCAGCACCTGCTTGACGAAGGCACGCACGTCGTCTGCCGTGATGCGATCCTTGGGGCCCGAGCCTTTGATCTTGCTCAGGTTCGCACCGAGTTCACGCGCAAACTTGCGCACTGACGGCGAAGCGTGAGGCAATTGATTCGGGGCAAGATTGTCGTCCTGCAAGGCTTGTGCGGGAGCCGCACTCGAGGTGGCCGGTGCGCGGGCGCCGGAAGCAGCCTTTGCCGCGCTGCCCGAATCCGAGTCGCCGGCTTTCTTGCCGCCATCGGCTTTGGGTGATGCGCTGGCCTCTGCCTGAGAAGCAGCCTTGGCTGGCTGCGACTTGTCGGCACCGCCTGCGCCCGCAGCGGTTTCCAGTTCGATGACGGCCGCACCCTTGGAGACTTTGTCGCCGACCTTGAGTTTCACCGCGATGACGCGACCGGCATGGGTGGAAGGAATTTCCATCGATGCCTTGTCGGTCTCCAGCGTCACGAGACTCTGTTCGGCCTGGATCTCGTCACCTTCGGCGACCATGACCTCGATGACGGATACATCCGAGGCATCGCCAATATCAGGCACTTCGACGATGATTTTCTGACCACCGCCCTTGCCGCCCGACGACGATTCGGCGTCGCCGGAAGCCTTGGGGCTGTCAGCCTGCTGCTTTTCCGCCGTGTCTGCCGGCACATCCTTGGTCGACTCGGCCGGCGCATCCTTGGCGCTATCTTGCGATGCCGACTGCGTACCTGCATCGCCCGAGGCACCGTCGTTCGATCCCTCTGCCTTGACCGTCAGAATGACCGCACCTTCGGACACCTTGTCGCCGATCTTTACGCTGATGGACTCGACGACCCCTCCTTGCGAGGCCGGGATTTCCATCGACGACTTGTCCGACTCAAGCGTAATCAAGCTCTGCTCCGCCTCGATCGTATCGCCAGCGGCCACCATGATCTCGATGACTTCCACATCCTTGGCGTCGCCAATGTCGGGAACCTTGATTTCGATTGTATTGCTCATGTCTGTCTCTTCCCTCAAGCGTATTGCGGGTTGGCTTTATTGGGATTGATCCCATATTTCTTGATGGCCTCGGCCACCTTGGATTGCGGGATCGTGCCCTCGTCTGCCAGCGCCTTCAATGCCGACAGCACGACGAAATGGCGGTTGACCTCGAAATGCTCGCGCAACTTCGCGCGGAAATCGGAGCGGCCATAGCCATCGGTTCCCAATACGCGATACTCGCGGCCACTTGGCATGAACTGGCGGACCTGGTCGGCAAACAGCTTCATGTAGTCGGTAGACGCAATGATCGGGCCTTCCGTCTTGGCAAGTTGTTGCGTGATGTAGGGGACTTGCGGCTTTTTCTCGCCAGGATTGAGCAGGTTGTGGCGTTCGACATCCAGGCCTTCGCGGCGCAACAACGTAAAACTGGTCACGCTCCAGACGTCGGATGCAACACCCCAATCGGCTTCCAGCAGGTCCTGAGCAGCCAGTACTTCACGCAGGATCGTGCCTGAACCCATCAATTGCACGCGTTGCTTGCCCTTGCCTGCGCTCTTGAGTTTGTACATACCCTTGAGAATGCCCTCCTCGTCGCCTTGATTCAGGCCGGGTTGAGCGTAGTTCTCGTTCATGAGCGTCAGGTAGTAGTACACGTTCTCCTGATTCTCGACCATGCGGCGCAGACCGTCCTGGATGATCACCGCCACTTCGTGGGCGAACGTCGGGTCGTACGGCAGGCAGTTCGGGATGGTGGAGGCCAGGATGTGGCTGTGACCATCTTCGTGCTGCAGGCCCTCGCCGTTGAGCGTGGTGCGTCCGGCGGTGCCGCCCAGCAGGAAGCCGCGCGCCTGCATGTCGCCCGCTGCCCAGGCCAGATCGCCGATGCGCTGGAATCCGAACATGGAGTAATAGATGAAGAATGGAATCATGATGCGATTGTTCGTGGAGTACGACGTGGCCGCCGCAATCCAGGAGCTCATGGCACCCGCTTCGTTGATACCTTCCTGCAGCAGCTGGCCGTCGGCCGACTCTTTGTAGTACATGACCTGGTCTTTATCGACCGGTGTGTACTTCTGTCCTTCGGGGGCGTAGATGCCGATCTGGCGGAACAGGCCTTCCATACCGAACGTGCGCGATTCGTCCGCCAGGATGGGCACCACGCGAGGTCCGACCTGCTTGTCGCGCAGCACATTGTTCAGCGTGCGCACGAATGCCTGGGTCGTGGAGATCTCACGCCCTTCGGCGGTCGGCTCCAGCACGGCCTTGAAGGCGTCCAGCTTGGGCGCCACGAGTTGCTCGTCGGCGCGTTCGCGACGGCGCGGCAGGTAACCACCCAGCGCCGCACGGCGTTCGTGCAGATACTTCATCTCGGCAGAATCTTCCGACGGCTTGAAGTAAGGCAACTTTTCCAGTTGGTCGTCGGGGATGGGGATGCCGAAGCGATCCCGGAACTCGCGGATGGCGTCTACATCCAGCTTTTTCTGCTGGTGCGTCGGGTTCTTGGCCTGTCCGACCGCACCCATGCCATAGCCCTTGATGGTCTTGGCCAGAATGACCGTGGGCTGGCCACGGGTTTCGTTGGCGGCATTGAAGGCTGCGTAGACTTTATGGGGATCGTGGCCGCCACGATTCAGACGCCAGACGTCTTCGTCGCTCATGCGGCTGACCATTTCTAGAAGCTTGGGGTGCTTGCCGAAGAAGTGCTTGCGCACGAAGGCGCCGTCGTTGGGCTTGTAGGCCTGGTACTCGCCGTCGACGGTTTCTTCCATCACGCGGCGCAGGATGCCTTCCTTGTCGTGCGCCAACAGGGGGTCCCAGTAGCCACCCCAGATGAGCTTGATGACGTTCCAGCCGCTGCCGCGGAAGTCGCCTTCCAGTTCCTGGATGATCTTGCCGTTGCCACGCACCGGACCGTCCAGACGCTGCAGGTTGCAGTTCACCACGAACACGAGGTTGTCGAGTTTTTCGCGGGCGGCCAGAGCGATGGCCCCCAGGGATTCCGGCTCGTCCATTTCGCCGTCACCACAAAACACCCAGACTTTACGCTGGGCGGTGTCAGCCAGGCCGCGGGCGTGCAGGTATTTCAGGAAGCGCGCCTGATAGATGGCCATCAGCGGGCCCAGGCCCATGGAGACGGTGGGGAACTGCCAGAAATCGGGCATCAGTTTGGGATGCGGGTACGACGACAGGCCTTTACCGTCGACTTCCTGGCGAAAATGATTGAGCTGCTCTTCGTTGAAACGACCTTCGAGGAACGCGCGGGCGTACATGCCCGGCGACGTATGGCCCTGGAAGTAGACGAGGTCGCCGCCGTGCTTTTCCGACTCGGCATGCCAGAAGTGGTTCTGGCCGCAAGCAATCATGGTTGCCAGCGAGGCGAACGATGCGATGTGACCGCCCAGGTCGCCGCCATCAGCAGGCGCATGCTTGTTGGCACGCACGACCATTGCCATGGCATTCCAGCGCACGTAGGCGCGAATGCGGGCTTCGAGTTCGAGATTGCCGGGATGGGCGGGCTCCAGGCCGGCCGGGATGGTGTTGACGTAGCCGGTGTTTGGCGAGAAGGGAATGTTCGCGCCGGAACGACGCGCTTCATCGATCAGGCGTTCGAGCAGGAAGTGCGCCCGATCCGGACCTTCGCGCTCTAGGACGGCAGACAACGCCTCCAGCCATTCCTGCGTTTCCTGCGAATCGTCGTCTTGTGCGAGGATGGCACTGTTCTGTGGAAGAGAGGACATTGTGTGTCTCCTGTTTGAATCTGAATGGCGCCAGCATTGAATGAGCTGGCGGACATGGCACGCCACTGTATGGTCGATGACGCAGGTAAATGCGACCCGGCCGTGGGCGAGTTAATCCCGGCATTCTAGGTATAAAAAACGACCTTGAGCAAGCTAAATTTCATGTTGCGGTACGGCATTTCATAATGCGAAACAACGCCTCCCGAGGCAATGCAGTCTAAAATAAGCACGCGTAGCAGCGTCTGCCTACCAGAGAATCATGGCCAGCGTACACAAATCCTCCATTCCCCCACCCTTTCATGAGCACGCCCGGTCCCGTCGCCGTGGGGTCTACTGGATCACGCCTGCCGTCGTCCTGGTACTGTACCTGTGCGTGATGGGGGCTTTTTTCTGGCTGCAGCGCATTCATGACGACAGTGTCATGTTCGTGACCATCGACCAGGAATTGCGCCAGCAACGGCTCATCTGGGTGGTGCTCGCGCTGTCCTGCGTCATCGTCATCAGTCTGTTGATACTCTGGCGCTACACGCGCTTTCGCTCGACGGCCGAATCTGCCCTGATCGCCGAGACCGGCTTTCGGCGGGCGATGGAAAACTCCATGTCCACGGGCATGCGGGTGCTGGATCTCGACGGACGGATTTCCTACGTCAATCCGGCTTTCTGTCGCATGATCGGATGGAATGAAGCCGATCTGATCGGGCGTAGCCCCCCCTTTCCTTATTGGGTGCCTGGTCGCCACGAGCAGCATCAACATACGCTGGTCACCTTGATGTCGGGCAAGACGCCCAGCAGCGGGCTGGAGGTCGAAGCCCAGCGACGTGATGGTTCGCGGTTTGTCGCGCGCATGTATGTGTCGGCCCTGCTCGATCCGAACGGTAACCAGATCGGATGGATGACATCCATGACGGACATTACCGAGCCCAAACGCATTCGCGAGGCGCTCACCGCGGCGCACGAACGATTCATGACGGTGCTGGAAGGCCTGGATGACGCTATCTCGGTGACGGCAGATACGCAGGACGGGCTGGAACTGCTTTTTGCCAACCGCACGTACCGTCGCGTGTTCGGCGCCCAGACGGGCGGTCACGACGAGTTGCTTGCAGGTCGGCGCGGGCGCTTCACCGATGAGTCCGTCGAAGTCTTCTCTCCTTCGGTGCAGCGCTGGTTCGAAGTGCATCATCGGATGCTGGCATGGACCGATGGCCGCCGTGTGCGCATGCAGGTGGCACGCGACATCACGGAGCGACGCACCCACGAAGAAGCGTCGCGCGTGCAGCAAGAGAAGATCCAGTTGACCAGCCGCCTGACGACGATGGGGGAAATGGCCTCGTCGCTTGCCCACGAGCTGAACCAGCCTCTTACGGCCATCGCCAACTACAGTATGGGCGCCGTCGCCCTGGTCAAAGCCGGGCACACCAGTCCGACGATGCTGTTGCCAGCGCTGGAAAAGGCTGCAGCGCAGGCCGAGCGGGCCGGAAAGATCATCAGCCGCATCCGCGAATTCGTCAAGCGCAGCGAGCCCAGGCGCCAGGTGGTGCAGATCAAGCAGATCGTCGATAATGCCATTGGCTTTGCCGAAATCGACGCGCGCAAGCGGCGCATTCGCATCGAGCCATTCATTCCGTCGACGGCTCCCGACGTCCTGGCAGACCCCATCCTGATCGAACAGGTTATGCTGAATCTGATCAGGAATGGCGTGGAGTCGATGGAAAAAAGCGAATCCGACGTCTTGAAAGTCGCTATTATCCCGCACGAGCAATACATAGAGGTTGCGGTGGTTGATCGTGGACATGGCCTGGCCGAGCCCGAGCGCCTGTTCGAACCCTTCTTCAGCACCAAAAGCCAGGGTTTGGGCATGGGTTTGAATATCTGCCGTACCATTATCGAATCGCATCATGGTCGTCTCTGGGCTGACCCCAATCCGGCTGGCGGCACCATTTTCCGCTTCACCCTGCCCTGCGCGGCGCCACAAGCGCAGCCGCAGTCCGACCCCTCCGAGGAGCTGCACGCATGACAACGCCCACTACCACCAACACCGTATTCATCGTGGACGATGACGAGGCCGTTCGCGATTCGCTGCGTTGGTTGCTGGAGGCCAATGGATACAAGGTGCGCACATTCATCAGCGCCGAGACCTTTCTGGCCGACTACGATCCCAACCAGGTCGGCGTGCTCATATGCGATGTGCGCATGCCGGGCATGAGCGGTCTTGAACTGCAGGAACAGCTGATTGCTCGCAAGGCGCCGTTGCCCATCGTATTCATCACCGGGCATGGCGATGTGCCAATGGCGGTGACCACGATGAAAAAAGGGGCCATCGATTTTCTTGAAAAGCCCTTCAACGAAGGGGATCTGCGCGAGATCGTGGCGCGCATGCTCGAGCAGGCCAACCAGCGTGCCACGAAGTTCCAGGCCCAACGCGATCACGAGGCCATGCTCGCACGGCTGACCGCGCGCGAGCAGCAGGTGCTCGAACGCATCGTAGCCGGACGCCTGAACAAACAGATTGCCGATGACCTGGGCATCAGCATCAAGACGGTGGAGGCGCACCGCGCCAACATCATGGAGAAGCTGAACGCCAACACCGTGGCCGACCTCCTG
>JAEYZR010000356.1 GCA_023427945.1 Pseudomonadota bacterium | reverse complement strand
GCCATCGCCCGGGCGATGGCCGCCTCGGCATGATCGAAGCTGGTCGCGCCATGCGCCGCGCTGATCCCTACAGGACACAGCAGGGCGACATCTGCGCGATAGCGATAGATGTCGGACACCGTTACTTCGCCGCAGGTCGCGTCCAGCGAAGCCGTCACACGGCCTCCCAGCAGAATCACGTGGTTGCCGGCTTGCACCGCCTGACCGGTCGTCATCTGCTGCGCGACCAGCAACCCATTAGTGATGAGTGTCAGTCCCGTCATGGCCGACAGTTCCTCGGCCAGCAGTGCCGTGGTACTGCCTGCATCCACAAAAAGCGTCAACCCAGGCCGCACCAATCGCGCCGCTGCACGTGCGATCGCACGCTTTTCCTTGGCGCGAACCGCCCGACGCACCGCCAGCGGCGCTTCGGGTTGTTCGTTGGTGGCGACGATGCCGCCATGCACCCGTCGCAATGCACCTTCGGCCTCCAGCTCCAGGATGTCTCGGCGCACAGTCTCGCGCGATACCCCCAGGTCCTGAACGACACGGTCGGTACTGACCTCACTGAACGAGGAAAGCAGGCTTCGGATGCGGTGCAGTCGAGTCTCTTGAAGCATTGGTCTTTACGATCCGATCAGAAGGTGTCCTGGCCCATTGCCGGGTCGCTCACGCCGTCCTTGCCCGTTTCCACTCGACCGGCAAAGCGGCGCGAATAGCCTGGCAATGCCGGGCAGGTGACCACGAAGTCGTACCAGCGATCGCTGTCCGAAAGGTCCAAGGATAGCGTCACATTACCGTCGGCGGGCACATCTGCCTGCCAGGGGCTGTCCAGACGATAGGCCTTGGCTTGAACATGCAGCCGCGCGGCGGCGGACGATGCATTCATCAGCGTGACTTCCAGATTTCCCTTGGTAATTTCGTAGCATACGCGCACTTCAGGATCGGGCGCCTCGGTATTACGCTGCTGGGCGAGATCTCCCGTGAAGCCCCGGTGAAAACCGTTGGGACCCAGCACCCACAAGTCATAGCGCCCGCCGTTGTCGGTCGTCACATTCCAGACATCGTCCAACTGCTTGCCGGGTTCCACCATATAACGACTTGGGGCACGATCCAGGTTCAGTTTGTCGTAGACGTGGAACACGGCTGCTTGCGTGCCGGTGTTCGCGAAGATGAGCCGTACTGTGCCGCCGAACAGATCGGTCCGCGCGCTGGTATGCAGTTCGTAGGGCAGTGCCCGTGAGGGGCGCGTACCTGGCGACTGACGGGGCAACGACTGCGGGGAGGGCAGCGCCACCTGGCTCAGGCTCTCCTGCATGGCACGCAGGGCGTCGGCGTCCAGCCGGGTCTTGCGCCCGGCAAGCGTATCGAGCGGTGCGTCATTGGGCGTGGCGAAATTCAGTGTCGAAGTGAGGTCGCCGAAGACCGCACGACGGTATGGGCTGATGTTGGTTTCTTCCACGCCGAAGCGCGCCTCCAGAAAGCGCAACACCGACGTGTGATCGAAGTGCTGGGAGTTCACCCAGCCGCCCCGACTCCACGGCGACACCACGAACATGGGCACCCGCGGCCCTGGGCCGTAGCAATCGCCGTCCGGGGAGGGCATGTTGGTGCCTGCGATCGGCTGTTTGATGTAGTACTCGGTCTGCATCTGCTCGGGCGTGAGTGTGGTCTTGCCGTATGCGTCGGTCGGATCGAAGGCCTTGAGCGATGGTGCGCAGGGCGGCGGGTAGTGGTCGAAGTAGCCGTCGTTTTCGTCAAAGTTGATGATGAAAACAGTCTTGCTCCACACTTCGGGATTAGCGGTCAGCGCATCGAGCACTTCCTGGATATACCAGCTGCCCTGCACTGGACTGGAGCTGCCGGGATGCTCGGAGTAGGCCGCCGGGGCCATGATCCAGTTCACCTGCGCCAGGTTGCCGGCAGCGATATCGGTCTTGAAGCTTTCCAGGAATCCGCCGTCGGGCATGGTGTTGGCGATGCCCTTGTACAGCGGGTTGCCCACATTGTCGCTGGCTGCATCGTAGGGTGGATTCTGCGCGTTGTTGCGGTTGTGGTAGACGGGCTTGCCCGAATCCAGATTGGCTTTTCGATACTGTTTGAAGCCTACCAGCGGATTGTCGGTGAAGTTGTCGGGCATGTTCTGGTAGACCATCCAGCTCACACCGGCCGCTTCCAGACGTTCAGGATAGGTTGTCCAGGCAAAACCCGTGGTGTTCAGGTCGGTGGTGCTGTCCAGCCCATCCCACACGTTGTTGACCACGGAGCGGCCGTCATTGACGGTCGAGCCATTCGTGCCACTCCAGTGGAACAGACGGTTCGAGTTGGTGCCGCCGTGCAGTGAGCAGAAGTAGCCGTCGCACAGCGTGAATGCGTCGGCCAGTGCTGTCTGGAAAGGCAGTTCCTGCGGCGTGTAGTAACCCATGGACTGCTGCTGCTTGTAGCGCGGCCATTCAAACATGCGGCCTTTGTTCCAGGCGTCACGCGCGTCGATCCACGAGTGCGGCGTACCACTGACGCGTTGCGCATTGCCGCTGCGCTGATCAAGGTGGTACGGGAGGATAGGCTTGCCCTCGGCATTGAGCTGCTGCAGCACATTCAGGCCATTGGGAACCGGAATGGTGTGCCTGTCGCCGAAGCCGCGCACACCCGGCAACGTGCCGAAGTAGTTGTCGAAGGAGCGATTCTCCTGCATCAGGATGACGACATGCTCGACATCGCGGATCGTACCCGTGCGGTTGTTGGCAGGAATCGCCAACGCGCGTCGGATGCTTGGGGGAAAGAGGTTCAGTGCGGCAGCAGAAGCTGCGGTGCCCGCGCTGGCGCGCAGGAACTTGCGTCTGGAAATGTCGGTCATTTTGATCAGCTTGATAGGAGTGTCGGGACGGGTCATGGGGCGCAGCGCAGTAGCGGCGCGGGCTCGGGGGTACCCGGTTGGCCGGGCTCACCGGGGGTGCCGGGCTCGCCGGGTTGAGTCGGCTGTTCGGACGGACGGTCGTCGCCGTCACCTCCACATGCTGCGAGCATGCTCGCAAGCGCTAATGCGGCTGCAACACGCGCAAGGGCAGTCCAGTTGCGGGAGTTTTTGGGAAATGTCATGGTGATCGGTCCAGTATGTGGGGAGCGTCGTTCAGGGCAGCAGGGTGCTCAGCGGTCGGCCGGCGCGGTAAACCGAGGTCAACTCTTCGGCACTCAACACGCGGTTCCACAACGCGAGCTCATTGAAGTCGAGCTGGCCACGGGGTGAGCCAGCACTGTTTTCGTTCGTGATGTACGCACCGGTGCCGTCTTCGGCCAGCGAGAAGCCGTTGCCCAGGCCAGGCGCGAAATTACCCAGTGCGGTGCTGAACGTTGCGCGCTTGATCTGCTCGCCTTTGACCGGATCGAACACGTAGCTCGTGAACGTGTTGGCAACGCGATCGACAACCAGGGCGACATAGGCCCACTGCTCATCGGTGAGCGCATAACCCGAGTTGTCGATACGGCCCGAACCTCCGAGGTTGAACCGGATTTCGCAACCATTCCAGAGCCCGATGGTGATACCCGGATTGCCGCCGCTGTTCCAGTTTTTGTTGGACAGCACTGGCACGCCGTTGCTCAGGTTGCGTGCGCACATGCCGTTGCTGCGCAACCAGAATCCCACGGTGAACTGCAGGTTGTCCGTGATGTCGCCGGCGTTCTGGCGCAGGCGGTAACCCGCCACGCCGTTTGCCCCCACGACACTGGTGTCCACGCGCCAGGCCTGTCCGGTCCATTTGCCCAGGAAGTTGTCCTGCGCGAGTGACTTGCCACCCTCTGCGTTCGCGTCCCACGGGCGCAGCGTCGACAGGCCTTTCGCGTCGCCACGTGTGCCGCCATCGAAACTGAAGTAGCTTTGCAGGCCGTTGGTGAGCGTGCTGGCCAGCGGCATCGGTGCGACGTAGTCGATACGTGCCGACCACGATGTCGCAACCTCGCCTGCGGCCAGCGTGTAGCGATATTCGTGGCGGCCATCCTGCGTGGCCGGGAGAGTGTCATCGACATAGGTACGCGCGTCGGGCGCCAGTACGGCGATCTCCTGACCATCGCGCAGCAGACGCAGCGGCTGGGCGGCGGTACCTTCGATGTGCCACGACAGCTCCAGGCTTGCCTTGTCTTCGCCCGGCTTGAACGCGGTGTCTCGAATGGCAAGCGCTGCCTGCAGCATCTGACCTTCGTACGGGTAGCTTTCCACGTTCAGCGGTACGCCCAAGTGACGAAGCACCGTTGGTGCGATGTCGATGATGGATGCCTTGGCGTAGAGTTCGGAGGTGGTTTTGGGCGCTGCAGCATCTGTGCCAAGCGCGCCGAGCTCGACATTGCTTGCGATGAAAATTGTCTTGCTGTCGACAGCTTGCGAACCGTTGGCAGAACCATATCGGTCTGCGCCATATCCCGTCGTCAGAATGACCAGCCAGGATTCCTTGGGATGTGTCACCCGTCGCGCATCGAGCCGTGCACGCAGCTGGCCGATGGCTGAGTCCATGGCAGCCACCGCCTGTGCCGGCGTGGGTGCCGCTGCGTTCAATTGGGCCACCGTCAGGTCATAGCCCTCGTTGACCATTTGACCCGCCTGGTTCACGACACAGTCGGTCGATTCAGTCTGTTCAGAACAGTCGGTCAGCGTATTGATCGCACCTGTGTCTGCATCAGGTCGCAAAAGACTGACGTATTGTGTGCGCATTCCGATTGCCGCCGTGCGTACATCCGTGCGTGACTGTCGCAGTGTTGCAAACAGGGTAGGCGCTTTCAGTGCCGTGTCATCCTGCTCCCAGTTCATGCCATGGCGCCAGCTCCATTGGCTGGTCAGCAGGCTGGCCCAACTGGGTCTACCCGTAGTGGGTTGTTCAGTGAACGTGCGGCTGCGTCCGCCCGTCCACGCAGGCACGACCTGCATGCCTTGCAGGCTCTTGGCGCGCCCTTGAGAGATGGCGTCCTGTAATGACTCGTAGGAAAGCCCGTCCATATCGATCACCAACGCCCGCTGGGCGGCAATGTCGGAAACCGGCGGTGTCGGGGTAGGCGTGGGCTCTGGCGTGGTGGGTGGAGGCAGTGGCGCAGTGTCTGAACTGTCATCGTCCCCGCCGCAGCCAGCGAGTGCCAGACAAGCGGCAAACAGGCCGCTACCCAGTGCGCGGGGCAAACGGTAAGTCGCATTCATGAGAGGTATTCCGGAAGTGAGGTCGCGGTTGGCCTGCCGGTCATCAGGGTGCGCGTTCATGCATATGAACCCGTCAGTTCAAATGCAAAAAAGTGCACATATGCGCAATATGCCTAAATGCTGTGACAGTGCTGTGACGCAAACCCCATCCTGGCGTGCTGACGCAACAGGGAGGCGCTGGGCGCGCAGTGGGATGGCTCAGACGGGTTTTCAAACGACACCCAGTGCCTTGGACGCCGTGCCACCGGTATGGCACGTGTTGTGGGCAGCAAAGGAAGAATGTGCCGTTTTCCAGGCTCGCGAGGGTGATTGCGAGGCTGGGGGGCCCGGCATCTCGGTGCCGGTACAGGGAAACAACTGCCGCGACGAAGCAGCCAGTGCTTGTCGCGGTCTAGTTGGGGGTGTTACAGGGGAACAGGCACGGCCACTTATTCGGCCAGGGTCACTCCCCACAGCGGGGGGCTGCCTTCCCAGGGCTCGAACCCCTTGACCTTGCTGGACATCGCCCACGGATCGAGGGTGTTGAACAGGATGATCAGTGGCACATCTTCCAGCATCAGTCGATGCATGTCATCGAACAGGGACTGGCGGCGTTTGCTGTCGGACACCGTCATCGACTCTTCGAGCATGGCCTGGGCCTGAGGGTTGTCCCAGACCTTGCGGGGCTGCTTGTCCTTCGGTCCTGTGAAGTGCTCGTAACTGAGTGACGGGTCGATGCGCGACGAGTAGCTGTGAACCATCATCTGATAGTTCCCTTTGAGGAACCGGTCCATGTGCGTACCCCATTCGACGATGTCGATGTCGGATTCGATGCCGACCTCGCGCAACATCTGCTGCATCACGATCGCGATGTTCAGGCTCGGCATGTTTTCCCGATTGTTCGTCGTGATCTTCAGCCGTTCACCTTTGTAGCCGGATTCCTTCAGCAAACGGCGGGCAAGGGCAGGGTCGTAGGCGTGGCTCGTCGCCTGCACTGCATCGTAGTAGAACGACCCCGTCTTGACCGCGGAGCTGTTAGGCGTGGCCTTGCCGTCGGACACCATCGATACGAGTTGCGGGACGTCCAGCGCGGCTGCAATGGCGCGACGCATCGTCACCGAACCGAGAAGCGGATCCTGCGTCTGGAACAGAATGGCGTTGCGCCCGCCGGTCAAGTCTTCGGCAATCGCAAGATTCTTGTTCTTGCTCAGCTCTGCGACATCGATGTTCTGTACCTTGGAGATATCCAGTGCGCCTGAGGCAAGTCCGGCCTTGATGGTCGAGGCGTCGGCGACCACACTGACCCGCACATCCGAGATCAGGGGGATCTTCTTGCCTGCGCCGCCGTCGGGTTTGTCGCCCGGTGGCGAAACATAGGCATCGAACCGCTTGAGCGTCAGATATTGCCCACGAACCCAGCGATCAAGCTTGAACGGGCCGGTGCCCACGGGCGCCTTCCAACTGCCGTTCTCGGCCACCGAGTCCGGATGGATCACCGCCGCCATCGCACAATCGGTGCGCGCCAGCGAGTCCAGGAAGAGCGCATGCGGCTTGTTGATCGTCATGACGAAGGTCCGGGGATCCGGCGCGCCGACCTTTTCGACTTTCAGGCCGTTGCGACCATCGAACTCCGACAGGCAGCGCCACTCGGTGGCAGGCTGCATATAACGCTGCCAGCTCCAGAGCACATCGGCCGAGGTCATCGGCGCGCCATTGTGAAAGGTCACGCCCTGGCGCAGTCGGAAGGTATAGGTCAGCCCGTCGTCGGAAGTCTCGATTTTCTCTGCCAGGACCGGCTTGACGCGACCGTCCTTGCCGTAACCGACCAGGCCTTCGACGATGTTGAGCATGATGCCATCGGTATTCCCGTCGCGATTCACCCCTGGATTGCTGCTGCGCATGTCGGCGTTGAGCACCAGATTGAGCGGTCGGGCCTGTGCGCCCGACAGGCCCAGCACCAGTCCGGCGGCCGCGCCCAGCATCCACTTGGGCAGGGATGTACGCGTGGATCGGCTGACGGCGTTGCGTGTCGCCTTGGTCGAGCGCATCATCGCGACACCTCATCGAACAAGGCATACCGTGTAAACGTCTGGCCGAAAGAGGGCATGACCGCGATGTCCATCGTGCCGGCCTCGCCATCGACGAAGAACGTTGCCACGGTCGCGCTGCGGCCTCCGGTCAGCGTGCCGCGCGGCGGCCGGCAGATCGAATACGGTGTGGCCCAGTCATCGGCGAGTACCCGCTTGACGTCATCCTCGGTGATCTTTTCACCGCATGCTTCAAGAAGCTCCCGGGTGCGCGATGCCCGATAAAACGTGTCCACGGCGTTTTTCATGCCGGCTTCACGCACCTTCGTTTGGGCCACTTCGCTCATGAAGTGATTCGAGTGCGTCAGGATGCCGTTCTCTGGCATGAGCGGGAAGCTTTCGTCGGGAACACATTCGAAATCGATCGCCCATCCGTGCTGGGTCACGATCATGTTGCTCGAACACGATTTGGGTGTGGCGGCCAGCAACTTCATGGCGATGGCCACGTGTTCCTGGGACAGGGCAGCCCGCCGTATGGAACTCAAGGGCACGCCGGTTTTTGTGTAGTCGCGATCGCAGCTCAGGTAGTTACCCGTCATGCCGATTCCGGCGGAGTTCACACCATGACGCGCCAGGCCGCCTGCCTCGACGATCGTCATCAGGACCAGCCCGGACTCAAGCGTGACGCGCAGAACGATCGTGCTGTCCCGTGCATCGGGGTCCCAGTCCCAGTTGTGGGCCTGGATGAGCTTGCCAGTGGCACTGCGGCTGGGCGAGACCAGGGCGGCGGTGCATTCACCGTCGGCCGGGTCCAGCGCCTCGATGTTGCGTTGCAGCCTGGCCTTGGCAATGACTTCCGTGCGTGCATTGATCAGCACCACGTCATCGAACGAGACGCCGGATCCTTGTGCGATCCCGCGCATTTCCTCGATATGGTCAGGCTCGAAACTGGCGATGGCGGCGGTGCACTCTTCGATCAGACGTGTCTGGTCGGCCGCGGAGGTACCAATACGGTCGAGCTCCGCACGGTAATGGCGTGCGCTGTGTGCAATGCGCTCGGGCGTGGCCTGTCCATATTGAAGGCCACGGGCATGGGGCGCACCGGAAATCGAAATCAGGGGAAAAGGCGTTTGGTCCATATCAATCCAGTAAGAGAGAGAGGCGGCCATCGTGTTCGCGCCAGTGCGCGCCCAAGGCGGCCGAATCGTTGATCAAATCGTGCGCATGGGTGGCGGCGGCAGGAGCCGTCAGTGGCAGCACGATCGTGCGGTTTGCGGCATCGCGGGTCACGAACTCGATCTCGATCGACGCAATCCGGGCCTCTTCGACCGTGATGCGCAACATGCTGCCCACCCATTCGTGGTGCATATCGTCGCCATGGGCCTGCTTGAAGGAGAAATTGCCTGCGCCATAGAAAACGGGTTTGCCGCGGTAGGACTCGACCGGCAGGATCATGTGGGGGCCATGGCCGAACACCACATCGGCACCTGAATCGATTGCCGCATGGGCGTACTCGCGCTGATAGTCCAGCACTTCCCGGCGGTAGCCCCAATGCAGCGACGCGATCACCACGTCTGACTCGGCGCGCAGCGCGGCCACGTCACGGCGGTAATCGCTGAGTGATCGGGGACATGCCCACGTGAGCACCTCTGGGGGCACACCCGGGCGGGTTCGCGCCGCCTGGCTGTCGAGTCGTGGACGATATGCCGTGAATCCATCGATCACCGCGACGCCCGGGTGACGTTCGGTGGCCACATGGCCGTCGGGCCAATAGACCGCCGTGCGTTGAAGGATGCCGTATCGAACACCATCGCGCTCCAGCACGAGCGGTGCCGAGGCCGCGGCAGCGTCAAGCCCCGCACCCACAGTGGCAATGCCCTCGGCATGTAGCACGCCCAAGGCCGAGGCAACCGCTGCGCGGCCCACGTTCACGTTGTTGGCCAGGCCAACAGCCTGTATGCCGGCCGCTCGCAACGTGCCGGCATGGGCGGGGTCGGCGTAGAAGCCCCGGCGTTCGCTTTCACTTTCGTCGGGGGCATACAGGCAGCACTCCAGATTGGCGAACACCAGATTGGCATCGCGGATCGTGGGTGCTATGGCCTGCAGTGCTGGCGTACCGGCATCCACGCCCTTGAAGTTGATGTCGCCCAGCAAATACAGCGTTTGTGTCATGACATCTACCGTTTCGAAACTTCCCAGACCTGGGGCATACCGAACACGGTCGACTCGAAGCCCACCACGTTTTTGCGATAGGCACCAGTGCTCAGGGTATTGAAAATCGGAATGACGGGCACTTGCTCGAGCATGCGTGCGTGCAGATCGTCGATGATGGGTTGACGCTCCGATGGCTCGGATGCCTTGAAGAGTGCGTCGAGCTGCGCCAGGGCATTCGGCTCATCCCACAGCTTGCGCGGCTGGGTGGTCTTGTCTCCCATCACGGCTTCATAGCTCAACGCCGGATCCATGCGGCTGGAGTAGGAGAACGACATCACCTGGTAATTGCCTTTCTGCCAGCGGTCCTGCTGCGCACCCCATTCCAGCACTTCGATATCGGCGTTGATGCCGGCCTGCTGCATCATGGCCTGAGCAATGACCGCGGCCTCGAAGTTGGGAAGGTTGCGCTTGTTCGTCGAAATGACGATACGCTCACCCTTGTAGCCCGCCTCGCGCAACAGTCGCTTGACCGCAGCCGGGTCATGCGTGAATCCTTTTTTATGTGCGGCAGAGTAGTAGGGCGAAGACACCGGCACCAGCGAGTTGTTGGGTTGAGCCAGACCATAGGTCACGCCCTCGACCAGTTCGGCGTAATTGAGTGACGCGGCGATCGCCTGACGCAACTTGACGTTGGAGAGCAGAGGGTCGTTGGTCTGGATGGGCAGGGTGGTGG
>JAEYZR010000348.1 GCA_023427945.1 Pseudomonadota bacterium | reverse complement strand
GACCAGCACGCCGTTGGCGAGCTGGTCGGAACTGCAGCACACCGCCTCCAGGCGAGGCTCGGCGTGCAGCAGGTCGCGCAGGGCCTGGCGTCCCAGCGCCAGGCTGCTGGGCGCCTGCACCAGCGCGGTAGGCACCTCGCGCCCCAGCGCGGCGACAAAACCGTCGCGACGCAGCAAGGCACGATGGTCGTCGCCGCTGGCCACGCCCACGTGCTGCCAGCCTCGTCTGCGAAAATACTCGCCCACCTCGCGCCCCACGGCGTCGTGCGAAAAGCCGACCACCATGTCCACCGGGTCAGGCGTCAGGTCCCAGGTCTCGACGACAGGAATGCCCGACGCCGCAAGGCGTGCGCGTGCCTTGTCCGATTGCACCAGCCCGGTCACCACGATGCCGTCAGGCTGGCGGCCGATCATGGCGCTCAAGACCGTGTCCTCCTGGTCCGCATCGTAATTGGTCTGTCCCAGGATCAGCTGATAGCCTGCCTCGCAAAGCTCGGTGGTGAGGCTTTGCACGGTGGGCAGGAATTGCGAAACCGACAGCGCCGGCACGATACCGGCCACCATCAGGCTGCGGCGGGACTTCAGCCCGCCAGCCAGCAGGTTGGGGATGTAGCCGGTCGCCTGCACCGCCTGCTGGACGCGGGCGATGGTTTTTTCCGAGACGATCTGCGGTTTGCTCAGTGCACGCGAGGCCGTGATCAGAGAGACTCCGGCGGCCTGGGCAACGTCGTGCAGCGTGGCGCCTTTGGCGCGAATGGGGGCGTTCATGAGCGCAATCTTAAGGGGAAACGAGACGCTATTGGCGCTTGACCCTGTGAAATGACAACGATATCATTTCGCCACGTCGGGACATGACACCCGCAATACCGGGCAGTGTTCTCAGGATGCTGCCCTTAAAACAAATCAGGAATGACAACGTTGTCATTCGGTTGGAGACATCATGAGAAAAATGCTGGCTGCTTGTTCGTTCGCCGTTCTTTCCCTGTCGTCCATGTCGGCCTATGCCTGGCCGGACAAGGCGGTGACCCTGGTGGTGCCGTTCCCTCCGGGCGGTTCGACCGACCAGGTGGCGCGTGCGGTCAGCCCCATCATGACGGGGGCGCTCAAGCAGCCGGTCCTGATCGACAACCGTCCTGGCGCCACGGGTACGATCGGCGCCAACGCCGTGAGCCGCGCAGCGCCCGACGGCTACACCTTTCTGGTGACTTCGCTGGGCCCGCTGGTGATCGTGCCGCACCTGATGAAGAAGCTGCCCTACGACGCCCAGAACGATTTCGACGCGATCACCGTGGCGGTTCAGTCGCCCAACGTCCTGGTGGTCCCGGAAAACTCGCCGCACAAGAGCGTGGCCGACATCATCGCCTACCAGAAAGCCAATCCCGGACGCATGACGTTCGCATCGGCCGGCAATGGTTCCAGCGACCATCTGACGGCAGAGCTGTTCTGGCAGCAGACGGGCACCAAGGGTCTGCACATCCCCTACAAGGGCGGCGCGCCAGCCCACACGGATCTGATCGGCGGGCAGGTGGATGCCTCGTTCCAGAACGTGAACTCGGTCGTGCAGTACATCAACGCCGGCAAGATGCGCGCTTTGGCTGTGACCAGCCCCAAGCGCTCGCCGGTCCTGCCGGATGTGCCCACGCTTGCCGAAGCGGGCGTGAAGAACGTGGAAGTGGCCTCGTGGCAGGCGGTCGTGGCGCCCAAGGGCCTGCCGCCCGAAATCCTGAAACAGTCCAACGAGGCTTTTGTGCAGGCGTTGAACAACCCCAAGGTGCGTGATCAGTTCACGTCCATCGGGTTCGAGATCGTGGCCAACACACCTGAGCAGTTCAAGCAGTTCCAGCAGAAAGAATATGCGCGCTGGAAGCAGGTGATCGAAGCCGGAAACATCTCCATTGAATAAACGTTGAGCCATACTGACATGACGCACTCCACCTCATCGAACGACCAGATCACCTGGGTAGGTCTGTCCTCGTGCTATCTGCCCCTGTCCCAGCCCATCAGCGATGCCAAGGTGCTGACGGGCCGACAGAAGCCCATGACCGAAATCGCGATGCTGTTCGTGCAGATCGAAACGCGCGATGGCCACCGCGGGCTGGGTTTCAGCTATTCCAAGCGCGCTGGCGGGCCGGGGCAGTTCGCTCACGCCAAGGAGATTGCGCCAGCCTTGCTCGGCGAGGATCCCAGCGATATTTCGAAGATCTGGACCAAGCTGTGCTGGGCGGGCGCGTCGGTGGGGCGCAGCGGACTGTCGGTACAGGCCATAGGCGCGTTCGACGTGGCCTTGTACGATCTGAAGGCGCGTCGTGCCGGGCTGTCGTTGTCGAAGTTCCTGGGCTCGCAGCGCGATTCCGTCCAGTGCTACAACACGTCGGGCGGTTTTCTGCACACGCCCCTGGAGCAGTTGCTGGTGAACGTACAGGCATCGCGCGAGCGCGGCATCGGCGGCATCAAGCTGAAAGTCGGCCAGCCCGACCGTGCCCTGGACGTGCGTCGGGTAGAGGCCGTGCGCAAGCAGTTCGGCGACGACATGCCGCTCATGGTCGATGCCAACCAGCAGTGGGATCGCCCCACGGCGCAGCGCATGTGCCGCGTCTTCGAACAGTTCAATCTGGTGTGGATCGAGGAACCGCTGGACGCCTATGACTTTGAAGGCCATGCCGCGCTGGCCGCGAATTTCGACACCGCCATTGCCACGGGCGAGATGCTGGTGAGCGCTGCCGAACACGCGGAGCTGATCCGCCACCGCGCAGCCGATTACCTGATGCCCGATGCCCCGCGCGTGGGCGGCATCACGCCGTTCCTGAAAATCGCTGCGCAGGCTGAATCGGCAGGGTTGAGCCTGGGCCCGCATTTCGCGATGGAGCTGCATGTGCACCTGGGCGCCGTGTATGCCACGGAGCCGTGGGTCGAGCACTTCGACTGGCTTGAGCCGCTGTTCAACGAACGGCTGGAGATCAAGGATGGCAGAATGCTGGTACCGACCCGCCCTGGCCTGGGCTTGAGCCTGAGCGAACAGGCGCTTGCCTGGACCCGTGAAACCGCCGAAGTCGGCAAACGGGCATGACTGAATAAAGGTGTTGACCATGACTGAATCGAGAGATCCCGCCACGGCCTGTGCAACGGTGCTCCAGCCGTCCGATGGGGCAGTGCCTGAGCGTGCGCCGCTCTACATCATGATGAACGAGCAGGACAACGTGGCGATCGTGGTCAACGACGGGGGCCTGCCTGCGGGTACCCGTTTCCCCTGTGGCCTGACGCTGGTGGAAAAAGTGCCGCAGGGACACAAGGTTGCGCTCACCGATATTGCGCAGGATGGCGAAGTCAGGCGCTACAACGTCGTGATCGGTTATGCGCTCAAACCGATTGTCGCCGGCTCCTGGGTGAATGAAAGAACCTTGCGCATGCCCCAGGCGCTTGGGCTGGAAGGCCTGCCTATCGCGACCGTCAAGCCCGAGCCCCAGCCCGCACTGGAAGGCTATACGTTCGAGGGCTATCGCAATGCCGACGGCTCGGTGGGCACCCGCAACATCCTGGCGATCACGCAGACTGTGCAATGCGTGGCGGGGGTGACCGATTTTGCGGTGCAACGGATCAAGGCAGAACTGCTGCCCAGGTATCCCAACGTCGATGACGTGGTGGCACTGGCTCACACTTATGGCTGTGGCGTGGCCATCGATGCGAGCGATGCGGACATTCCGATTCGCACCTTGCGCAATGTCAGCCTGAATCCGAATTTCGGTGGCGAGGTGATGCTGGTCAGCCTGGGCTGTGAAAAGCTGCAACCGGAGCGCCTGATGCCGCCGGGCACCATCGCACTGGTCGAAGAGCAGATGCGCCGCCCGGGCAACGCGGCGAGCGAGCCGCTGGATGTCGTCTGCCTGCAGGATGACGAACACGTGGGCTTCATGTCGATGGTGCAATCCATCATGCGGCAGGCTGAAACGCATCTGATGCGCCTGAATGCCCGCAAGCGCGAGACCGTGCCGGCCAGCGAGCTGGTGGTGGGTGTGCAGTGCGGGGGCAGCGACGCGTTTTCCGGGGTGACGGCCAACCCGGCGGTGGGCTTCTGTACCGACTTGCTGGTGCGTGCCGGTGCCACGGTCATGTTCTCGGAAGTGACCGAGGTGCGCGATGGCATCGATCAGCTGACCTCACGCGCAACCACGCCCGAAGTGGCGGCAGCCATGATTCGCGAGATGGCCTGGTACGACGCCTATCTGGAGAAAGGCCGTGTGGACCGCAGCGCCAACACCTCGCCGGGCAACAAGCGCGGCGGCCTTTCCAACATCGTCGAAAAGGCGATGGGGTCTATCGTCAAGTCGGGCAGTTCGCCGATTTCCGGCGTGCTTGCACCCGGGGAAAAGTTGAGCAGCCGAGGGCTGATCTACGCGGCCACGCCCGCCAGCGATTTCATATGCGGCACCTTGCAGATGGCCGCCGGCATGAATCTGCATGTGTTCACCACGGGCCGGGGCACGCCTTATGGCCTGGCTGCGGTGCCAGTGATCAAGGTGGCCACGCGTGACGATCTGGCACGTCGCTGGCACGACCTGATGGACATCAACGCCGGCGCCATCGCCACCGGCGAGAAAAGCATCGCCGACGTTGGCTGGGACATGTTCCAGATGATGCTGGACGTGGCCAGTGGCCGCAAGAAAACCTGGGCCGAGCAGTGGAAGCTGCACAATGCGCTGGCGCTGTTCAATCCCGCGCCCGTGACCTGATGCTGTTCAATCCATGCGTCGGAAAACCAGGCTGAGGTTGTTGGCGGGCATGTCGACCACCTGGTCCAGCGCAAGCCCCCGTTCGCGGGCCAGTGATTCGACGGCCTGAAGGTCACGCACGCCAAACGCGCTGTTGCGAGCCTTGAGCCAGGCGTCGAATGCCTCATTGCTGGGCGCCGTGTGGACACCATCGCGGCGATAGGGGCCATACAGATAAAGCACGCCGTCGTGCGTCAGGGTGCGCGCCGCGCCATCGAGCAGGGCGTGGGTCGTTTCCCACGGCGAGTAATGAATGACGTTGATCGCCAGAATGGCGGTGGCCCGCGTCAAGGGCCAGGGCTGCACGTTGGCGTCCAGTGCGATGGGCGGCAGGATATTGTCGGCCGGGCTGTGCGCCAGCCACGCCTTGATGGAGTCCAGGCCGTCCTCGCTCGCTTCGGTGGGCAGCCAGTCGAGGTGCTGGAAGTGGCCGGCGAAATACACGACATGCTCGCCCGACCCACTGCCGATTTCCAGGACCGTTCCTTGTTGCGCGGTGCTTGTCGATGGGGACTGCGGCGACGCGGCGGCGGGCAGAATGTCGCGCAGAACAGCCAGAATGGCGTCGCGATTGCGTGCGGTGGCGGGGGCGTGTGCGCGTAGGTCTGGTGACATGAGTATTCCGTGCTGGTTTGCCAGCATGCTTGGACTGCGGCGGGCATGCGCCCGTGATCCGGACGATTCTAAGCCAGGGCTCACCGCCATTCCAACCGGACGGCGGCGCGCATTGGACAGCGTTATGATCTCGCCTTAGCCCGGAGAACGTGGAGTAATACATGGCCAAGAAAAACGAGATCGATCCCGAGACCGCTGAACTGATCCAGTGGTGTACCGAAGTAGAAGGCTTTCTGGTGGCAGCCGGTGCGACCCTGCGTGAAGCGCAGGATCACATAGAGGAACAGGCCGAATGGTTTACCGATCAGTTCTACGAAGGATTGACGCCCGAGCAGGCCGCCAAGGAAGCGCTGGCTGACTGAGGAGGGGCCGGGGCGCCCAGCGTCAGCGGCGCGTCGAACGCGTCATGCCATCGAGCGGATCTGCGCTTCCAGTTGTTCCTTGAGCGCCGGATCGAGCTTGAGCTGGCGTGCCAACTCATCCAGGTAGGCGCGCTCCATGTAGCTTTCCTCGTCCACCATCAGCACACTCGCCAGGTACATTTCGGCAGCCATCTCGGGCGTTGTGGCGGCACGCGCGACAGTGGCGGGATCCAGGGGCTTTTCCAGTTCGCCCTGCAGCCAGGTGCGGTCGGATTCATCCACTGACAATTTGGCCAACTCTTGCTGCAGCAAGGCACGCTCTTCGTCGCCGATGTGCCCATCGGCCTTTGCCGCTGCCACCATTGCCGTCAACACCGCGGTGCAGTGACGTTCCGCTTCAGGGGCGGGCAGGCGGTCCAGGGTTTGGGGTTCGCCGGCAGGCGCATTGGAGCCCTGCTGGGCCTGCCAGTTGCCATAGGCTTTGTAGGCCAGGACGCCCAGCGCGGCCATGCCGCCATACATGGCAACCTTGCCGCCCGCCTTGCGCAACTTCTTGTTGCCCAAAAGCAGCCCCAAGGCACCGCCACTGAGGGCGCCGCCGCCGAAACCGGACAGCATCGAACCCAGCGAGCCACCCGATGCCTGGCCACTGCCTGCGCCGGTCTGCTCACGCTGGCCTCCCGCCTGGGCGTTGCCACCCCCGAGCAGGTCGCCCAGCCTGTCGCCCAGACCACCCAGGCCTGAGCCAGCCGCCGAACCTGTGGTGCCGGCGGTCGCGCTGCGCACCAGGGATTGGCCCTGCTGCAGGAGTTGATCCAATAGTTGACGTGTGCTCACGAAGACCTCTTGCGTGTTCAGGGCCTGGTCAGACGCACACGGAATCGGATAGTTGCACGGGCATTGTGGAGGTGGGCAACAGGATGTGTCCCGGCGGAAAGGTGCCGGACGGTTGGCCTGTTCTGACCGTACGCGCACCGCCTGGCGGCAGTGTCGCGTCGGTGGAGCGGCTGTTAGCCTTCCATGCCCGGGATGACGGTCGAGAAGCCGGCATCCACGTGGGTGATTTCCCCGGTCACGCCAGCGGCCAGTTCGGACAGCATGAAGGCGGCCACGTTGCCCACGTCATCGATGGTGACGTTGCGGCGCAGCGGTGCATTGGCTTCGACATACTTCAGGATGGACGAAAAATCCTTGATGCCACTGGCGGCCAGCGTCTTGATCGGACCGGCAGAGATGCCGTTGGCACGAATGCCGTGCGGGCCCAGGGCGGTTGCCAGATAACGCACGCTGGCCTCCAGCGACGCCTTGGCCAGTCCCATCGTGTTGTAGTTGGACACCACTTTTTCGGCGCCCAGGTAGGTCAGCGTGAGCACAGACGAGGCGCGGCCCTGCAGCAAGGGCAGGGCGGCCTTGGCCAGTGCCGGAAAGCTGTAGGCCGAGATGTCGTGGGCGATGCGGAACGACTCGCGCGAAAGACCTTCCAGGAAATCGCCGGCAATCGATTCGCGCGGTGCGAAGCCGATGGAGTGGACCAGCCCGTCCAGGCCATCCCAGCGTGCGCGCAGGGCGGTCATGGCATCGTCGATCTGGCTGTCTTCGGCAACGTCGCAGGGCAACACGATGTCGCTGCCGAACTCGGCAGCATATTCGGTCACGCGATCCTTGAAGCGGTCGCCAACATAGGTGAACGCCAGTTCGGCACCCTGATTGTGGCAGGCGCGAGCGATGCCATAGGCGATGGAGCGATTGGAGATGACGCCCGTGATGAGGATGCGCTTACCTGCGAGAAAACCCATGTTGTGTCCCTTGATAGACGAGAAGCCGGCGAAACCGGCCTCATGGTGACAATGATCAGGGCCTTATTCTAGAGCGCTGGCGGATCCGTAGCAAAAGGCGGCGCACCCCGCACACGTGAGATGCCGCAGCCTCACGCACGCAGCCTCGATGCGCCCGCCGCTCAGCCGCGAACGTTGGTGCCTGGAATGCGCAGGCTGCTACCTACTTTCAGGCTGCTGCCTTTCATGTTGTTCAGGGCCTTCAAGGCATCCACGCTGGTGTTGTACTGACGTGCGATACCAAACAGCGTGTCGCCCCGGCGCACCTTGTGGGTGCGCACGTTGGGTTTGCGGGCCTCGCCCTTGGCGGGCACGGCGACCACGGCGCGGGCGCGCTCGGGTTGCACCGCATCCAGCGCCTGGCTGGAGGTTTCCAGCGAAGCCAGTTGTACGTTGCCCGCACCGGGCACCAGCAAGGTGTCGGGCAGCGATGCCCTGCGACCCCGAGCCAGCCCGTTGATTTCGCGCAGGGTGTTTTCCGAGACGTTGAAACGCTTGGCAATGGCAGCCAGGGAATCGCCACGGCGCGAATTGTAGACTTCCCACGTCGCCAGCTTGCCTTCGTATGTCTTCAGGTTGGCCTTGAACACGTTGAGCTTGTTGGCCGGAAGCAGCAGGCTGGGGGCGTGTTCGCCGCGAATGAGGGGTCGGTTGAACGACGGGTTCAGCGCGCGGAATTCGGTCAGCGGCATTTCGGCCAGGCGGGCAGCCAGGTCGATATCGATGTCTTCGAGCTTGCCCACCGTCACGAAGTAGGGCGCGTTATCCACCGTCGGCAATGTCAGCGCATACTTTTCCGGATGGGCGATCAGATTCTTGATGGCCTGCAACTTGGGAACATAGTTGCGCGTCTCCGCCGGCATCGTCAGGGACAGGTAATCGGTCTGGAGCCCGGCGTCGCTGTTTCGTCCCATCGCCCGGCGCACAGAGCCTTCGCCCCAGTTGTAGGACGCCAGCGCCAGATACCAGTCGCCCTGCATGTTGAACAGGTATTCCAGATAATCCAGGGCGGCGTTGGTCGAGGCGATGGGGTCGCGCCGTTCGTCGCGCCACCAGTCCTGCTTCAGGTTGAAGTGGGTGCCGGTGGTGGGAATGAATTGCCACAGGCCGGCGGCGCTGGATCGGGAAAGCGCTGCGGGATCGTAGGCGCTTTCTACGAAAGGCAGCAACGCCAGTTCGGTGGGCAGGCCGCGTCGATTGATCTCTTCGATGATGTAGTAAAGATACTTGCCCGCCCGCTCGGACATGCGTTTGACCGATTCCGGGTGCGAGGCGTAGTACTCGGTCCATTGCTGCGTGAGGTCGTCATCCAGGTTGGGGATGGCGAAACCGCGCCGGATGCGCTCCCAGGCATCGGTGGGGGGATGGGTGAGGTCGATGGTGCGCGAGGTGTCGCGCGCCACATAGCGATCCGAGAAGCCCGGCTGTTTGACCAGATTCTTGCCCGCAGGCTGTTGTGCGGTGCCAGCACAGCCGGCCAGAAAGATGAGAAAAACGGGTAACAGGGAGCGTAAAAAATTCATGTTGTCACTTGAAATTGTTCTTCCATTCACGCAAGGTGCCGAATACTTCGACCGGATTGGTCAAAGGTTTGCCTGCCCAGCTTGCCGCTGCCGTTGCGACAGCCGGCTGCTGTGTGCGCGCGAAAGGATTGGTGGCGCGCTCCAGGCCAATCGTGCTGGGCAGGGTCGGAAGCCCCTGTTCGCGCAGTTGCTGCGCTTTCAGGAATGCTTCTTGCAAACTCGCGTTATCGCCCTCGACCGCCAGTGCCCAGCGCAAGTTCGCTAAAGTGTACTCGTGACCACAGAAAACGCTTGTTTCCAGCGGTAAAGCCAGTAATTTACCCAAAGATTCAAACATTTGCGCAGGGGTGCCCTCAAAAATGCGCCCACAGCCGCCCGCAAACAGGGTGTCACCGCTGAACAGCACATGGCGTTGCCCCCCGGCAGCGCCGGCATAGGCGATGTGCCCCGCGGTGTGCCCCGGTACGTCCAGCACTGCCAGCGAAATCTCCAGTTCGGGCAACTCGACCCGATCACCCTCCGTCAGCCGGACATCACACAGCGGCAAGCGCTCGCTGGCCGGCCCCCATACTTTGCATTGCCATCGGTTCACCAGTGCTTGCACGCCCCCGACATGGTCGTTGTGGTGGTGGGTGAGTAGAATGGCGGCCAATGACAGGCCCTGCGACTGCAGGGCTTGCTCAACGGGTTCTGACTGACCCGGATCGATCACGACCGCGGACTGGCCGTGGCGGATCATCCATATGTAATTGTCCGAGAAAGCCGGAACAGGGAGGATTGCATGATGAGTGTGCGCCATGAGGAACCTATCGCGTGACCGAAGAGACAGCACCCATTGTAGAGCTGGGCCAGTGGCTGCAAACCCCGCCGGGACGATACGCGGCCCGGTGGGAGCAGGCGCGCATCGATGAAATCGTCAGCGACGTCTTCGGGTATAACGCCGTGCAGGTGGGCCTGGTGGATTGGGATCTGCTCGATCACAACCGGATGCCGTTCAAGGTTTTCGTCAGCGCCATCGCCCTGTCGGCAGACAGTCTGGTGGGCGGGCCGGCCGGCGGGGGGGCGGCCCCCCCCGCCGGGGGG
>JAEYZR010000335.1 GCA_023427945.1 Pseudomonadota bacterium | reverse complement strand
GTTCTGGAAGCTCCAGTTCAGCAGCTTCAGGCTTTCTTCCGCACGCGTCGCTTCGCTGTCGGTACCCACGACCACGGTCAGGATGCGACGGTCACCGCGCTTGGCGGTCGCCACCAGGCAGTAGCCCGCGGCATCGGTGTGTCCGGTCTTCATGCCATCGACGCTGGGATCGGCGAACAGCAGACGGTTGCGGTTGGCCTGCGTGATCTTGTTGTACGTGTACTCTTTCTGGCTGTAATAGTGGAAAAAGTCGGGGTGATCGGTGATCAGATGAGCCGACAGCGTAGCCAGGTCGCGAACCGACGTCATGTGCTGCGGGTTGGGCAAGCCGGTCGAATTCAGGAAGTGCGAATTCTTCATGCCCAGGCGCTCTGCTTCCTGGTTCATCAGGGTGGCGAAAGCCGCCTCGCTGCCCCCGACAGCCTCGGCCAGTGCGACCGAGGCGTCATTGCCCGACTGCACGATCATGCCCTGGTTGAGTTCGTCCACCGTGACAGGCTTGCGCGGCTCGATGAACATGCGCGAACCGCCAGTGCGCCAGGCGGTTTCCGACACCGGCACCTGCTGCTCGAGCGTCAGACGCTTTTCTTCCAGCGCATTGAAGACCACATAGGCCGTCATGATCTTGGTGAGCGATGCGGGCTCGATCTTGGTGTCCGGCGCAGAGGACGCCAGCACCTGACCGCTGTTCACATCGACCGCTATCCAGGCCCGCGCAGCCACGGCGGGCACGGGAATGGTGGAGAGATCGCTGACCTGGACGACATTGCGCGCATCCGTGGCGGGCACCTGCGAAGTGGGCGCACCTGGCTGGGTGGCTGACGCAGCGGGCGCAGCCGGTGCGGCTTGCGCCAGCAATGCAGGCGGCGTTGCCAGCATCGCACATGCAAGCACGCTAGCGACGGCCTTGCGTGCGAAAGACAGGGAGGGCGACGCAATGGAAGGCAGTGAGGTCATCGGCAGGATTCATTCAAAAACAAAAATACGGCAAAGTGCACGCACTTGGGATTATAGGCAACGACTCAGACTGTGTTGAACGGACAACGTTCCCTTTTGCCGAAGAACACATCACGCCATGCTACGTTACACTCCCCGTTCTTCGCGTAAGCCCGGGCTCGAATCCGAAATCGCGCCGATTGCTGCAAGAGCTGGGACCTGCTGCGCCTCATGAAAGGCTTCTACGATTTCTGGACGGTTGGACTCTCGCTGCTCGTTGCCTGCGTGGCAGCCTATACAGCGCTGAGCCTGACCTCACGCATTGCGGCCGCGACCAGCAAGTTCGCACAGAACTGCTGGTTGTCCGCCGGCGCCATCGCCCTGGGCGTGGGCATCTGGTCCATGCACTTCATCGGCATGCTGGCGTTCACGCTACCCATTCCCATGGGTCATGCCCTCGTGCCGACCATCGTTTCGCTGGGAATCGCCATTCTGGCGTCGTTTCTCGCGCTTTCGCTGGCGACTCGCCCAAAGCTCGGCTGGCCGGTGCAGATAGCGGGCGGCGTCATGATGGGCAGCGGCATCGCGGGCATGCATTACGTCGGCATGCAAGGCATGCAGATGTCGCCCGCCATCTCGTACGATCCGTTTTGGGTCGGCCTGTCGCTGGCCATTGCGGTCATTGCCTCCATCGTCGCACTGGCTCTGGCCAGCGCGCTGTCGCTGGAAACCCAAAGCCGTCTGCTGACCAAACGGGTCGGCGCATCGATCATTCTCGCCCTCGGCATTACCGGCATGCACTACAGCGGCATGCATGCGGCGCGGTTTGCCGACAATGCCGTCTGCCTGGCGGCAGGCGCCGTGGACACGACGTCCCTGACCTGGCTGGTGGGATTCGCCACCCTGCTCATCCTGATGGTCACCTTGCTGGTCGCCGACATGGAAAGCCGTCACGTACGCTCGCAACGCACGCTGACCGGCTCGCTGGACAAGCTCAACATGGCGTTACTGCGCATGGCCACCCAGGACGAGCTGACCAACCTGCCCAACCGGGCCTCGCTGGTCGAGACCCTGCAGAACAAGATACACAGCGCCCGCGAACGCGATGCCAGGCTGGCCGTCCTGTTCATGGATCTGGACGGATTCAAGTCCATCAACGATTCGCTGGGCCACACGGTGGGGGACGCCATGTTGCGCGCCTTTGCCGATCGTCTGCGCCAGATTGCCGGACGGCATGAGTTCATCGCCCGGCTGGGCGGCGATGAATTCGTCGTGATCATGGATCGCGACAGCGAGGACGCCGCCATCGACCTGTGCAAAGCCATCGAGCGCGCAATGGTGCCCGACCTGGTGGCGGGTGCGACCGCGCTGCGCATCACGCCCAGCATCGGTGTTGCGATGTTTCCGCGCGATGGCGAGACCGTGGACACCCTGCTCAAGAATGCCGACATCGCCATGTATGGCGCCAAGGAAGACGGTCGCAACACCTACCGCTTCTATGAGCCGAGCATGGGTGCGAAGGCCACGCGTATGCTGCTCATACAGAAAGGGCTGCAGGACACCCTCGCCGACGGCGGCTTCACGCTGAACTTTCAGCCCAAGTTTCTGGGCGCCAGCCGGACACTGACCGGTGCCGAAGCGCTGTTGCGCTGGCACCATCCCGAACTGGGATCGCTCACGCCGGCAGAATTCATTCCCGTAGCCGAACGATCCGGCCAGATCATTGCAATCGGCAACTGGGTACTGCGCGAGGTATGCCGCCATCTGCGGCTCTGGGATGCGCAGGGAAAGACGCCGGTGAAAATGGCCGTGAACCTCTCGCCCCAGCAATTACGCCAGCCGGACGTGGTGCAGACCATGCACGACATCGTCAGGCGAGCGGGCATATCGCCCTCGCGCATCATGTTCGAAATCACCGAAACAGTGGCCATGCAGGATGCGGCGCTGACGGCGCAGACCCTCGCGGCGTTTCATGACTACGGGTTCGAAATCGCCATCGACGACTTCGGCACCGGTTATTCCAGCCTGGCCTACCTGCAGCAGTTCCGCGTACAGCAGTTGAAGATCGACCGCTTCTTCACCAGCGGGCTGGATACCCACGGCGCGGAGGGGCGCGCCATCGTGGCGGCCATCGTCGCACTGGCCCACTCGCTGAACATGGAGGTGGTGGCCGAAGGCGTGGAAACGCGCTCGCAACTGGACATGTTGCGCAGCCTGAACTGCGATCAGGTGCAGGGCTTCTGGCTGGAACGGCCCATGAGCGCTGAAGCGTTCGAAAAATTCCTGAAAGACGACAACGGCCCCGGGCCTCAGGACCGCGATGGCGACTCGTACCTGAATCCCTTCAGTCCGCCATTATCGTCTGCAGCCTCTGGGTGACCAGGGCCTTGAGCTCGATCAGCTTGCCATGAAAGAAGTGGGTGGCCTCTTCGACCGTGACCACCTCCAGCCCGACACCTTCAGCCCAGGTCTGCACTTCGGTCAAAGGCACGACCTCGTCCTGCACACCATGAATCAACAGGGTATCGGCGGGCAACGCAATGTCGCGGAACAGGAAACGCTTGACTGCAGGCCCCGCCAGGATGACGGCGCCGGGCATGACGCCGGTGCCCTGTTCTGCAAGCACGGCATGCAGTTGCGCCACAACCGCTGTCCCGAACGAGAACCCCGCAAGCACCCACGGCGCGTCGGCCAGCTCCGGATAACGCTCGCGCCATTGGCTCACGAGCGCCGCCATATCGGCCGTCTCGCCACGTGCGCTGTCAAAGGCGCCAGCGGATTTTCCCACCCCCCTGAAGTCCGGGCGGATCGCCACCAGCCCTTCCTGCGTGCAGGCCCGCGCAATGGTGGTGACCACCTTGTTGCCTCGCGCGCCCCCGTGCAGGGGATGAGGATGCAGGACCAGCGCCCAGCCGCGAGGCGGCTTCGTCGCGGGCCAGTCGATGGCGCAGTCGATCACGCCGGCCTGACCTTCGAATACGAGATGGGTGGGGTTTTCGGACATCTTGATTTCTCTCTTTATCTGGTTTTTGCGGGCGCATTCTGCACCTGCGCCCAATACGACAGTTGTCTGGCGGCTTCGTCGCTGGCGACCCGCAAGGCCTGCACACCGCCCTGCGCATCCTGCGTGGGTGCGGGTGCATGCGTATCGATGCGTGTCGCGGCGATCACCCGCCGGTCCTGCACGAGCATCACCCGCAGGCCGACATGGCCCTGGCTGCTGCCGCCATCGTCGGCGAAGACCTGCTCGAAACGGGTGAGGGTGACGCGCAATTGAGCCACGTCGGCCACGACCGATTCCGTCAGTACCGGACGCTGCGCCGACATATGATCCACCAGTCGTTGGCGCACGAGCTGCACCGGCGTGGCCGCCCAGCGGGCCTGCGCATAGGACTGCGGTGAGGCGCTCTCGCCCACCCGCCACAACATGCCGGTGTCAGCCAGTACAGGCGCGGCATCCATGAACAGCACCACCGGCGCGTACTGGTCCGCCGTGGTGCGCGAATCCAGCATCGCCGGGGGCCCCAGGTCATAGTGCTGCGGGCGCTCGGACGGCGCACTGCCACGCGGGCTCACGCAGGCCGCCAGGACCAGGGCCGTGCATACCCCGGCCGTCACACGAACTGCACGCATCCAGTCAATCATTGTGGTCTCCCAAAACCTTTGAAGCCGCGCTCACCCGGACCGGGCTGTACGGGAGCGGGCCCGAACAATACCGACTGGGGCCGGTCTCCAATCTGCTGCATGGTGCGCGCAGCCGCCCGCGCCGCAGCGCTCATGTCCTGCGCCATCGTCCCCAGCTGGGGAGCGGTGTCGTGACCCAGCCGGGACACGGCCCAGGACAGTTCGTGCATGCTGCGAGTGGCCATGTCCAACGGCCCACCGCTGGCCTGCAGGTCCTCGAGCATCTGACGCGCTGACGCCGTCAGCTGGCCGACCTCGCGTGCCGTGGCATCGGCCCGGCGCGTGGCCTGGGTAAGTGCATCCATCAAGGGCGCGGCTCGATCCAGCGTGGGCTGCAATGCCCGGGCGGATGTCTCGAGCGAGCCCGCCAGCCCCGCCATGCTGGCCATCGTCTGATCAAAGCGCTGCACGTTTTCCTCACTGACCAGGCGATTCATCTGCTGGGCAGCCCGCTCGACCGAATCCAGAATCGCTGTGCCGCGTTCCTCCAGCTTCTGCAACATGCCGGGGCGGATGGGAATAGTGGGCGGGTCGCCGTCGGCGCTGTTCAGGCGTTCACCTGCCTGGCCGTCGTCACGCAGTTCGACCACAGCCTGCCCGGTCAGCCCGCGCGTACCCAACTCAGCCCAGGTATTGCTGCTCACCGGCGTTTCCTGCGAGACGGCAATGCGCACCCGTACCGAGCCGGGCTTGTCTGGGTCGAAGCGCATGGACTGCACGCGTCCCACGGTGACGCCCTGAAAGCGCACCTGCGATTGCGTGGACAATCCATTGACCGAACTCTGCGTCACCAGGTCATACACCGACACAGCGCCACGATCGCGTCCGATCCAGAACGCAACGGCGGCAGCGGCAAACACCAGCACCAGCGTGAAGATGCCCGCCATCAAAGCGTGGCTACGATTTTCCATGCAATAGTTCCTCGGGTACCAGGTGAGCCAGCGCACGGCGGCCACGCTCACCCAGAAAGAAGGTTTTTATGAAGGGATGGTCGACTTCCAGTACCTCCTGGACCGTCCCGCTGGCGATCACGCGCTTCTCGGCCAGCACCGCGACTCTGGATGACAAGGCCAACAGGGTATCCAGATCGTGCGTCACCATGACCACCGTGAAGCACAACTGCTCATGCAGATCGCGTACCAGTTCCACGAATTCGTCCGAACGCTCGGGATCCAGTCCGGCGGTCGGCTCATCCAGAAACAGCAATTCCGGGTCCAGAGCAAGGGCACGCGCCAGGGCGACCCGCTTGATCATGCCGCCCGAGAGATCCGAGGGCCGCTTGAAACCGTCCTGCGCAGTCAGCCCGACCATTGCCAGCCGGCTTCTGACCACGTCGCGCACCAAGGGTTCAGGCACCGAGCGAAGTTCCCGCATGGGCAGGGCGATGTTGTCGAACACCGAGAGCGCGGAGAACAGCGCGCCCGCCTGGAACAAGACGCCCCAGCGGCGCGACAGCAGACGACGGCGTACAGGACTGAGCCTTTGCAGATCGCGTCCGAACACCTCGACGGTGCCCGCCACCGGCTCGCTCAGGCCAATGATCTGACGCAACAGCGCCGTCTTGCCCGAGCCCGATCCGCCCACCAGCGACAGGATCTCTCCGGGCTGCACGGAGAGATTGAGATTGTCGTGAACGACATGCTCGCCAAATGCCGTGCGCAACCCTTGCACGGCAACGATGGGAGCCAGTGTGACCGCCTCGCTCATAGCCCCACCCCGCTCAGGCTGATGGCGAATACTGCGTTCACCAGAAT
>JAEYZR010000294.1 GCA_023427945.1 Pseudomonadota bacterium | reverse complement strand
ATCCCGATTTGTCGCCCGCCCCGGAACCTTCAGCGGCTGCAACGCCAGCCCGCAACCGTATCGTTGACCTGCGCGGCCATCAGGCCGCCTTGAAAAGCTGGGGCCAGAACATCGGCCAAGAGCTTTCGAAGTTGCACTTATCGCCGGGTTTTGACGAGTTGTTGCGCTACGACGATCCGGCTGGTCGAGCGACCCATCGCCAGACTGGCGCTCACTGGTTGAGCCGCGGTAGCGAAGTGGAGGTCGATCCCTCCCGGGTGGTCGTGACGGACGGCGCGCAGCACGCCTTGCTCTGCGGGCTGATGGCCTGCACCAAGGCGGGTGACTACGTCGCGACTGAACGACTGACCTACACTGGACTCAGGACGCTGGCGCCGCAACTGGGGTTGAGGCTGGTGCCAGTAGATGTCGACGAGCAAGGCCTGGTGCCAGCTTCCTTGCGTCAGGTGATGAAGGCGCATCCCATCAAGGCTCTTGTCTGTGTGCCCAACATCCACAACCCGACGACAGCGACCTTGTCGCTGGAGAGGCGCCTGGAGATTGCCGATATTGCGCAACAGGCGGGCATGTTTCTGCTTGAAGATGATGTTTACGGCTGTCTCTCCGATGCCGCCCTTCCGAGCTTGGCCTCGTTGGCGCCCGACCTGACAATCCGAATCACGAGTTTTTCTAAATCCCTGGGGCCAGGACTGAGAGTTGGATTCATGGAGGTGCCGCGTCAGCTAATTTCTGCCGTAACTGGGGCTGTCCGCGCAACGACCTGGATGGCGTCGCCGATCTCCGCGCAAGTGGCAGCGCAACTTATTTCGTCAGGGATTGCTGAACAGGTGTTGGCAGAAAACCGTGCCGAGCTTGGCCGCCGGAACGCGGCGCTGCGCCAGGCGCTACCTGGGTTTGACCTGCGCACGCAGGCGTTCAGCCCGCACGCATGGCTGCGGCTTCCCGAATCATGGACGACCAGCCAGTTTTGCCGTTGGGCAGAAACACAAGGCTATCAGGTGGCGCCGTCGCGCGCGTTCGTCGTCGGCGAGAGCAACGTGCCTGACGCGGTGAGAATCAGCGTGAGCGCTGCCATGGATGTCGAAGAATTACGCGACTTTGGTCGGCTGATTGCGCAGGCGCTATCCGAAGATCCGCGGACTCACACAGATGGTGTTTTCCCCTAGTGTTTTTCACGTCCGGGTGCATTGACTCCTTTTATGTATCGATTGATAATTCTGGTGCCATTTTATGTAGCGATACAAAAAATGGATCCGTAGGGCAATCTTGCACTGCGGCACACCAGGAGTAGCTCGTGAAAACACCCATTCTTGCCGCGGCGATCATGTTAGGTGCTTGTGGTCCTGCAGTCGCCCAGCCCGCCGACACCCTCAAGAAAATCAAAGAGAAGAACGAAATTGTCTTAGGTGTGCGGGAAACCGCATTTCCTTTTTCGTATCTGGATAACGCCCATCAGTTCATCGGTTATTCCGTGGATCTCTGCATGGAGGTCGTTCAAGGGCTCAAGACGAATCTCAAGCTGCCGGACCTGAAAGTAAGAATGGTGCCGGTCGCCTCGTCCAACCGCATTCCCCTGATTGCCAACGGCACTGTCGATCTCGAGTGCGGAACCACATCCAACACCATCGAGCGCCAGCAGCAGGTCGCATTTTCCTCGACTATCTTCTTGTCCAGTACGCGATTCGTCTCGAAAAGAAGTGCCGGATTGGAAGACCTGAGCGCACTGGGTGGCAAGACTGTTGCGGCTACGGCAGGCTCGTCGAACATCCGGCAAGTCACCGAACTCAATGTTGCACGCCAGTACAACATGCGCATCGCACCGGTTCGCGATTTTGCAGAGGGTTTCCTGATGATGGAGACCGACCGGTCCGCTGCGTTTTTCCTTGATGACATTACGCTCTCCGGTCTGGTGGCCAATGCCAAGACGCCTGATGCCTACGTCATTTCGAAAGAGCCTTTGTCGGTCGAACCCTATGCGCTGATGATGCGAAAAGGTGACGCCGCATTCAAGGCCGAGGTGGACGGCATCCTGAGCGCCACGTTTGGCAGCGGGAAGATCAATGCCATTTATGCCAAATGGTTCGAGTCCGCCACTCCCCCGAAATCAATCAACCTGCAAGTGCCCATGAGTGCGGCACTACGACGCGCCGTGAGCACGCCTACAGACAGTGTCGAGCCTTCCTCGTATCAGTGAGGGGTCATCATGAAATCGAGTTCCATTGATCGATTCAGCTTCACGGAACACGCAACACCTCTACAGCCGTTACCTCGTCTCTCCGCTCATCTGGGTGGACCTATGATCTTTATGAAGAGAGACGATCTGACGAACCTGGCGGGTGGTGGCAACAAGGCGCGCAAGCTTGAGTATCTGGTGGCTGACGCGCTTGCCCAAGGGGCCGATACCTTGGTTGCCACGGGCGCGACCCAGTCCAATCACGCGCGGCAGACTGCGGCAGCGGCAGCGCGAGTCGGTTTGCGCTGCGTGCTGCTTCTGGAGAGGCGCTTGCAAGACCAGCCGGATGAATACTACCGGTCAGGCAACGCCATGTTGAATCGTATTCTGGGCGCGACGCTGTGCGAGGAGCTGCCAGGAGGCGCCGACATCGCGACGGAAGTGGAGCAACTGAAAAAGCAATTGGTTCAGGAAGGACGCAGACCCTACCTGATTGCGGGGGGAGGTTCGAGCCCCTTGGGTGCGCTGGGCTATGTGCGCTGCGCGCATGAAATCAGGGAGCAGGCCGTCGGGCTGGGCGTCGAGATCGATCATATCGTGCATGCCGCAGGCAGTGGCGGTACGCAGGCCGGATTGTTGGCGGCGCTGTGCGGTGAGCAGCACACGCGCGTGCTGGGCTATAGCGTACGTTTCGACGCCTCCCACATGTCGCGGATCGTTGGCGCCATTGCGAACCAGACGGCGAGTCTGGCGGGCGTCATGCCCGTGGACGACGAATGGATCGACGTGGACGATACCCATATTGGAGATGGGTATGGACTCGCGACTCCCGAGTCTCTGGATGCCATCGCGCTCGTCGGGCGCATGGAGGGCATATTGCTCGACCCGGTCTACACCGGCAAAGCGATGGCGGGACTGATTTCCGATATTCGTTCGGGCAGATTCTCGACTGGCCAAAACATTGTGTTCCTGCATACCGGTGGTGCGCCAGCACTGTCCGCCTATGCCTCCCTTTTTTAAGTGATTGTTCATTTTGGAGATACGATCATGAGTAAAAAGATTCGTGCATTGATCGCTTCCTTGAGCGTGTTGTTTTGCATGGGTAACAGCCACGCTGCCGATGCAGCCTGGCCCACGAAGAGGGTGACGATCATCCTCCCGTCTGCCCCAGGTTCGGCGTCCGACGTCCTGACGCGCGCCATTGCCTCGGAACTTGCAAAAAATACGGGCCAATCCTTCGTCATCGACAACCGACCAGGCGCAGCAGGCATGATTGCCTTGTCGGCCTTGAAGCAATCGACGCCTGATGGCTATACCTTGAGCTATGGGAATATCAACAATCTTGCAGTCAATCCGGCGCTTTTCAAGCAGCTCACCTACGACGCAAATCGAGACTTCATTCCGATTGGCCTCATGTTTACAGTGCCCAATCTGTTGGTGGTGCGTACCGACTCTCCTTACAAGACGGTTGCCGATGTCGTCGCGGCAGCCAGGAAATCTCCCGGCACCCTGACATGGGCGGCATCCAATCTCGGCAGCAGCGGGCATATGGGCGGCGAGTTGTTTAAAAAGCTCAGCGGCCTCGATACGCAATTCATTCCCTATAACGGTGATCCCCAGACACTCACGGATCTTGTTGGCGGGCGGCTCGACTACACGTTCACCAATGCAACCGTTGCGTATCCCATGGTCGAAAGTGGCAAGCTTCGCGCCCTGGCGATAACGACCGATCAGCGTTCCGAAAAACTTCCTTCGGTCCCGACGCTGGCTGAAAGCGGCCTTGACGGCTACGAGAATGGTGCTTGGGGTGGGCTCATCGCGCCATCGGGCACGCCCATGGACATTGTCCTGAGGATCAATGACGTTCTGAACACAGCGCTTGGTGCAACGATGGTCAAGAACTCGCTGGACAATTCCCTTGCAACCCCTACGCCTCGCACCCAGAAGGAGTTCAGCGCTTATGTCGCTCAGGAACAGGAGAAATGGGCGCAACTGATTGAAAGCGCCGGAATTGAAAAGCAGTAACCAATCTTCCCTTCACGCCCCAGGTTCCTATGCACGATATCATTCTTAGTCACGGCTCGATCATCGATGGCAGCGCGAGTCCACGTTTCGCTGGTGATCTCGCAATCAAGGACGGACGCATTTCCGCGATCGGCGATTTGAAACATGAATCCGCTGAACGCAGAATCGACTGTCATGGCTTGGTGATATCCCCAGGATTCATCGATTGCCACTGCCATTCCGAACTTTCCCTGATCGTGGATCCTGGTGCGAAGAGCAAGGTGTACCAGGGCGTGACGACTGAGATTCTAGGCAACTGCGGATGGTCGACCTTCCCGCTGACCGGACCGAACGCGTTGGCCTTCCGCGAGCAGGCGTCGCCGATCTTTGGCCACCCGGGCATCGACTGGGACTGGTCCGATCTAGATGGTTATTTCGGTCGCGTGTTCGAGCGTGGCGCAGCGGTCAATGTAGGCACCCTGGCAGGGCATGGGGCCCTGCGAGCGGCGGTCATGGGGCTCGAGCAGCGGGCTCCCTCGCCCCATGAACTGGAGTCCATGAAAAACCTGCTGCATCTTTCGATGCAACAGGGGGCGCTCGGGCTGTCATCTGGCCTGTGCTATGTACCAGGGGTCTACGCCGAGTCGGCTGAACTTGTAGTGCTTGCCGCGATAGCGGGTTCCTACGGCGGGATCTACGCCACCCATATGCGTGATCAGGTCGATGGGCTGTTGCAGTCCATCGAAGAGTCGATAGATGTCGCGGCCCGCGCTCACTCGCCCTTGCTGATTTCCCATCACAAGACCTGCGGCCACAAGAATTTCGGCAAGGCCCGCCTATCGTTGGGCATGCTCGACGAGGCCCGTCAGCACGGCTTGAGTACTTACTCCGACATGTATCCGTACCTGGCGGGCAGCACCACGCTCTCCATGCTGTTTCCACCCTGGGTACTGAGTGGCGGACGCGACGCCATGATGGCGCGCCTGGCCTCTCAGGAAAGCCGGGCTCGCATCATGTATGACTGGGAGCACGGCATACCTGGCTGGGAGAACCGCGTCGCCGCGCTGGGCTGGGGCAATATCTCCATCTCCTATCTCAAGTATGCGGATCGCCAGGCCTATGTGGGTTTGACCGTTGCCGAAGCTGCTCAGCGGGCCGGGCAGGACGTATGCGATTTTGTCTTCGACTTGATGCTCGCAGAACAATGTGAGGTCGGCCAGATCATGCAGAATTCTTGCGAGGACGATCTTCGATTGGTGCTTACTCACCCGCACAGCATGATCGGAAGCGATGGGCTGGATGTGGGAGATCATCCGCATCCCCGTCAGTATGGTGCATTCCCCAAAGTTCTTGGCGAACTCGTTCGCGAGAAGGGCTGGATGACGCTTGAAGAAGGCATCTTCAAGATGACGGGTGCTACGGCGCGGACATTCAAGCTTGGAGAGGTCGGGGTACTCACGCAAGGTTATCGCGCCGACATTACAGTGTTCGATCCTGCGCGCGTACAGGCCAATGCGACATACGAGAATCCGCGGCAATACGCGAGCGGAATCGAATGGGTCTTTGTCAATGGGCGGCCGACCCTGGCCGAGGGAACAGCGACTGGCGAACTTGCGGGAAGAGCCATCCGCAGATGCACAGCCTGAGAGTCACTTGAGCGTGAGGGTAACGGCTGCGTGACATCATGCAGTCATGGTCGATAATGGCGTTCGACTGCCATCAACGATCCTCCGATACCCAGGCAAGGCGCCCATCATCCGCAAACTCATCGGCAATTTTTTCTGCTTCGTCGTTCCCGGCGTCACGCTACTTCTTGTGATGCTGTTCACGGTATCGCCGCGAGCGGGTTCCGTGGCTGAGGCCTGGATCGATAACCAGGAACGCACGGTCGCAAACATTCAGTCGTGCAGTCTGGTACGCGATGGTTTCAGGGGCAAGCATGCCATCCGCTGCGAGGCGCGCTACGAGTACCACGGCCAGCCATACCAGGCGGATGTGGACGTGTGGTCGAGCAGCAGTCCCTTTGCCACACCGGCCAGCCTGCAGCGCGAACTTCAATACCAGAGCGCTTTTTCGACCCGTGATATCGCGTTTTCGCCGCGGTATCCGGCACACGCCAAAGCCATGGACGACCGTATGCTGGCAGTCCCGTCATTGGGGGCATTGCTGATCGTGCTGTTGTGCGCGGTGTTCGGCCTTGCGTTCTACATGGCGCCGCGCAGTACGGTGCATCGGCGCGAAGACTATGTGCTGGATCGGGCGACCGATGAACTTGTCCCGATCAATGACAATCGGGCGCGTCGTATGCGCCAACAGTCCTTGCTCTGGTCTGTTGCGTTGAGCTTTGCGATGCTGGTCTGTGTATATGGGCTCTCAGGCAGGCTGCAGACGTCGCTTTCGATGCTCGCGTTTTCCCAGTTCGAGTCACAGCCAGCGCAGTTGACGGGATGCGAACACCGTCGCTACGGCGGGCGCAAGGGATACGATCAGATCGACTGCCAGTTCCGCTACGAATTCGAGGGGCAGGTGCTCACTGGGCAGGCCGAGTCATTGGCGTTTCGGTCCTTCCCGACCCGTAAGCGGCTTGATGCGAGGGTGGCGCAGCTCGAAGGCATGGCAACGGTGGCGTATGTAGACCCCGTGCATCCTGGCTATGCGATGGCACCGATCGATACGCGCTGGTTCGTGCCGCACACTTTTGGTCTGTTCGAGTTGTTGCTGCTGGTGCTGCTGGCAGGTGTGCTGCCGGTTGCCTGGGGCGTGGTGCTGTGGCGGTCTCGATCAAAGGCCGATTAGTCTGCGGGCAGCTGGCATGCCAGCGACTGTCACGCGGGCGTCAAATTCCGGCAGGTGCGGCGGTCTTGAGATGCGTTGGCCGCGCCAGAAATCCAGGCGAACATGCACGATGAGCTAGGATAAACCCTTGGTTCCGTCTTCGTCTGAAGATTGGTCAAATCCTCTACAAGCCGCATAAACATTGGTTAAAATTGTGTACAACCATGCATTGGATATGGAGTGTGGACAATTATTCATCTGTTGACACAATGCATGTCGAGCCCTAATCTGCGTCGCATACCGATTCAAGTGGAGTCTCACATGTTGACGCAGCCCCCAACTCTTCCCGGCCCGTTGTGCCGGGACTTCAAGCAACGGCGTGATGCGGTGGTCGCGCGCGGTGTGGCCAACGGTGCACCGATATTCGCGGCCCGCGCCAGCGGCTGCGAAGTCGAGGATATCGACGGCCATCGCTTCATCGACTTTGCTGGCGGCATCGGCACATTGAATGTGGGGCATGCCCATCCTGAAGTGGTCCAGGCCATCAAGCAGCAGGCAGATCGTTTTTTGCACACCTGCTTCAACATCGTGATGTATCCCGAATACATCGAATTGTGCGAGCGGCTGGTCGATATCGTTCCAGGCGACTGGCCCAAGAAAGTCATGCTCCAGAGCACGGGCTCGGAGGCCGTGGAAAACGCGATCAAGATCGCCCGCAAGGCCACCGGTCGTCCTGCCGTCGTCGCTTTCGAACACGCGTTTCATGGACGCACGCTGATGGCCCTTTCGCTGACGGCCAAAGGGCCTGCGTACAAGGCCGGCTTCGGTCCTTTTGCGCCCGAGGTCTATCGCGTGCCGTTTCCTCAGACATATCGAAGCCCGTTCGGCGATGAATCGGCATGCGTGGAGGCGGCCTTCGCTGCGTTCAGGCACACCGTCGACACCGAGGTGACGCCGGGCCAGGTGGCAGCGGTCATCATCGAACCGGTACAGGGAGAAGGGGGCTTCAACGTCGTGCCACCCGAGTTCTTCTCACGTCTGCGTGAGTACTGCACGCAGCACGGCATCGTGCTCATCGCCGACGAAATCCAGTCGGGGTTTTGCCGTACTGGGAAATGGTTCGCCACCGAGCACTATGGTGTGCAGGCCGACATCTACACACTGGCCAAGTCCATGGGCGGAGGCATGCCCATCGCCGCAGTCGTGGGGCGCGCCGACCTGCTGGATGCGCCCATCGTGGGCGGTCTGGGCGGCACGTATGGCGGGAACCCGCTGGCCTGCGCGGCGGCACTGGCCACCATCAACATCATGGAGCGCGATGATTATGCCGGTCGCGGCGCGCGTATCGGTGAACAGGTTCGCAATCGATTCCTGCAATGGCAGTCGCGCTACGACATCGTGGGCGATGTCCGGGGGCTGGGTGCGATGGTCGCCATGGATATTGTCAGTGATCGCGTATCGAAGACCGCTGATGGCGCCACCACGGCAAAAATAGTGGAGGCGGCCTACCAGCGCGGGCTGCTGCTCGTGAAGGCGGGCTACAGCGGCAACATCATCCGTTTCCTGGGCCCCTTGTCCACCAGCTCGGCCGACATCGACCGGGGGCTGGATATTCTTGGCGACGCCATCGAAGCGGTGCTCGCACAGCATGAACCCTCGTTGGCCTGAACAGTCATGCACACATTACTGAAACTCCCGAACGCCCGTAAAGTGGTGACGCAACTGGGGCAGGTCAAGCCGGGCATGGAAGTGCTCGTGCTGTATGACTACTACACCACGCATAATGTCGAGCCACTGGCCATTGCGCTGCAGGAGGCAGGTGCGCAGGCGCATCTGCTCCAGATTGCAGGCAGCGCCCACCACGGCACGCAGTTCTCCCATGTGGTGGCGCAAGCCATGCAGGCATCCGGATTGGTGATTGCCCTGACGCGTGCCAATGCGGCACATACACAAGCCCGCCAGCAGGCCACGCGCAATGGCGTGGGGGTGATCGTTCTGCCTGAATCCGACGCGGCCGATTTTTTCGTCGCACCGGGCTGGAATGCCGACTTCGATCGTTTGCGTGTCGAGATCGAAGGGCTGGCGGACGCGTTTACCCAGGCGAGCCAGGCCCGCGTGACCTCGCCCGACGGCACCGATGTCACCATGAGTGTGGCAGGCCGGAAAGGGCGGGCCCTGCACGGGTTTGCCAACACGGTCGATATCTCGGCGGGCTATTGCCTGGAGTCCAGCCTTGCACCTGTGGAGGGCACGGCCAACGGCGTGATCATCGTCAATGCCAGCATTCCCGGTGTGGGGGTCGTGCGCGATGCACCCGTGCGCATCGAGATGAAGGACGGCATGGCCGTGTCGATCACCGGCGGCGAACTGGCCGACAAGTTCAGTCGCCTGCTGGAAAGCTTCAACGATCCCAATGTCTACAACCTGGGTGAGCTGGGCGTGGGCATGAATCCGTGCTGCACCATCGACGGCACGATGCTCTCGGATGAAAGTGTGTATGGCGCCATTCAACTGGCGCTGGGCACAAGCGCCTACATTGGTGGAACGGTCAAGGCCGCCGCCCATTACGACACCATCGTGACCAACGCCACGCTGGAGCTGGACGGCCGGCCCGTGCTGGTGGGCACTGAGCTGCTGCTTGGGGATCGGGCATGAGCATCCGTGTCATCGAAGAGGCCGGCATCCACACGGTCGTCATGGACCGCCCGGCCAAGCGCAACGCGTTCACGCTGGACATGTACCGCGATTTCGGCGCTGCCCTGACGACGCTGGACGCCGATGACAGCGTGCGCTGCATCGTGGTGCGCGGTGAAGGGGGCGCATTCTGTGCGGGCAGCGATATCGGCGGGTTCGACACGGGCCGCTCGAATGTGGAGCAGGCACGCGAGTACGCCCGCTTTACGCTGGACATGACCAACACCCTGAAGAACACACGCCATCCCACGGTTGCCTGCATCGACGGTGCGTGCGTGGGCGGCGGGCTGGAAATCGCGTTGAACTGCGACGTGCGGATCGCAGCGCGGCGTGCGCGCTTTGGTTTTCCGATCAATCGCATCGGCCTGTGTGTCGACCACGAAGAGCTGGCGGACTTGATCGGAGTGGTCGGCCATACCGTGGCACTCGAGGCGCTGTTGATGGGTCATATCTTTGGTGCCGAGGAGGCGCTGCAAAAAGGGTTCATCACGCAGATCGCCGACGATGCCGCGCTCAGCGACGCGGCCTATGGCGTGGCCACCCGTATCGCCGACGGTGCGCCCCTGGTCAACCGCTGGCACAAGAAGTTCGCCCGTCGGCTGCGCTCGGCTGAGCCGCTGACCGCTGCCGAGCGCGACGAAGCCTACGCATGTTTCGACACCCTGGACTACCGAAACGGCACGCTGGCGTTTGCCAGGAAAGAACGCCCCGTATTCGAAGGCCGCTAGATCAAACTGGATACCCACATGGACAACCCACGTACGCCTCTGAATGGCTTGAAGATTCTCGATGTTTCGCAGATCATGGCGGGGCCCTACTGCACGATGGTGCTGGCCGATCTGGGGGCCGATGTCATCAAGGTCGAAAAGGCTGGCACCGGCGATGACTCGCGCGAAATGGGGCCTTACATCAATGGTGAATCGACTTGCTTTGCGCAGATCAACCGCAACAAGCGCGGCATCGCGTTGAACCTCAAGGATCCTGAAGCCCGTGAAGTGTTGTATGAGCTGGCCAAGTGGGCTGACGTGTTCGTCGAGAACTATCGCGTGGGCGTGACCAAGTCACTAGGTATCGATTACGACACCCTGAGCGCTTTGAACCCGCGCCTGGTGTATTGCTCGATATCAGGCTTCGGCCAGACCGGGCCTTACTACAAGAAGGGTGGCTTCGATCTGGTTGCACAGGGCATGAGCGGCATCATGTCGATGACCGGTGAGGAAAACGGTCGTCCGTTGAAGTCCGGCATCGCGATCTACGACGTGGGGGCCGGCCTGACCGCGACCTATGCGATTCTGGCGGCATGCCTGCATCAGCAGCGCACCGGAGAAGGGCAGTTCCTGGACATTTCGCTGGCCGAATGCGGCCTGCCCTGGTTCGTCTGGGAGGCCGCGGCCTATTTCGCGGACGGTACCGTCGCCAAAGGTACAGGCAGTCGCCATCGGGTGTCGGCCCCTTATCAGGCCTTCAATACCGCCGATGGTTTCATCATGATCGGTGCGGCCAACCAGCGCACGTGGGAGAAGTTGTGCGTCACGGTGCTGGATCGCCCGGAACTCATCAGCGACCCGCGCTTTGTGACCAACTCCGATCGCCTGACCCATGTCGAAGCGCTGGAGGCCATCCTCGAAGAGGCATTCGCCTCGGCCGATGCGCCCACCTGGATCGACCGCTGCGAGGCGGCCGGTGTTCCTTGCGGTCCGGTCAACGACTTCGGCCAGGCCATGCAGGACCCGCACTATCTGGCGCGCGACATGGTGGTCTCGGTGGAGCATCCCACCATCGGCAACATGAACATGATCGGCATACCCACTAAATTCTCGGCCACGCCGGGGCAGATTCGACGTGCAGCACCTACATTCGGGCAGGACACCGACGCCGTGCTGCAGGCGTTCGGGGTGGATTCGGAACGGATAGCAGCGATGCGTGCCCGAGGGGTCGTTCAGTAGTCTCGACGGGCCCGGGCGATACCAACGATGTCACTTGATAAGAAACAAGGGGAAGTCACCATGAGCCAGACCATCAATACCAGACGCCGCCAATTTACCTTGGCCAGTGCTGCAGCAGGTGTCGCAACTGTTCTGCCCTTCTGGGCGCGTGCGCAGGGCAACCCGCCCAAGGGCGAGCCGATCAGGATCGGTGCGCTCACCTCCATGACGGGAACCGGGGGCGTTTACGGCCCGGGGATGCTTCAGGCCATGCGCCTGGCGGTCGACGAGGTCAATGCGGCCGGCGGTGCCGGCGGACGGCCTTTGCAACTGTTCAACGAAGATGACCAGACGCGCCCGGACGCCGCCGTGCTGGCTGCGCGCAAACTGGTGGATATTTCCCGGGTGGATCTGATTGCGGGTGTGTGGTCGTCGTCTGTCGCGCTGGCGATTCTGCCGATCACCAATGGCGCGGGCATCATGATGCTCAATACCTGCGGGTCGCCGGATCTCAAGACCGAGGATAAGCTCGACCTGGTCTGGCAATACCAGGCGGCCAATGATGTGTTTGGCAAGGCCTTCGCCCAGATCGCGCGCAATCGCGGGTTCCAGAATCCGGCTGTGATGGCGTTCAACAACTCTACCTTCGTCGGCCAGGCGAACTACTTCCGCAAGGCCTGGGAAGAGGGCGGTGGCAAGGTCTCGGCCTATGTGATCTATGAGCCTAACCAGACCACCTACCGTACCGAACTTGGCCGGGTGCTTGCGACCAAGCCCGATGTCATCGCGTTGAGTTCCTACACGCCGGACGCCACCATCATCCTGAAGGAGTGGTACCAGAACGGCCAGGACTGCAAGTTCATCATGCCGGGTTGGTCGGCCAACGAGAACCTGATCAAGGCCCTGGGCGCCGAGGCGACCAACGGCATCATTGCCGTCTCGAACGTGGCGGCGACCAACCACCCGACCTTCAAGCATTTCGATACGGTATTTCGCAAGCTGACGGGGCGCGAGCCCGACGTGTTCGCAGCGGAGTGCTACGACATGATCATCAGCTACGCCCTGGCTGTCGAGTCCGCAGGCCCGAATGCCGATCTGAAGACGATCAACACCAGGATGCGCACCGTCACCAACGCGCCCGGCACCAAGGTCACCAGCTTTGCGCAGGGCCGCGAGCTGTTGCGCAAGAATGAAACGATCGATTTCGACGGCGCGTCCTCGACGCTGGAGTTTGGTCCCGCAGGCGATGCCGTGCCCGATTTCGGAGTGTTTGAAATCCAGAACGGCAAGCTGGTCGCCAAGGAAGTCATTCCCGGCACGATCTGAGCCGTTTCAGGAGACCGCCATGGATTGGCTTTCAATAGTAAATGCGGGGATCAACGGCACCGTGCTCGGACTGCTGCTGGCCTTGCCTGCGCTGGCGGTGACGCTGGTGTTCGGTATTGCCCGATTCCCCAACGTAGCGACTGGCGACTACATGACGCTGGGTGCCTACGCAGCAGTGGCAGCACAGGCCTTTGGCGGTCTGTCGCTGATCGCCAGCGGCCTGTTTGCGTCGCTGACCGTCGGCCTGGTGTCGTTGTTCTTCTATTTCTGGGTGTTTCGCGCACTGGCCAAACGGCCCCTGGTCAGTCGCCTGATCGCCTCCATCGGTGTGGCTTTCACCGTGCGCAGCACCATCACGTTCTTTGCCGGGCATTACCAGTACAACATCGAGGCGCCGCTGGTTCGGGCGTGGAATTTCAACGGCGTGCGCATCCTGCCCACCGATGTGTACATCGCGCTGACGGCGATCACCGCCCTTGTCCTGGTCTTCATGCTCATGCGTTTCACGCCGATGGGCCGGCGCATGCGCGC
>JAEYZR010000164.1 GCA_023427945.1 Pseudomonadota bacterium | reverse complement strand
ACCCCCTATTGTATAATCGAGCGTTTGTAAAATATCCCGTTTGATCGACAGGCAGAGGTTTTACATGAAGCGTGTGGTATCCCGTATGTGGGTAGCGAGTTCCCGTTCAGGCGCGTTCACCAGCGCCATGCCAGGCGCGCTATTGACCCTGTTGATCGCGGCAAGTGTATTTGCCCCGGCCTCGGCTGCCGATGTGGTGGCGGTGCCCAAGCCCGATGCGACCAAGGGCGGTCAGCTCTACGATCAGGGCGACGCCGCACGCGGCATCATTGCCTGTGCGTCCTGTCATGGCGCCGCTGGCAACAGCGCCATGCCAGCGAACCCCAGCCTGTCGGCGCAGCCGCACGAATATCTCGCCAAGCAACTGCACGATTTCAAGATCAAGGAAGGCGCCAAGTTGCCTGCGCGCCTCGGACCGGGTGGTACGCCCACCATCATGACGGCCAACGTGGCCAATCTCACGCCCGAAGATATCCTCAACGTCTCGCTGTATCTGTCGATGCAGCCCGTGAAGGAGCCTGCCACGGCCGGCTACGAAGATCTCAAGGAGCTGGGCCAGAAGATCTGGCGCGGCGGTCTGCCCGAGCGCAATGTGGCGGCCTGTGCGGCCTGTCATGGCGCACGTGGCGAAGGCATTCCGGCCCAATATCCGCGCCTGGCAGGCCAGTTTCCCGGCTATATAGAAGAACAACTTAAACTGTTCCGCAGTGGCGATCGCAAGACCAGCGTGCCCATGCACGATCTTGCCGACCGCATGTCGGATGCAGACATTCGTGCCGTTTCGGATTATGCCGCCGGCCTGAGGTAGACAAACCTGCAGATGGCCAGGCGCGCAACGCCTGGACGTTCACCCAAGGGTGCGGCGACGCGCCCTTTTTTATGACAAACAAGATTCCTTCATCCCGTCCTTCATTGCTTGCTCGCGCGTCCGGCGACTTTTCCGAGTTGCTGGGATCGATGCGTTTTGCCGTCAGCCTGTTGATGTTCATCTGCGTGGCCAGTGTGATTGGCACCGTGCTGGTGCAAAATCGCTCGTCCAACACCTACATCGACCAATTCGGGCCCTTCTGGTACGAAGTGCTGGATAAGTTCTCGATATGGCATGTCTACAACAGCGCCTGGTTCCTGATCATCATGGCGTTTCTGGTGGTGTCTACATCAGTCTGTTTGACGCGCAATGGGCCCAAGATGTTCAAGGATATGCGCTCGTTCAAGGAAAATGCGCGCATTTCCAGCTTCAGGGCGTTCCCGCACCGGGTCGAAGGGCAGTCCGAAGCCACGCCAGACGACGTTGCCGCCCAATCGCGTCAGATGCTGGCGCAGCAGGGCTATGCGGTAAAGGAAAAGCGCGATGGCGACACCGTATTGCTGGCCGCCAAGAAAGGCAGCGGCAATCGGCTGGGCTACATCTTCGCCCATGCGGCAATGGTCATCATCTGTGTGGGTGGGCTGCTGGACAGTGAGCTGCCCGTGCGCCTGCAGGTATGGCTGGGCGGCAAGCAGCCGGTGGTGGAGAACATGCTGATATCGGCCGTGCCCGCATCGGGACGATTGTCGGTGGGCAATCCCAGTTTCCGCTCCAGCGTGCTCATTTCCGAAGGTGCGCGGGCCAGTTCGGCCGTCGTGATGGTCAACGATGGTGCGCTGGTGCAACCCTTGCCCTTCACCCTGGAACTGAAGAAGTTCATCGTCGACTACTACTCGACAGGCATGCCCAGTCGCTTTGCCAGTGAGGTCGTGGTGACCGATCCCGATACGGGCAAGAGCTTCGAGCAGACCATCGAAGTCAACGAGCCCCTGCGCTTCAAGGGCGTCACGGTGTATCAGTCCAGCTTTGACGATGGTGGCAGCACGGTCGAGCTTACCGGTTATCCCTTGCAGGGTGAGCACGCCGATACCTTCGATCTGTCGGGAGTCGTCGGGCAGACGGCAAAGGCGGCGGGCGCAGCGGCGGGCGCGCCAGCGGACATACGCGTCGATGTGACCGCGCTGCGGCCGATCAACGTCGAGGATTTTTCCGGCGGTACGCCAAAACCGGTGCTCAATTTCGGTGATCATGTGGCCGCCGTCACGGGTAGCGCAGCAGGCAGGAAGAATGAAACGCTGCGCAATGTCGGGCCCAGCGTCGACTACAAGATTGTCGACGCCAGTGGCCAATCGCATGAGTTTCGCAATTACATGCTGCCCGTCGTGCTCGATGGCAGCAGCGTGTTTCTCGCGGGCGTACGCAACAGCGAGGCGGACCCGTTCCGCTATCTGCGCATACCCGCCGACGACTCCGGCTCTGTGAAAGAGTTCATGCATCTGCGCGCCGCATTGGCCGATCCGGCCATGCGCGCCGAGGCTGCGAGTCGTTTTGCCGCACGCAACGGGGCGCAGCAGGCCGGCGGGCAGCTCGAGGATGCCGCACAGCGGGCGCTGGACACGTTCTCCAAGGGCGGGTTGCAGGCCATTGCCACGTTTTTGCAGACCAATACGCCGGCAGGTGAGCTGGAGCGTGCGGCCGACGTGGTCATTCGCCTGTTGGGCGCGACCTTGGGCGAGTTGCGGATGATCGTGCGTGAGCGGGACGGTCTGCCGGCGCTGGGCGACACGCCGCAGGCCCTGTCCGACGCCGCAGACTGGGGGCGTCTGTCGGTGGCTGCCCTGTCGGATCTCACCCTGTATCCGGCCCCCGCTTTCTTCACGCTGACCAATTTCAATCATGTGCAGGCAAGTGTGTTCCAGGTGGCCCGCACGCCAGGCAAGAACACGGTCTATCTGGGTTGTCTGCTGCTGGTCCTGGGTGTGTTCTCGATGTTCTACATCCGGGATCGGCGGGTCTGGATCTGGCTGAAGCCGGCGGGTGCGGGAACACAGGTCTATGCCGCCATGACTTCGCAACGACGTACACTTGATTTCAATCTTGAGTTCGACCGCTTCAGGCAAGCGCTGTCGAGCCTGTTCAAGCCGTAAGGGATCAACGATGTCAGTCCATTCGACGCATACCCATCCTGCACCTGCGATTGCGCAGGAGCGCACGTGGCAGCAGTCTTCGATTGCCATGTCCGAAACGGGAGATGGCCGTCTGCGGCGGGGTCGCCCGGACTGGACCGATCTGTTGTTCTTTGCCTGTCTGGCCGCCTGTGCGGGCGTGTTTCTCCATCGTTTTCCTGATTCGATGGATGGATACGAAAAGGCCAATCTGGTCGGAACCGTACCCTTTCTGAGCTGGCTGGCCTGGTTGTGGCGCCCGTTGCGCACGCTCATGG
>JAEYZR010000185.1 GCA_023427945.1 Pseudomonadota bacterium | reverse complement strand
TTCGCCGGCCTTGCGGCTGTAGTCGCGATACAGCATGGAGGCCACCGCATCCACACGCAGCCCGTCGATGTGAAATTCACGCAGCCAGTACAACCCGCTGGCGATCATGAAGTTGCGCACCTCGTTGCGCCCCAGGTTGTAGATCATGGTATTCCAGTCGGGATGGAATCCTTCGCGCGGGTCGGCATATTCATACAGCGAGGTGCCGTCAAACAGGGTGAGGCCGTGGGCGTCGTTGGGAAAGTGCGCAGGCACCCAGTCCAGGATGACGCCAATGCCGGCCTGATGGCAGCGATCCACGAATGCCGCAAAGCGCTCGGGTGTACCGTAGCGTGCAGTAGGCGCAAACATGCCCAAGGGCTGGTAGCCCCATGAGCCACCGAACGGATGCTCCATGATGGGCATCAACTCGATGTGCGTGAATCCCATCTTCGTCACATACTCGATCAGGCGGTCGCCCAGGTCGTCCCAGGCGTGGCCCGGGCGCACCTGGTCGTGCAGCCAGGAACCCAGATGCACTTCGTAAATGGACAGAGGCGCTGTCACGGCGTGGCGGCCTTCACGATGCTGCATCCATTCGTCGTCGTGCCAGACATACCGGTTGGGCGCAGCCACGATGGAGGCCGTGGCAGGTGCAAGTTCGGCCTGGCGTGCCATAGGGTCTGCCCGTGCGGGCAGCAGTTCCCCGTTGGCGCCCACGATCTCATATTTATAGCGTGCGCCGGCCTGGGCGCGAGGAACGAAGATTTCCCACACGCCCGCCTGGTGACGCAACCGCATGGGGTGGCGCCTGCCATCCCAGCCATTGAAGTCGCCGATGATCGACACACGCTGTGCGTTGGGTGCCCATACGGCAAAACGCACGCCGTCGATGCCTTCTATCGTATCGACATGGGCGCCCAGAATGGCTTCGGGACGCCAGTGGCGGCCTTGCGCGAGTGCCGACAAATCGTCATCACTGATGAGAGGGGGGAAAGCGTAGCTGTCTTCGGTCACAAAATGCCCTTCAGGCCAGGAAACATGTAATTGATACTGCGGGCCCTGTTCGAGGCAGGGGCCGATGAACAGTCCGTCACGCACTGCCAGAAGCGGCGTGGGTTCAGGGGTGCCGGGGCCGGTCACCGTGACCGACACTGCTCCGGGCATGAACACACGCAACGCCGGGCCATGCGCGATGTCGCGCACACCCAGCACCCGGAAAGGATCGGGGTGCCGGGCGCACAGCAACGCGTCCAGATCGACGTCTCGCACGATAGCGTCCAGATCCGGCACAGCGGGCGGGGCGGAGCTGCTCGGTGCATTATCCGCCTTCAGCGCAGCATGGCCGGGCTCTATCGCCGCAAGCCTTTTTGTTGCGGTCTTTCTAGTCGGTGTTTTTTTTGCCGGCGTGTCTTCTGCGACCGGTGCGTGCTCGCTCACCTTTTCAGGTGCCGTTTTTTTCGCGGCTGCACGCTTGCGCGGGGCGGCCACCCGGGTTTGCGCGGCTTGAGTGTCTGGTTGTGCCTGCGCGGTGCTCACTTCGACGCCGGGTTCGACCGCTTTGCGCACCGTCGCGCTTTTCATGCTCGCCTTTTTCGCCGGTGTCTTTCTGGTAGCGGCTTTACTGCCCGCCTTGTCATCTGATTTGGATGCAGTCATGGTGTCATTGTTCTTCAGTGGATTCAGGGGGCTCAGCGGTCAGAATACGCTTGGCAAGTTCGGCCAGACCAGTGAGCGGGATGCTCAGCCAGTCAGGGCGATGCGAGGCTTCATAAACCACTTCGTAGGCTGCTTTTTCCAGCAAGGCCAGGGGGAGCAGCGCGTCCAGCGTGTCGGGGTCGATCCAGGTGTTCTCGCTTGCCGCAGCCTGTTCGCGATACGCATCCAGAAAGGCTTGGGTGGCGCTGTCGCGGAACTGATCGAGCAGGGCGTCGCGGTAATCGCGATGGGTCTGTTCGGAGGGCGATACGTCGCCGCTGCCGCCTTCCAGCGGACGCGTCTTGTCCAGAAATGCGGCGCGAGCGTAGTCGAAGGAGCGCAGCAAACCGGCCACATCGCGCAGCGGAGTGTTCTTCTGCCGACGCTCTGCCATGCTGCGTGCGGGTTCGCCTTCGAAGTCGATCAGGTACGCATCGTTTTGCGAGACCAGTACCTGTCCCAGGTGGAAATCGCCGTGAATACGGATACGCAGGCTGCCCTGCATGCGTGCCGCCATGCGACGCACGGCAGCATCCAGCTTGCGACCCGAGGCAAGTACCCAATCGCGGGCCTGCGCGGCGTCGCCTGCAGGGTGCGACGCGTCCAGCGCATGGCGCGCACGATCAAGCATGGTCACGATATCTTCGGCCCAGTTTTTCGCATCACCAACCGTTGCCACCTCAGGCGAGAACGCGGGGTCGTCGGTGGGCAAGGCGAGCGCATCGTGCAGCTGACCCAGGCGGCGACCGATGGCCGCTGCCACCGCGGTGTAGCCGCTGAGTTCGTCGCTGAAGTGCTCATGGCTGCGGTGGGTGAGGGCGGCGGCCTGCAGGACCTGGTCGAGGTAGTTCGCCGTCCAGCCCCAGGCATCACCCTGATTGGGGACGTTGGCATGGATCAGGGCCAGCGTTGCCTGGTTACCTTGCTCATCTGCACGCACCAGTTCGCCCAGCAGCGCCGCGCAGTTTCCATATCCGACGCGCGTAAGGCGCCGGGTCATCTCGGCTTCGGGATGTACGCCGTCGAGCAGACGGCGCACCAGCTTGATCATCAGTTTGCCGTCCACCGTCAAGGAACTGTTCGATTGCTCGCCCAGGAACCATTTCACGTCGGCGTCGGGTGCGACCTCGATCTGCTTCAGGCCTTCTTCCGGCAGAAATGACAGCGTGACCTTGCCTTGGGGGGCTGGCACCTCGATCACTTTCGCCTGCACCATGTTGGTCAACAAGGCATGGGCAAAACTCTTCAGGCTGTAGGCGTCGGTGACCACGCCCATCTCCGGCCCGCGTCGGACTCTGGCCAATGCGTATTGCTGGGACAGTGCGGGCAGTGTCTCGGTCCACAGCAAGGCCAGAGGCAGGAAATAGCGTGATGCGCCGTCTGCGGTCTGCACGGAGAATTCGGCCAGGAAAGTTTCCTGCGCGCCCGCCAGTGCCGTCGCGTACACGGGTTCTGCATGAGTGGGGGTGTGGCTCTTTGCGAACCAGCGTTGATGCGTGAGGTAGCGGGGCAGTACCTCGCTGCGCAGCGTCTGCAGCGAGCCATCGGTCAGGTTGTAGCCGGTGCTGCCGCGCAGCACGAGGGTGACGTATTCGGGCATTTGTTCGGGTAGGTTGGCGTGCCAGTCGGGCGGTTGGGCACGTTCGCTCAAGTCGAACCAGTAAAACCCAAACGGGGGCAAAGTCAGAAGATAGGGCAGCTCGCCAATGGCCGGAAAGGGCGTGCCATCGAGCAACTCCACGGGTACGCGTCCATTGAGCGCCGACAGATCGAGTTCGACGGGCTGCGAAGCCTGCGACAGGTTGGCCACGCACAGGATCGTGGTGCCCTCGAACTCTCGAAGGTAAGCCAGGATGCGGCGGTTGCCGGGAAACAGGAATTCAAGGCTGCCGCGTCCGAACACGCGGGTCTGCTGGCGTTTGGCCAGCATGCGGCGCGTCCAGTTCAGCAACGAATGCGGATCGCGCTGCTGGGCCTCGACGTTGACCGCCTCGTAGCCGTAGAGCGGTCCCATCAGGACGGGCAGGGGCAGGCGCTCGGGATCGGCGCGGGAAAAGCCGCCGTTTCTGTCCGGTGACCATTGCATGGGCGTACGCACGCCGTCACGATCACCCAGGTGAATGTTGTCGCCCATACCCAGTTCGTCGCCGTAATAGACAACGGGTGTGCCTGGCATGGACAGCAGCAGACTGTTCATGAGTTCGATGCGGCGCCGGTCGCGCTCGAGCAAGGGCGAGAGCCGACGCCGGATTCCCAGGTTGATGCGGGCGCGGCGGTCCGAGGCGTACACGTCCCAGAGGTAGTCGCGTTCGCTGCTGGTCACCATTTCCAGCGTCAGCTCATCGTGATTGCGCAGGAAGATCGCCCACTGACAATGCTCGGGAATGTCCGGCGTCTGACGCATGATGTCGGTGATCGGGAAACGATCCCCGCGCGCTATGGCCATGTACATGCGCGGCATCAAAGGGAAGTGGAACGACATATGGCACTCGTCGCCGGATCCGAAGTACTCCTGCGCATCCTCGGGCCACTGGTTGGCTTCGGCCAACAGCATGCGGCCCGGGTAGCGCTGTTCGATCTCCGACCGGATCTTCTTCAGCACCTCGTGGGTTTCCGGCAGGTTCTCGTTATTGGTGCCTTCGCGTTCGATCAGATAGGGCACGGCATCCAGGCGCAGTCCGTCCACCCCCAGGTCCAGCCAGAAGCGCATGACCGCCAGCACTTCCTTGAGCACCTGGGGGTTGTCGTAGTTCAGATCCGGCTGATGTGAATAAAAGCGATGCCAGTAATAGGCGCCGGCGACCGGGTCCCAGGTCCAGTTCGATGTCTCGGTATCCAGGAAGATGATGCGGGTGCCGGAGTACTTCTGATCGGAGTCTGACCACACGTAGAAGTCCCGGGCCGGCGAGCCTGGCTTGGCGCGGCGCGCCTTCTGGAACCAGGGGTGCTGGTCGGAGGTGTGATTGACGACAAGTTCGGTGATGACACGCAAGCCCCGGTCATGGGCGGCGCGGATGAACTTGCGCACATCGGCAAGCGTGCCGTAGTCCTCATGCACGTCGCGATATTCGGCAATGTCATAGCCATCGTCGCGCCTGGGCGATGGGTAGAACGGCAGCAGCCAGATGGTGTTCACACCCAGCGCCGCAATGTAATCCAGACGTGCGATCAATCCCGCAAAGTCGCCCACGCCATCGTTGTTGGCGTCAAAGAACGACTTCACATGAAGCTGATAGATCACCGCATCTTTGTACCATTGCGGGTCGCTGCGATTGGCGGCATTCATATCCGTCGTTTTTTTCATGATTGTCCCGTTCATTTGATCCTGGAGTCCAGACCCGAAAAGGGCCGGACGGTGCGGCGTATCCGATGGATCTATGCAGGTCCGTCCAGACGCCAGACCGCGTAGGGCTGTTCGGGCGACAACGACAGCCACTGTTGCTTGCCTTGCCAGACCATGTTGTTGCCGGCAATCAGGTCGGCTACGCGCAATGCGGCGTCGTCACCCAGGCCAAACGTCCACAACGGCAATTCGAAATGCGCGCTTTGCGTGTTCGCCGGATCCATGTTGATGGCGACCAGCACCACGTTGTCGTGTTCAGGTGTCGCTTTGGTGAAAAGCAGAATCTGGTCGTTGTAGACCGTCTGCAGTGTCAGCCCGAGGTGGGTCTGCAACGCCGGATTCTGGCGCCGTATCTGATTGATGGCGGTGATTTCGGCCACGATGTTGCCCGGTCGATTCCAGTCCCAGGCACGAATCTCGTATTTCTCCGAATCCAGATACTCTTCCTTGCCCGGCATGGGCGTGGCCTCGCACAACTCGAAACCGCTGTAGACGCCCCAGAGGCCGGAGGTCGTGGCGGCTAGTGCCATGCGGATGAGATGCCCCGCTCGTCCCGAACGCTGCAGAAAGCGCGGGTTGATGTCAGGGGTATTGACGAAGAAGTTCGGCCGGAAGATGTCGCGCGCGGGCGTGCTGTTCAGTTCAAGCAGATACTGCGCAAACTCGTCCTTGTGCTCCCGCCACGTGAAATAGGTGTAGGACTGGGAAAAGCCCGCCTTCGCCAGCCGATACATCATCTTCGGCCGGGTGAATGCTTCGGACAGGAACAGCGTGTCGGGATATTGCGACTGAACATCGTGAATCATCCATTCCCAGAAGGGCAGGGGTTTGGTGTGGGGGTTGTCCACGCGAAAGGTGCGCACGCCCTGTTGTACCCAGAACAGAATCACATCGCGCAGGGCGCCCCACAGCCCAGCCTTCTCGGCATCGCTGGCACCTTCGCTGTAGAAGTCCACATTGACGATGTCTTCGTATTTCTTGGGCGGGTTCTCGGCATAGCGCATGGAGCCGTCCGCACGCCAGGCGAACCACTGGGGATGATCCTTCAACCAGGGATGGTCTGGAGAGCACTGGATGGCGAAGTCCAGGGCAATCTCCAGGCCGTGCGCGCGCGATGCGCTCACCAGTTGCTGGAAATCCTCCAGGGTGCCAAGTTCGGGATGCACATCACTATGTCCCCCGTCGGCCGAACCGATTGCATAAGGGCTGCCCGGCTGGTCGGCGCCCGCGTTCAGCGTATTGTTCTTGCCCTTGCGATTGCGCAATCCAATAGGATGAATCGGCGGAAAGTACAGTACGTCAAAGCCCATGTCGCGAATCGCCGGCAAGCGCTCGATGACGTCGGCAAAGGTGCCGTGACGCTCCACTGAACCGCTTTGCGAGCGGGGGAACAGCTCGTACCAGCTGGCAAAGCTGGCCGCCTGGCGTTCGACGTTGATGGGGTAGGTGCGTTCGCTTTCCGACAGGAACGGGCGGTGGTCGGCTTCTCCCATTGCAGCCGCAGTCGCGTCAGACAACAGCAATACGACGTGTTCCTGGTCCATCGCCGGGACAGCATGTCGGCTCTTGGCAGGACGCGGTGCACCCGCTCGCCCGGCGTTGGCTGGCTCACCGATCTGCGCCAGCAACTGGTTCAATGCATGGCTTGCGACATGGCCCTGGACCAACTGCGCGCGCATATGGTGCACCAGGCGGCGGCCTTCTTCGATTTCCAGCGCACCGTCCAGTCCAGCGGCGTGTTTCTTCGCCAGTTCGTCGCGGTAGGTCGCCCAGGCATCGCGCCACGCACATACTTTGAATTCGTGACGGCCTACCCGATGGCCGGCAAACTGCGCGGTGTAGCGGTCAT
>JAEYZR010000088.1 GCA_023427945.1 Pseudomonadota bacterium | reverse complement strand
TCGTACGCCTGGACCACTGTAAACCGACTGACGCCCGCTTCCTGCGCCATGACACGAACAGAAGGGAGTCGCGTGCCGGGCCGCAGGCCGTGATTGCGGATGCGCGCCACCAGATGATCGGTCAATTGATCCACCAGGGTGGCATCGGCCCCGCGCAATGGCGACCAGACAGCGGAGTGCGCTGACACAGGTCGATCAGATTGGGTGTACATCTCAACTGTCATGGCAATCTCACCAGGCCAGTGGCCGGAATGAATTGCACAATTGTACCGGTACTGTATTGGACGAAACACCTAGAATGAATCGCATGACATACACCACATTCCTTCCTCTGGCCATGTTTGCCTTCGTCAGCTCTGTCACGCCGGGGCCAAACAACGTCATGCTCACAGCCTCGGGCGCCACGTTCGGCTACCAGAAAAGCCTGCCCCATATGCTGGGAATCAGCCTGGGGGCAGCGCTGATGCTTTTGCTGGTGGGCCTGGGACTGGGGACGGTTTTCGAACAAATCCCCGTTCTGTACACCGTGCTGAAATATGTCGGCGCGATCTACCTGCTTTATCTGGCCTGGCGCATTGCCAACGCTGGCCGCATGCAATCAGGCGAAGCCCGTGCGCGTCCCTTCACCTTCCTGCAAGCCGCTGCGTTTCAGTGGGTCAACCCAAAGGCCTGGATCATGGCTATCGGCATTGTGGCCACCTACACCCCGCACGACGGATTCATTGCCAACCTCTTGCTGGCGTGCCTCGTTCTGATGGCGGTGAACTTCCCGGCAATCAGCATCTGGACGCTTTTCGGCAGTGTGCTGGCGCGTGTACTCAAAAGCCCCTCGGCGATCGGCCGCTTCAATGTATGCATGGCCTTGCTGCTGGTGGTATCGCTTTATCCCGTCGCGCTGGAATTGCTGGACCTGTAGGCATCGGTCGCCTGGCCATCAACCGGAAGACTGCGCACCTTCCTGCTTGTTCAGGCGCTTCACGAAGACGGCAATCTCCTTGGCCACCTGAGCATCGCCACGCTCAGTGGCCACCTCGGTTCCCCGCTCCCAGGCCTGACGCGCACCCGCCGCGTCCCCCAACGCCAGGCGCGCTCGCCCCAAGAGTTTCCATGCATTGGAAAAACGCTCGTCAAACGACAGCGCGGCAGTGAGATGCGTGATCGCATTCTCGAACTCCGCCTGTTCGAACATGCTCTTGCCCAGAGTGAAACGCAGCAGCAAATTATCCTGCCCGGCATCCAGCATGGCCTGCAAGCGTGTCGTCATATCGGTCATAGTCAAACTCCTGCTGATGATTACAATCAGGTGCACGGTCGAGCGCCGGTTGTGAAAGGGCCGATGCCCATCACCGCCGTCGGGCAGCTCGCCGATGTCTGCATGCTAGCCTCGATTTCCTTTTTTTTGCCTCATGACCCTTCCCTTTCAGGCACTTTCCTGCCCACTGGATGCGTTACCTCTGCAACGTGCAGACAACTGTTGGCGCTGTCCGTCGGGACATAGTTTCGACATTGCGGCGCAGGGTTACGTGAATTTGCTTCCCGTACAGCACAAGCGCTCGCGTGACCCGGGCGACAGCAAGGAAATGATTCTGGCTCGCCAGCGGTTTCTGCACGCAGGCCACTACGAACCCATTGCCCAAGCCGTCAGTCGGATTGCGCTGAATGGATGGGAGCCGCAACAGCCGATGAGCTGCCTGGATGCCGGATGCGGCGAAGGCTACTATCTGCGCGCCCTGATGGAGGCTTGCAAGGCTCGCGCAGTGAACCTGCAAGCAGCAGGCCTGGATATTTCCAAATGGGCGATCATGGCTGCCGCCAAGCGCGACAAGCGTGCATCCTGGCTGGTCGGCACCAATGCAAAACTACCTGTGCAATCAGCCTCGCTGGACCTCGTGCTGTGCATGTTCGGCTTTCCGGTCTATCCGGAATTCACACGCGTGCTCAAACCCGGAGCAAGACTTTTGCGAGTGGACGCGGGGCCTGACCACCTGCGCGAATTGCGCGAAATCATCTATCCCAGCCTGCGCGCGGATCGCGATGACGCCTGTCACTCGAACGGTCGCTTTCGCACGATTGCCAGCGAATCCCTGCGCTACGAATTGACGATGGATGATGCACAAGCCATCGCAGACCTCCTTCTCATGACACCGCATTTCTATCGTGCCAGCAACGAAGGCCGAGCGCGTGCCGCTGCGCTTGAAAAGCTCACCACGACGGTGGATGTCGTGCTGACTGAATCAGTGCTAGAACCTTGAACCCCTAACCTTCAACCCTACGGATCGAATTCATGAGCGGATTTGACGACAACCCTTTTCTTGCCTCACTAGGCGCCCGCCTCGAACAGTGGGGCGACGACAGCGTGACCATCAGCCTTGCCGTACGCCCCGAACACCTGAATCGCCAGGGAGTCATCCAGGGTGGGCTGATCTGTTCCTTGCTGGATACCGCATGCGGCTACGCCGGCATCTCCACCACCGACCCCGCACGCGCGCAAGGCGTGACGATATCCCTGGCCATCAACTTCATCGGTTCGGTACGCGGCGGAACGGTCACAGCCTCCGGCAAGGTGACCGGGCGCGGGCGCAAGATCTACTTTTCGCAGGCTGAGATTCGGGCGCCCGAGGGGCACGTCATTGCGACGGCGCAAGGCTCTTTCAAGTATGGTGCGCCAAAGGTGGACAGCGAGGCTTGACGCTTTTGTGCCGGGCTGCCTTAGCGGCCCGGCAGCCCCTTCGGTTGATGCCATCACAAACAAAAAAGCCCCGAAGCTTACGCTTCGAGGCTTTTTTGTTTCATGCATTCTGGTGCGCCCGGCAGGATTCGAACCCACGACCCCTTGGTTCGTAGCCAAGTACTCTATCCAACTGAGCTACGGGCGCTTTAGCTAAACAACATTTTTGTGTCGGTGAAGCCAAGACAAACAATATAGCATGAATTTGGTAAATGAGTCCACACTCCGAAAATATTTTTTGGGTGTGTGGACCGATCAACCTGCATCAAGCCGTCTGAACCTTGTCGTTCAGGGAGCGCTGCACGTCGACCAGCGCCTTGGGCAAGCCCAGATGCAGGCTGTCGAACAACTGACGATGCAATTCGAGCTCGGCGGCCCACTCTTTCGAGTCGATCGCAGTGATACGGTCGAATTGTTCCTTGGTGAAATTCAGGCCGTCCCAGCTGATGTCGTCGTAGTTCGCCGAAAACCCGAACAGGTGCTCACGACCGTCGGCCTTGTCATCCAGACGCTCGAGCATCCACTTCAAGACGCGCATGTTGTCGCCAAAGCCAGGCCAGACAAACTTGCCCGACTCGTCTGTGCGGAACCAGTTGACGCAGAAGATCTTGGGCAACTTGACCCCTTCACCTGCCAGACGTTCACCCAATGCCAGCCAGTGAGCGAAGTATTCGCTCATGTTGTAGCCGCAGAAAGGCAGCATTGCGAACGGATCACGGCGCACGACGCCTTGCTGGCCAGTTGCCGCAGCGGTCGTCTCCGAACCCATCGTGGCTGCCATGTAGACGCCTTCCACCCAGTCACGCGCTTCCGTCACCAGGGGAACCGTAGTCGAACGACGGCCACCGAAGATGAATGCGTCGATCACCACGCCCTCGGGATTGTCCCACTCGGGATCGATCACCGGATTCTGCGTTGCGGCCACGGTGAAACGGGCATTCGGATGGGCCGCCTTGCGACCTGTCTTTGCCGCGATTTCCGGCGTCCATTCCTGACCTTGCCAATCCACGCAATGAGCGGGTGCGGGCCCCATTCCTTCCCACCAGACGTCGCCGTCGTCGGTCAGCGCCACGTTGGTGAAAATCACGTTGTCGCGCATGGCGGCCATGCAGTTCGGATTCGTTTTCTCACCCGTGCCAGGAGCCACGCCGAAGTAGCCTGCCTCCGGGTTGATCGCGCGCAACTTGCCGTTGGCGTCGGGCTTGATCCAGGCGATGTCGTCGCCAATGGTCGTGACTTTCCAGCCCGGCAGCGTCGCCGGCGGCACCAGCATGGCGAAATTGGTCTTGCCGCAAGCCGAGGGGAAGGCAGCAGCCACGTGCATCTTGCGGCCTTCAGGCGAAGTCACGCCCAGAATGAGCATGTGCTCGGCCAGCCAGCCCTGGTCGCGCCCCATGACCGAAGCGATACGCAATGCAAAGCACTTCTTGCCCAGCAGTGCATTGCCACCATAACCGGAACCAAACGACCAGATCTCGCGGGTTTCGGGGTAATGAACAATGTATTTGGTGTCGTTGCAGGGCCAGGCGACATCCGCCTGACCGGCTTGCAAGGGGTGTCCGACCGAATGGACGCAAGGCACGAAAATACCATCTGTGCCCAAGGCGTCGTGCGCGCGGCGGCCCATGCGGGTCATCGTGCGCATGCTGACCACGACGTAAGGCGAATCGGTCAGTTCCACGCCGATGTGGGCGATGTGCGAACCCACGGGGCCCATCGAAAACGCCACCACGTACATGGTGCGCCCGCGCATGCAGCCGGCGAACAGGCCGTTGAGCTTGCTGCGCATTTCCTGGGGATCGCACCAGTTATTGGTGGGGCCTGCATCTTTTTCTTCGGCCGAACAAATAAAGGTGCGGTCTTCGACACGAGCCACGTCCGAAGGCGACGAACGCGCAAGGTAAGACCCAGGACGCTTCTGGGGATCGAGGGTCTGGAGAGTGCCCGCCTGAACCATGGCTGCACATAGCCGGTCATACTCTTGCTGACTGCCGTCACACCACTCGATGCTGTCAGGCTCGGTCAAGGTAGCGATATCTGCGACCCACTGCTTGAGCTTTTCGTTCTGTACCCAGGCAGGCGCCTGAGCAGCCATGCTTGAATATTGCGGCACTGCACTCATCCCATCATCTCCCAGACTTTTATATCGTCTTGTAGGTGCCGCGGCACTCGACGGCCACGGCGCTAAGCCCGTCAGATTAACATTTACTGCCACTCGAATGACAAAACCGGCATTTCGGAAATGTTTCACGAGTACCGTTGGACCCTCAAAAACCTGGGAGCTGCCATGTTTTTCCCACCCAGTCCGACCCGCCTGCTTGCACCCGCAACATGCGCACTGCTGCTTTGTCTGGGCTTTCAGGCGCAGGCATCATCGGCGCAACCCGGACGCCCCGGAATCGCCCACGCCAGCCCGAAACCTCCCGCGCCATGGACGGCCTCGAGCCTCGAGAACCTGGCGCGTCCCGACGCACTCATCATCATCGACCACACCCACGCACCGGGTGCGGGCGATCCCCCTGAGTTCAATCTCCACGCCTGCGCAACCCAGCGCAACCTGGATGAAGTGGGGCGAGAGCAGGCGCAGGCACTGGGCAACACCTGGAAAAACGCCGGCATTTTTCCGACACGCATTTTCACCAGCGCGTGGTGCCGCTGCGTGGATACGGCACTGCAACTGAAAATGGGACCAATCGCCATCATGAGCGAATTGAATGCCATTGGAGAGAACGCCGCCGACCGCACCAGGCAGAATGCGGCACTGAAGGATTTCATCTATCGCCTGGATCCCAGGGGTGGGCCCTACGTCATGGTGACCCACAGCGCCAATATCGAAGCCCTGACGGGGCAGTCAATCGGGGCAGGGAAAGGGGTAGTTGCCCAAATCAATCGCCAAGGAGGTATGGCGTTCGAACTTTTACCTGAAAAATAGAATAAAAATCTATTTGTCATGTTTCTCTGGGCAAAATCTGCCATCCATTTCTCGTTCGTCGCGCGTAAAGTTGTTTCTTTGACCTACGCGTGCCGCCATCATGCCTGCCCTGCATCCTGTCCCGACCGCCCTGCCCCCGTTGCTCGATACACTGATCGATCAGCTCGATCAGGCCGTCCTGAAACGCATGCAAGACATACCCGGTGCCGTAGCGGCAGCCTTGATGAGTGTCGCCAACACCGGCGAGGTGCTCACCCCCGCCCAGCAGATCGGCGCCAGCGAGCGCTACACGCGCCATGTCCTGCACAGCCATCACAATGGACGCTACACCCTGGTTGCCCTGGTCTGGCAACCCGGTCAACGTACTCCCGCTCACGGCCACCACACCTGGTGCGCCTATCGCGTGCTGGAAGGAAGCCTGCAGGAGGAACGTTTCAGTTGGGACGATGAACGACGCATCGCCCGACTTGGCGAAGTGGTGGCGCTCAATGCCACCCATTGCTTCAGCGGCCATGCGGGTCTGGAGAAGATTCATCGGCTGGGCAACATCAGCCAGGGCCGTGCCATATCACTGCACGTCTATGGGGTGGATGCAGACCACGTTTCGACCCACGTCAATAACGTCGTGTCGCTCTGAACCGCTGCACTTCTGTACACGCGCAGCACAGCGGCATGCATACCGGGCGCCGTCAGGCAGAGCCCCTGCAGCAGCGACGCGATGGTCAGGACGCGTAATCCACCGGCAATGCCGTCGTGTATTTGAGTTGCTCCATCGCAAACGACGAGCTGACGTCGTAAATATCCGTGATCTTGATCAGCCGCTTGTAGACCCGATCGTAGCTGGCGATATCGGGCACGACGACACGGATCAGATAATCCACATCCCCACTCATCCGATAGAACTCCACGACTTCGGGGATGTCGGTCACGTGCTGGGCGAAAGTATCAAACCACGTCTGAGAATGCTGACTGGTCCGAATCGATATGAACACGGTCACCCCGCAGTTCAGCTTGACTGGATCGCAAAGGGCCACCTGCTTGCGGAACACCCCGCTATCCTTGAGCTTTTGAATGCGACGCCAGCAGGGCGTCACCGACAGATTCACCTGCGCCGCGATTTCGTGAACGGGCGTCTCGGAATTGTCCTGCAGCAGCGAAATAATTTTTCGGTCGATAGCATCCATAGATTAAATTTACACGTCGCGACCTTGTTTACATAGTATTTTTTGACCCATGTCGAAGGTAACCGTGAGCGTTTTTCGCCCCATTGCATGCATTGCGCTCGCCCTGCTCGTACAGCACTCGCACGCATCTGCCCAAACAGGCAACGTTTCAAATGAAGCGCCTGCAACCCGCGCGCGCGCATCGAGCCAGCAAATAGTCGGGCCGACCATTGCCGACAAAGCGTCGGAGCTCTACAGCTTTGAACGACATCTCATCGATTCCGTCGATGGCAAACGCCATTATCGGATCGAAATCGCCATCCCTCGCAAGGTTCCACCCGCTACTGGCTTCGCCGTTCTGTATATGCTGGATGGCAACGCAGCGATGGCCACGCTGACCGAAGATGACCTGGCCAGGCTGGCCCGCACGGATTCGCCCGTGCTGGTCGCCATCGGCTACGACGTCAATACGCGCCATGATGTGATGGCCCGCGCCTACGACTACACGCCACCCAATCCTACAGGCAAAGCAGACTTGCCGACCCCGGTGGTAAGGGGACGCCCAGGCGGCGGGGCCGACTTGTTTCTTCAGTTGATCCAGACACGGATCAAACCGGCAGTCGCCGCCCGGGTGCCGATAGACCCAAAACGTGAATATCTCTGGGGACACTCATACGGCGGATTGTTCACGCTATACACGCTGCTGACGCAGCCCGATGCCTTCGCACGCTATATCGCAGGCGATCCTTCTGCCTGGTGGAATGACGGTGTGCTGGCGCAATTCTCGCGCACGTTCGAACCCGGAGAAGTAGCCGCAAAACGTGTCGCCATCATGGTGGGCACCCAGCCACGAGAGAACCCGCGTCCCACGCAGCAGCCTTCCCATGCAGCAGGTGCCCTGACACCGGCCGACCCGCGAAACGTGACACAGGAGATCACAGACAAGCTGCGCCAGGCGGGCAGTCAGGCGACGTACCAGACCTTCCCCGACGCCAGCCACGGCGACATGCTGGCTATTTCGCTGCGACGCGCGCTGGAAATTGCCACCACTCGCTGATCAAAGGTTACGCAGGCGATTGATGGAGGCCCGGTTCAACCGCCGCGCTTCCTCTTCGGCATAACGCTCTTCGCCCGGTTCGTAGGAACCTTCGTACATACATGAACTGCGATTCCACTTGCACTTGTTGAGAGGCCCCGGGGAAGAGCAGCCGGCGACAAATGCGGCCATCAGAAGCCCCAGGGCGCATCGCATCATTGTTTGAACGGTCATCTACACATGCCTTGGACGAAATTGCATAAGCCACCGTTTATAGCAAATGTGGTTTGACCGAATGAATGGCACCGGTGCGTCCCCGCCCCCCGATTGACGGGCCACGCATGCCGACCGGCATGCATCAAGAGATGGCTGGCGCCACTGACTCGCCGCAGATTGCTCTGTCTGGAGAAATGAAGACGCCGCGTCACCGTGCCATGTCCTGCCAGGCAGCGAGTACGCCGACGACGCACGGCCAAGCATTCGATGCGCGGCAGCCTGGATCAGAACCGGCGGTTCGAGGCCCGGTTCAGCCTGCGCGCTTCTTCTTCGGCGTAGCGTTCTTCATCGGGTTCGTAGGCCCCCTCGTACATGCATGAACTGGGATTCCATCGGCATTCAAAACTGCGACCTGAAGAAGAACACCCTGAGGCGACACCCACCACCAGAAGCGCCAGCGCGCATCGCACCATTGTTTGAACCGTCATGTCTCATGCCTTCAATGAACATTGCTTCAGGCACTGGTTACAGCAAGAACGCCAGCCGCGTCAAGCCAGCCGCGCATCCCCCTGTCCCGGGACGTGCCACCAGCAGCCATCCGGGCAGAGTTTGCGTTCTCCGCCATCGGCCGTCAGCGACCCGACTCAGGATTGCAATCCCGCTACCCGCTCTTGCGCGATACGTTTCAATGCAGCACGGTCGACTTTGTTCGTGCTTGCCAGCAGCATGGCATCCAGGAACCACACGTGACGAGGATGCTGGTAGGCGGCCGCATTGTCCAGCACATACTGCCTGACGGCGCCTTCGTCCAGTTGCGCGCCCTCGCGGCACACCACGAACGCGACAGGTTTGGTTCCCTTGATCTCGTCGTCCACCGGCACTACGCAGGATTGCACGATGTCCGGGTGGGTATCCAGGACCGCCTCCACTTCTCCCGGAAAGATATTTTCACCACCCGAAACGAACATGTCGTCGGCGCGGCCAACGAAATAGTAAAAACCGTCGACATCTTTTCTGAACACATCGCCCGTACGGTAGAACCCATCGTCGGTGATGGGTGGTGTCAGGTCGGGGCGAGCGTGGTAGCCCAGCATGATGCCCGGACTCTTCATCTCCAGCACGCCTTGATCGTCGGTCGCGCCACCGCTCAGACGAACCTGCACCGCAGGATGCGGATACCCCACCGATGCGGTCGGCGTGACAAGGCCCTCTGGGTGCGAGTCAAAGACCACCGGGCCGCCTTCTGTCGTGCCATAGGCGTTCACGATTCTGGCATTGACCAGCAATGCCTTGATGCTGGCGACCAGGTTGTCGCTCACGGGTGCCGAGCCCATGCGCACGGCACGAACGCTGGAAAAATCCGCCTCAGTCAGCGCCTGTTCCTCGCGCAGCATCATGGCAATCATGGGGGGCACGGCTGTCAGCCAGGTGGGTCGGTAGCGCGTGATGGCCTCGATGTATCGACGGGCCTGGAATTGCGGCAGGAGAATGGCGGTCGCACCTGAGATGCACACCAGGAACATCAGAGCGAGCGCATTCATATGGTAGAGCGGCGCGGCGATGAGATAGCGTTCACCGGGCGTGCGCCTGCCGTTCATGCGGGTGCGCGCAACCCAGAGGTGCGCGGCGTGCGACAGCATCACGCCCTTGGGTTTACCCGTTGAACCTGAGGTATAGAGAATCAGGGCCACGTCATCCGGGGCTGGGGCAAAGCAAGTCAGCGGGCCAGGATCCAGCCAGGCGCCAAACCCTGAGGGTGCGGGCTCATCGAAACCGGCGACTTCAACCCCTTGCGCCAGGGGCGGCAACAAAGCCTTGCGGGCCTCGTCGCACAACACCAGGCGGGCGCCACTGTCTCGCAACACGTAGTCGATCAAGGCCTGCGGAAACTTGTGATTGACGGGAACAGGGACCACACCGGCACGCATCGCCCCCAGCATCGCTGCGACATACTCGCAACGGTTGGCCGACAACAAGGCGATGCGCTCGCCGGGTGCCACGCCCCGTGCAAGCAGGCCTCGCGCAAAGGCGTCGGCCTGGGCGTCGAGCTGCGCACGGGTCATCACATGCTCGCTTCCATCGTCGCCCACGCCGATCAACGCTGCATGATCGGGTGGGCCCTGCCGGTCCAGCAAGTCACCGAGATTCATGATCACGCTCCGATCACGCTTTGGGAGGCGCAGTCATGTAGACCCCGCGGCCGCTGGCAAGCAGCACGCCCTTCTCGTCCAGAACCTTCGCTTCAGCCACCGACAGCTGACTACCGAACTTGACCACGGTACCCACGCAGGTCAGATCGCCCTTCATGGCCGCACGGTGGTAGTCCACGCGAAGATCAACCGTGGGCACGCCGCGGCCGGTCCTGGACACCAAGGCCCAGTCGGCTGTCAGATCGACGAGCGTGGCAAGAATGCCGCCGTGGCAGTATCCCGCGTCGGGATTGACGACCCATTCCTCGCGCCAACGCGCTTTCAGCGTGATCGTGCCTTCGCCCAGCGCCTGCACGCTCAGCCCCAACCACTGGTGATAGGGGCCGCGCAACAGCTTGGCCTGGACTTCTTCCATACTCAGATGTGCTTCTGCCACGAAAGGCTCCTTCAAGGGGTCACGATGATCTTGCCCATGACCTCGCGGTCGCGGATCGCTTTCAGGCCTTGCGCAGCCTGTTCAAGTGGCAGCACTTTGTCCACGACGGGCTTGAATGCGCCAGACTGGATCAGATCCATCAGGCCTGAAAGGTTGTCGGGGTAGAAGCTGTTCGAACCGATCACCTTCAACTCGAAGCTCCAGATATAACGAAGGTCTTCCTTGGGGTCATGCCCGGCGGTTGCGCCGCACACGAGCAAACTGCCGCCGCGCTTGAGGCACTTGAGCGAGGGCACCCATGTGTCGCCACCCGTGAAGTTGATGACGACATCGACGCCACCTTCGAAACTGCGGCGCTGCGGCTTGCCGTAATGCGCAATGGCCCATTTCGAGAAATCGGTGTCTCGATAGTTGATGACATGATCGGCACCCAGCTCCTTGAGCCGGGCCATCTTGTCGTCGCTGCCGGCGCACGCAATCACTTCGGCACCCAGGTGCTTGGCCAGGATGACGCACCCTGTTCCCACCCCGCCGCTGGCCCCCAGCACCAGCACCCGATCGCCGGGCTTGACGGTGTTGTGGGTGATGAGCATGCGATGCGCTGTGCCGTAAGCGACGGGCAGCGCTGCCGCATCCTCGAAGCTCACATCCGGCGGCATGGCAATCAGCTGCTCGACGCTGACCGAGCAATATTCGGCCATTCCCCCATCGAGCATTTCGCCCATGAGCCCCACGCCGCTCTTCAACGGGTTGACCAGCACACGGTCGCCTACGTTCCAGCCCGACACGCCCTCGCCCAGCGAGACGATCTCGCCAGCCATGTCCAGGCCAATGACCACCGGAAACGGCACCTTGATACCCGGCATGCCTTTCACGGTGAATACGTCGTGGTAATTGAAGGACGATGCCCTGACGCGGATGACGACGTGCCCCGGTGCATCCTGTGGCATCGGATAATCATCGAGCACGACGAGATCGTCGACATCGCCGTGCGCCTTGAGCACGAGCGCCTTCATGGTTGCAGACATTATTTCCCCTTGTCGATATAGAAAAAGTGCGGTTTGGAAATCAGGGCTGGGTGCTTGCCGCCTGGAAAGGTTCGGGCGCGAACGCCTTTTCAGGAAGCGTGCCCTTGACCGCCCCCACACCCTTGAAAATGTCGAACTGTTGTTTGAGCGAATCGATATCGGCGGGAGTGAGGCTCACCGTGTAGATGCCATCCCAGAGATTCGCGTAAGCCGTGGCGTCGGCCTGGGGCAGGTTGGCCGACTTCATGAGCGCGTCGGCAACCGCTGACTTGTTGGCGCGCCCATAGTCATAGGCTTTCTGCATGGCGCGAACCACTTTCACCGCACCCTGCGGATGCTTGTCAAGCCACTCCTGCCTGACCAGGCCGACGGCCAGGATGGGCGGAGAATCCTGTTGGGTCATTTTCTTCCACTCGTCACGGAACTCGCCGATACGTCGCAGCTTGAGGTCGGGCAACTGGGCAATGGTGACCGAACGAATGGCAACCGCATCCACATCCTTTTGCGACAGGAACTGCGCAAGCCGGGAGTCGTTGCCAGGAACGACGGTAACGTCGCCCGCTTTCAATCCAAAGTTCTGATCGAGGATGGCCGCCGTGATGGCCGCTGTCGCACTGCCGGGGGGTGACATGCCGATCTTCTTGCCTTTCAGGTCACTGATCGACTTGATGGGCGAGTCTTCCAGCACGACAAAAGACAGCTCGGCAACCTGTGTGGCGAGCATGATGCGCATGGGCAGGCCATCGGCCGCCACGCTCAGCGCGCCTCCGGCACTGGCGCCAATGGCAAAGTCGATCGCGTTGGCGGCCATCGCTTTGGTCGGTGCGTTCACATCGGGAAACTTGACATATTCGACCGTCAGGCCTTCCTTCTGCATGAACTCCCCCGCTTCCAGCACGGCACCGAAACCCAGACTGACCCCACTGCTCCAGTAACCGATGCGCACCTTGTCGTCTTCAGCAGCCTGGGTTGGGGACACCACGGCGGCTGCGGCAAGTAGCAGGGACGTGACTATAGATAGCGAAACGCGATGACGCATGGCAAATCTCCAGAGAAATACTGCTAGGCGGGTTTCTTCCAACGGAACAGGCGGCGCTCCATTGGCTTGAGGACAAGACTCTCGATAACGACCATCATCAGCACCAGGATCAAGGTCCAGGCAAACACCTGGTCGGTCTGAACCAGGTCAGCGGCCTGACGCAGGCGATAGCCGATGCCACTGCTGGCCCCGAGTGTTTCGGCGACCAGACTCACGCGCCAGCCAAATCCAAACGCCAGACGCGCGCCAGAGAAAAAATGCGGGAGAATGGTGGGAAGATAGATCTTGCGCAGCACCTGCAAGCGCGACATGCGAAACGTATGTGCAAGTTCGATGAACTCCACGTTGACCGTGCGCGTGCCTTGCCAGACATTGGTCAGCACAAGGGGGAACGCCGTCATGAACACGACAAAAATGGTGGTCCAGTTGGACAGGCCGAACCAGATCAAGGCGAAGATCGCCCAGATCGCCGACGAAATCGTGTTCATGACCGCCAGGATCGGTTCAAAGAACTCGCCCAGCCTGCGGTTCGCGCCCAGCACCATGCCCATGACTGTGCCGATCACGGCAGCAAACAAGAAGCCGGCCAGCACTCTGCCGAAGGTGACACCCACATCGGCCAGGAAGGTGGGCGACCCCATCAAAGAAAGTCCCGCCTGCCACACTCTGGCCGGACTAGGCAGCACGAATGCGGGCGCGTTCATGGATGCAATCGCCCAGATGGCCAGCACGAACGCGACCAGGCCCAGGCGTTGCTGAAGCAGCACACGGCGGCGCTGCCGGACATCGGCGGCTTCGGGAAACACAGGCATGATGAGATCGTCCGGTGGCTTTACGCGCATGCAGCCTCCGCATGCATTTTTCGCCGAATGGCTTGTATGCTTGCCACCACTTCAGGCGCAGCGGCATCGCGTGGATGCGGAAGTTCGACCTCGATGGTCTCGCGCACACGCCCGGGACGAGGCTGCAGCAGCACGATACGATCAGCCAGCACCGCCGCCTCTTCGATATCGTGCGTCACGAACAGAACTGTCATCGACATCATGCGGGTCAACCGCAGCACTTCCGCATGCATCTGCGAACGGATGCTAGGGTCGAGTTTGGAAAACGGCTCGTCCATCAGCAGGAGTTTGGGACGGGTGACCAGGCTGCGCGCCAAGGCCACACGACTGCGCATGCCACCCGACAATTCATGCGGAAAGGCGCCGGCGAACTTCTCCAGACCAACCATTTCCAAGGCGGCACAAGCGCGTTCCAGCCTTTGCGCACGGGATATATCAAGCGCTTCCAGGCCGAATGACACGTTTTGGATCGCTGTACGCCAGGGCAGCAAACGATCTTCCTGGAACATGTAGGTCATCGCTCGCCAATCGAACGCTTCAGAAGCAGGCTTGCCTTCCAGCCACACGCGCCCCCGGTCAGGCGTCACCAGGCCCGCCACGATATTGAGCAATGTGCTTTTGCCACATCCCGATGCGCCCAGCAATGCGACGATGGACTGGGCTGGCACGGTGATGTCGATATCCTGCAGGACATGCAACGGGTCGCTGCCCCGCCGGGAAAACCATTTGCTCACACGTTCAAGGCGCAGCATGGCAGGCGCGATCAATGGGGATTCATTCATCACGACGGGCTCCCTGGCGCTGCACGATAGGCATCATCGCTGTCGTGTCGCGCAGGCTGTCGATCACCTTTTCCAGCGTCATTTCGCGAAACGTTTCGACGTGGCGACGGGCAACCTCTGCGGCACCGCAAGCATCGCCAGCCACCAGGTGCTCGATCATCAGGGTGTGGTCATTCTCGATGCTGGGCCGAACCTTCTGCACGCCAAAGCCCAGTGCGACCAGCCGAGTCATTTCATCAAGCAGGCCAGAAAGGGTCCGGGCCAGACGCGCATTGCCGCTGGCGTGTGCGATAGCCATATGGAAGCTTCGATTGGCCTCCAGGAAAAAATCGATCTGGTTGCCCATCTCACTGGACACCTTGACGCGGCAGGCACGCTCGTAGCGCTCGAGTTGCGCCTGGTCGACCCGGCCAGCGGCCAGGCGTGCGGCCAGCGGTTCTAGTTCGCAACGCATGTCGAAAATCTCTTCGACATCCTTGACCGTGACTGGCACGACCCGGTAGCCGTGCCGTGGCAGCGATCGCACAAAACCCTCCTGGATCAACCGGAGCAGCGCCACGCGACAACTGGCCTTGCCAATCTGGAACTCCTCCATGAGCGCGGTTTCGGTCAGTTGCGTGCCAGGAAGAATGCGGCACGAGACGATGGCGCCATGCAGACGCTCGTACGCCTGGTCACTCCTGCGCGATGTGTCCAGAAGCTGCGTCACATTGCCGGCCTTTGAACCGTAAGGACCCAAGTCATTTGCGTCTTGCATGGCGCTCCCTAGCGTTGAATACGGCACTGAACATCTTTCCTTGATTCTGTGAGCAGCTTACAGATCAATCTGTGGGCCTAACACTGGGGTTTGCGAGACTCGGGTTTTCCCCTCGCAACGCATCGCAACACAATTACTAAAATAGATTACAATCGATAACCATTTTCATTCGCATCAGAAGAATCACTCCTGCCCGCTTCTGAGCGAATCATCAAGACTGTCCGCTTTTCCATCCCACCCTCTTCAATGGAACAGAGATTTTGAACACTGCACCTGCCCGGCGCGCGCCTCGCGTCCAGCCTCGTCTGAGTCTGACAAGCGTCGCCCTCGCCCTGTCTTCTGCCTTCGGTCTCGCCTGCGTGGCGCATGCTCAACAAGTCACGCCAACCACGGCCTCCAGCACCACCGAATTGGAAGCGATCACGGTGACCGGCGGCATTCTGGGCGATCTGGCGCCTGCCTATGCCGGGGGCCAGATGGCCACCGGCGGCAGCCTGGGCATTCTGGGTTCGGAAGACGTCATGGACACGCCGTTCAGCACGGTCAACTACACGTCCGACCTGCTGTATGACCAGCAGGCACGCTCGCTGGCAGATGTCCTGGTCAACGATGCCTCGGTGCGCACGCTCACCTCGACAGGCGGCTTTGGCGAAGACTTTCAGATTCGCGGCTTCTCCGTTGGAAGTGGCGACGTGAGTGTGAACGGCCTGTACGGCCTGGTGTCCTCCAGCCGTGTGCCGGTGCAGATCCTGGAACGCGTGGAAGTGCTCAAGGGGCCAGGCGCCTTCATGCGTGGCATTCCGCCCAACGGCAGTATCGGTGGCGCCATCAACGTGGTGACAAAACGTGCGGACGATGAACCGCTGGCCCGTGCCACACTGGGCTATGCCAGCCGCTCGAACGTCACAGGCCAGCTGGATCTGGCCCGTCGCTTCGGCGAGGACAACGCCTGGGGCATCCGCTTTAACGGCGTCAAACGCGGGGGTGAATATGCGCTTCGCGGCGGCAAACAAGGCCTGGACATGGGCGCGTTGGGCGTGGACTACCGTGGCGCACGCTTGCGCTGGTCGGCCGACCTGATTCATCAGGAAGACGTGATCGATGGCGTGCGTTCGCAAATCGGCTGGCGGCCCGACGTCAGAGACCTCCCTTCGCCTCCGAAGGGCGACGTCAACTTCTATCCCGGTACACGCCTGTCGCAGCGTGACACGACCGTCATGACGCGCGCCGAGTACGACTTCACCGACAACATCACCGGTCACCTTGCCATGGGCTACCGCGACGGCAAGGTCAGGCAAGTGTTCCCGGTGACGGTCAACGCCACCAACACCGGCCGCCTGTCTGTGGACGAGAACGGCAACTTCAATGTCACGACCACCTATTACGACTCCTATTCCAAGACGTTCAGCGGCGATACCGGAGTCAGCGCTCGCTTCAATACGGGAAGCGTAGGCCACCGCGTTGCGCTGGGGGCGACCTACATGGACCAGGAGAACGGCAATGCCTATTCGACTGGCGCTGGCGTCGTGGCGTCCAACATCTACAACCCGGTTCATATTCCTGAAGGTCCTGCGAATCGCCTGACCCCGAAAAAGGCCTCGGACACCAAGCTGACCAGTTTCGCCATCTCGGACACCCTCTCATTTGCCCAGGATCGCATCCTGGTGACTGCGGGCGTGCGCCGGCAGACCGTTGACGTTGACAGCTTCGACACGATCACCGGTGCGCGTTCCAGCGGCTATCGTGCCAGCGCGACCTCGCCCATTGGCGGCATCGTCGTCAAGCCACTGCAAAACGTGTCGGTCTATGCAAACTTCGCTCAAGGCCTGACACGGGGCACCATTGTCGGCAACACCTACGAGAACCGCGGGGAAGTTCTTGACCCGTACAAATCCAAACAGTACGAAGGTGGCGTGAAGGTCGACTGGGGCCAGGTGACCACGACGCTGGCCGTCTATCAGATTGCCCGGCCTTCCGGACAAGCCAACGATAACAACGTCTACGGCTATTTCGGCGAACAGCGCAACCGTGGCCTGGAGCTCACCGCCTATGGCGAGATCACGCGTGGGCTGCGCATGATGGCCAGCGCCGCCTACGTGGAAAGCGAGTTGACCAAGACCCCAGGTGGCGCGAATCAGGGCAACCGCCCCGCTGGCGTTCCTGCCAGCACGTACAGCATGGGCCTGGACTGGGATACGCCCTGGGTGCAGGGCTTGAGCCTGAACGGACGGACGATCCGCACCTCCTCGATGTACCTGAACAACACCAATACGCTGCGCCTGCCGGGCTACACCCGCTTTGACGTGGGCGCACGCTACAGCACGAAGATCGCCGGCAAGGACGTCGTGTTGCGCGCCAACGTGGAGAACCTCACGGATCGCAAATATTGGTTGGCTTCGGGATCATTCGTGACCAACGCCGCAGGCAGAACGTACATGCTGTCGGCATCGGTCAATTACTGATCGATCATGAAAGGGCGGCCATGTGCCGCCCTTTCTTATCCTGTGCCATGCGAACGTTCGACCGATAGCGTTCGCTATGGATAGCGCGATCCTTCACCGACCATCGCCTCCCTCAGCGGCACAAGCTGCGCAGCACTTTCGCCAGCGTCTTTACGGAGACTTCCAGTTCATGCGGTGCATGCGCAGCGAAGCCCATGAGGAAACCCGTGTCACGACGGCTGGACGCATACAGTCCGGTCAGGCCCAGGAGGTCGATGCCGGCCCGAGCTGCGGCCTGCACCACTTCGTGTTCGGGAATGTCGCGGATGAAAACACAAGGCATCTGCATTCCCCCTGCTGGCACGCGCGGCTCCACGAACTCGGCAAGATGCAGGCGCACCAGCCGCGCCAACGCATCGCGACGCTCCGCGTAGACGGCGCGCATGGTACGCACATGCACGCCGAAATGCCCGCCTTCGATGAAACGCGCCAGCGTGAGCTGCGGAATCGGCGCGCTGTGTCCATCAAGTAGCGTGCGCGCCACGGTCATAGGCGCAACCAGCGGCGGGGGTAGCACCATGTAGCCGATGCGCAGACCGGGAAACAGCGATTTGGTGAAGGTGCCGATGTAGAGTGTCCGATCGTGCTGATCGAGCCCCTGCACGCACGCTGTAGGTTTTCCCGCGTAGTGGAACTCGCTGTCGTAATCGTCTTCGATGATCCAGCTCTGATGCTTTCTGGCCCACTCGATGATGGCAAGCCGCCGATCCAGCGCCAGGGTCGCCCCGGTGGGAAACTGGTGGGATGGCGTCAGGAACACCGCTCTGGGCGGTTTGCCCAATGTCTGCGTGAGGCTCAGCAGTCGATCCACCTGCAAGCCGTCGGTATCCACCGGTACAGGCACGCACTGCAGGCCGGTCGCATCGAATGCCTTGCGCGCACCGTGATAGACCGGGTCCTCGAGAAAGATGCGCTCGCCAACATCAAGCAGTACGGTCGCGCACAACGTCAAGGCTTGTTGAGAACTGGTCAGCACAAGCACACGTTCGGGCGTAGCGGAGGCACCGCGCTCGAGATTGATGTAATCGGAAATAGCCTGCCGTAGACGCTTCAGGCCCTGCGGCTCACTGTGCAACAGCAACCCGGTGCCGTACTCCTTCAGTACCTGGCGCTCCAGCCGTTCCCAGGTCTGAAGCGGAAAACTGCGCGTTTCCGGAACACCGGGCGCGAACGGGCGCGGCATCACAAAGTCTCGCAGGCCGCCGCTTGCGAATATGGCGGCACCGCGTTGGCTCAGGCGCGGGGAAGCATTGCGATCCGGGTTCGTGCGTCTCGGCCTGCCCCGTCCTGGAAGGCGCTGTGTGCGCTCGGACACAAAGCTGCCACTGCCCACACGCCGCTCGATAAAGCCTTCTGCATGCAGCTGACTGTAGGCCGACTCGACCGTGTCGCGGGAGACCCCCAGTGACTTGGCCAGCGCACGCGATGCAGGCAATGGCCTGCCCACGTCCAACACCCCGTCGAGTATCAGTTGCCGTACGGCCCGCTGGATGCGCGTATGCAGCGGCAAGCCCTCGTTTGCCGGGTCGCCGATCCAGGCTTTTACGGATTCGAGCTGGGCGTGCCTGAACAATTGGTCTGTATCTCACTAAACAAATGGACGGGAGTATCAGTCCATTTTAGCGCTACAAAGTCAGTCTCGCCGCCCTCTCTCCTGTTTGATTCTCTGGACCGCAGTCAGACCATGTCATCCGCCTCTGCACGCCCCTCTCTTTGTTGGAACGACCTCGCCCATCCCATCGTCGCTGGCCTGATCTCGGTCATCGTCAACTATGGTGGTACGTTCATTCTGGTATTCCAGGCAGCCAAGGTGGCTGGCCTTGGTCCTGAACTCACGGCTTCATGGGTGTGGTCGATTTCGATTGGTGTCGGTGTGACGGGGATATTCCTGAGCTGGATGGCCCGCGAGCCCATCATCACGGCCTGGTCTACACCGGCAGCAGCCTTTCTTGTGACCGCGCTGGCGACCACGTCCTACCCCGAGGCAGTGGGCGCCTACATCATGTCGGCAGCAGCCTTCGTGGCACTGGGGATGTCCGGGTACTTCGAGCGGGTCATCCGCCTCATCCCGCCTGGCATCGCGGCCGGACTGCTTGCCGGCATTCTCCTGCAATTCGGGATCAAGGCATTTGGCGGCATGAGTGTGGACCCCATGCTGGCTGGTCTGCTGATCGTGACCTACCTGTTGCTCAAGCGCCTTGCGGCCCGCTACGCCGTCGTGGGCATCCTGGTTCTCGGGCTGACGTTTCTGCTGTGGCAGCACCGTGTCGACCTCTCGGGGCTTGAGCTCAAGCTTGCCGCACCCGTGTTCACCATGCCTGAATTTTCAGTCAACGCCCTGCTCAGCGTGGCACTGCCGCTGTTTGTGATTACGCTGACGGGCCAGTACATGCCCGGCATGCTGGTGCTGCGCAACGACGGCTTCAAGACCAGCGCCAACCCCATCGTGACCGTCACCGGCCTGGGCTCACTGCTGATGGCGCCCTTCGGCTCGCACGCCTTCAACATCGCTGCCATCACCGCCGCCATCGCCACCGGCAAGGAAGCGCATGACGACCCTGCCAAGCGATGGGTCGCTGGTATCGCAGCCGGCCTCTGCTACGTGATCGTGGGCATATTCGGCGTAACGCTGGCCGCCTTGTTCATGGCCTTCCCCGCAACCTTCATCACCACATTGGCCGGGCTGGCGCTGCTTGGCACCATCGGCGGCAGCCTGGCCAATGCCCTGGCCGATCCAAAGACGCGCGAAGCCTCCCTGATCACCTTCCTGGCCGCTGCCGCCAACGTCACGCTGCTGGGTATCGGCGGCGCATTCTGGGGGCTGCTGATTGGCCTGTTGTCGTATGCGGTGCTCAATGCACCGATGCCTTGGCGCAAAACAACCGCCAGCATGTCCGCAACCCAGCCTGTCGCCAAGTAGGAGGCAACCATGTCAAGCATCACGCCCCCCCTGCACGAGAAGCACGGCCTGTATCCGCAGGCCGCTACGATCGAGGACTTCCAGTACAACCTGGCCGCCGTACACGCGCGCATTGCCGCGGCCTGCCAACGAGTCGGGCGCGATGCAGGCAGTGTCCGTTTGCTGCCCGTGAGCAAGACCAAGCCGCAAGAGCGCCTGCGACTGGCCTACGCAGCAGGTTGCCGCACACTGGGCGAGAACAAAGTGCAGGAGGCTTTCGGCAAGTGGGAAGCCATGCAGGATCTGGCGGATCTGCGCTGGTCGGTCATCGGACACTTGCAGACCAACAAGGCCAGGCTCGTGGCGCGCTTTGCCAGCGAGTTTCAGGCACTGGACAGCCTGCGCGTAGCCGAAGCGCTGGATCGGCGCCTGCAGGCGCAGGGGCGGTCACTGGACGTATTCGTGCAGATCAATACCTCGGGCGAGGCCAGCAAGTATGGTCTGGCACCGGGAGAGGCTTGCAGCTTTCTGCGTGAGCTGCCTGCCTTTTCTTCGTTGCGCGTGCGCGGGTTGATGACGCTTGCGCTGTTTGCCACAGAAGCAGAAAGAGTGCGCCCCTGTTTTGCGATGTTGCGCGAACTGCGTGACCGCCTGCGTCAGGATGCCCCCGACGGCATCGCACTGGACGAGCTGTCGATGGGCATGTCGGGGGACTTCGAAATCGCCATCGAAGAAGGCTCCACCGTCGTGCGCGTCGGCCAGGCCCTGTTCGGTGCCCGCCCCCTGCCGGACAGCCATTATTGGCCAGGCGAATGAAGGCGGTGTCACCGATCAGACCATCGTTCACACCTTGCATCTGTCGACTCAATCGACCTTGGCGCCGGACCGCTTCACCACCCCTTCCCAGAGCGGCACTTCCTTGTCGATGAATCGCTGGAAAGTCTCTGCCGAGCCGCCCGACACATCCTCCGACCCGAGTTGAGCCAGACGGGTCTTGATGTCCGGCGCATTCAGCGCATCGGACAACGCAGACTGCAGACGCTGCATACGGTCTGGCGCAACACCGGTGGGAACAAAGAAGCCGTACCAGTTGGTGAGAGTCAGATCAGCGAAACCAATCTCGGCCATTGTCGGAATAGTCGGGAAAGCCTCGGAACGCGACGACCCGGTCGATGCCAGCGGCACCACGCGGGCCGCCTCGGCCTGGGGCTGCAATGCAGCGGTCGTCTCGAACGCCACCTGGACCTGACCGGCAACCACATCCATCAAAGCAGGCCCCTGCCCCTTGTAGGGAATGTGTGTCATGTCGACATTGGCGGCAAGCTTGAACAGTTCTCCCGCAAGATGCTGCGGACTTCCGCTGCCGCCCGAAGCAAAGTTGTATTGGCCCGGATTCTTCTTCAGCAATTCGACAAGCTCGGGCACGGTTTTGACCGGAACCTTTGGATTGACATACAGAACGAGCGGCATGGCAGCGACCTTGGCAACCGGTGCAAGAGTCTTGACCGGGTCCATGCGCAAGTTGTACAGGTTGCGATTGATGACCACGCCGGTATTGTTGCCCAGCAAGGCCGTGCAACCATCGGGATCGGCGCGCGACACGAATTCTGTGCCGATGTTGCTGCTGGCACCACCCCGGTTGTCGACGATCACAGTGGTACCCAGCGACGCCTGCAGCTTGGGGGCCAACAGCCGCGAGAGAATGTCGGTCGTGCCACCCGCGGGGTATGGCGACACCAGCGTCAGCACCCGGCAAGGGTATGGCTGCGCATCGGAGGAAGCGGGCTGTGCAGCGACTGCCCCACCGGCCGCGCACAACGAGACAGCGCCCAAAGCCAGTGCCAGGCGGGTACCGCGATATGCCTTCGCAAATTTCATGACTATCGTCTCCATCATTTTTAGTTTTGAATGCTTCTGCAAGCCGGTACAAGACCAGCCTCCGCATGGGGTATTGATGACCTGTTGCCATCAAGGCCCACCCGTGTTGCAACGCAAGGCCTATCCGCGTTGCAAGGTGTGATAACCGTTTTCGACGCGGGCCTCGTAGAGGGTCTTGCCTGACCTTACGCTTTCAACGATTGCCTGTTCAGCATCGCGAGTACGCAAGGCAATGCTCAAGACTTCGTCCTCGCGCTCAGCGGGCACCACCACGATCCCATCGCCATCGCCAATGAGAATGTCGCCCGGACGCACACGCACATCGCCCAGACTGACCGGCGTGTTGGTGTGCTCGACCTCCACGCGATCCTTGCCTGTACGCATGAACTTTCCGCGACTGTAGAGCGCGTAATTCAACGCTTCGGCCACGTCGGTATCGCGACACACACCGTTGATCACCGTCCCGGCAATGCCGCGCATGGTGGCCACCTCACTGAGAATGCCGCCCCATACCGTGCAGTCCGTTCGACCTGCGCTATCCAGCACAACCACGGCACCAGCGGGCACCACGTCGATGAAATCCCCCACGGTACCCGGCACCAGATCAACCGGACCGAACTGCACCGTGAATGCGCGCCCCAGCACCCGATGATTGCTGGCGACCGGCGCAATGCCCAATGCACTGCCGGGCAACTTGAGCCAATCCAGTGCATCGCTTACCTCAGCGGTACACAGCGTACGAAATGCTTCCGGGATAGGTTTGGTGATGCGTACGTGAAGATCAGCGTCCAACGTCGATGCCTGTGTCATGCCTGGGATGTCTCTTGGGTAGATCGAGACTTCAAATAAGATCGTCTCGTATTGATCGAGACATGATCCTAAAGGCCGGCACAGGACAATTCCAAGACAGATATCTGATGGTTTTATAAGCGCAGCTTATGGCGTGAATGCAGGCATACGGCGCAGGTGCGAAGAGCGTCGACGCACGACAGACAAGGCCATACAGCGCAGATGGCTCGTCCTGCCCCCTTCATACTCAAGAGGCCTGCTGCATCAGAATACGTACGAAGTCATGCAGCGCGGGATGAACGTCGTTGGCGCGATACGTGCAGGTCAGCGTGGTCAGATCGCTGGGCTGCGCACCCTCCAGCGGCAGATACGCCAGGTCACGCAAGCCGTTTTTTGCGACCGACTCTCCCACAAGGGTCACTCCAAGGCCCGCTGCCACCAGCGCGAGCGCGGTCTGGATCTCGTGTGTTTCATGGACCACGCGAGGCTTGAATCCGGCATCCTGGCACAACCGCTGGATCAGCCTGGGAAACTGCGCACCCGGATACCGGGGGTATAGAACGAACGGACAATCACGCAACCGGGATACAGGAACCGTGCGCAGCCTGCTCAGCGGGTGGTCCGACGCCACCACCACGACAAGTGGCTCTTGCAGCAGGATTTTTGTCTCGCAATTAGCCAGGGCCTGCGCCTGACGTCCGATGGCCAGATGGATTTGATGCTGCTGCAATGCACGCTCATGCTCCTCGGTAAGCATTTCGTAGAGCTTGAGTTCGACGGTTGGATGCTGTGCACTGTATGCCTTCAGCGCAGGCGGCAGCACGCTGTAGATCGCCGAGCGTGTGAATCCGATTCCCAGCCAGCCTGCACGGCCCAGGCTGATGTCTCGCACCGTGTTGGAAGCCTGCTCATACCGGTCGAGAATGTCACGCGCCTGAATCAAGAAGTAGGCGCCAGCGCTGGTCAGTCGTATCGGGCGCGCCGCGCGGTCAAACAACAACGTGCCCATGCTTTCTTCGAGCAGCCTGATCTGCTGGCTGAGCGCCGGTTGAGCGACGTGCAAGCGCGCAGACGCGCGGGTGAAGTTGAGCTCTTCGGCCAATACGACGAAGAATCGAATATGCCGCAAATTCAAGACACGCCCTCCAGCGACTGCAAAACAGTGTGCAGCGTGAGGGCATTTTAGCGGGCGACGACAATCAACCGTTTGACGGAAGAATCCAAACGCAGGCGCATTGCAGCAACGCCAGCCCGCCGTGTCCGCTTCAGCACGCGACAATCCACTCAGGCGCGCACGACCAGGGCGTCATCCCGGTCTTTCACATTGACTTCTTGTGTTCCGGCTTGCCGGCCCGTTTGGTCGAGGCCAGTTCACTGAGCTCTTTCTTGCTCATGGAGTCATACATGGACCTTGAAGCGCCCTTGAGGCTTCCGACCTTTTTGTCGCCCTCCTTGGCCGACAAGGCGGCACCCGCCGCCATCTGTTGTGCCTTCGATTTTGCTGGCATGACTGCGCTCCTGAACTCGATTATCGTTCCCACTGATCAGCATCGCCTGTGCCACACCCCGCCCAATCAGGAGTCACCATGCTTTATCGCACGATCGTTTCCAGCGCACTGGGTCTGTCGCTTCTGGCGGCATCGAACTTCTGCGCTGCGGCCTCCGCACCTGAAGACACGAAGCTGCATGCTGCTGCCTCGCAAAACGATGCCGAACAGGTGACGCAACTGCTTCGTCACGGCGCACCATTGGAAGCCAGGGACAGTAACGGTGCGACAGCGCTGCTCGTTGCCACACACGCCAATGCCTTCGACGCCGCCCGGGTCCTCATCGAAGCAGGCGCCAACGTCAACGCCAAAGACCGCATCAACGACAGTCCCTACCTCTACGCCGGCGCTCGTGGACACCTTGAAATTCTCAAGCTGACCCTGTCGCATGGGGCAGATCTGAAAAGCACGAATCGCTATGGTGGAACGGCTCTGATTCCGGCAGCGGAGCGTGGCCATGTCGAAACTGTGGAGACCTTGATCGAGGCTGGCGTGGATGTGGACCACATCAACAACCTGCACTGGACGGCCCTGCTTGAGGCCATCGTGCTGGGCAACGGCGGCCCCCGGCATACCCAGATCGTCGAGTCGCTGGTGCGGGCGGGTGCGGATGTGAACCTTGCCGATGGCAACGGCGTCACCCCGCTTCAGCTTGCACGCCGCGCCGGATACAGCGACATGGAAAAGATTCTTCTGAATGCCGGCGCGCGGTGAAAGCGCCCGCCGGCAGGGTCGTGCTCCGTTGCGCTCGGCGGGTCAGAGGATACCGACATGGCGGCATCCATCAACCCATTACTTCAGGTCACATACGGGAATGCCGATGGTGGTGTCCAGCGCCAGCCCTGTCGGTTTTGTCGCATCTTCGCGCACGATTTCAATGCCGCACCGTCCATTGCCCGTCAACGTACTGTTCACAAAGTACGTTTGGCCAGGCTCCGGCTTGAAACTGGTGTAGGGGTTACAAACAACAACGTATTGATAGCCGCTGCTGACCAGATGTGCACCCAATGTCAGCCGCCCCGTGGCGGGAATGCTGAAGGTGTTCTCCAGCATCTTGTTCTTCGGCGGCGTATAAAGCTTGCCGTCCCGGCACATCCGGAGTTCACCAAAACCCGTTGAAACAAGCGTTGCCACAGGCTCGCCTGGCGGCGGCACGTAAGTTGTGACGCAACCCGGAAGAACAGCGACAAGAAGAGCCAAGGCCCCCCATTTGGCCAGCTTCATTTTTTACCTCCCGGCATGCGAGGCGTGTACTCCTCGACCTTGGCCCTGTATTCCGCCAATACCGCCGCCACTTCCTTGGCTCCCGGACGGGGGCCATCCTCCATCGCCAAATAAGCAGATGCCGACGGCTTGTTACCCAGCGAGCCGACCAGAGGCATCCCTGAAGGCCGGTTAAGTGCCGCAGACGTCAGGCTTGCGTAGATCGTGAAGTAAGGCTTTCCAGCATCTCTGGCAAGTTCTGCACATCGATAAAGAGCAAACATCTGAACCGTCTCCGCGTCGCTATAACCATTCGCAACGAAGTTCACCTTCGTCAGTCGCGCATTCACGCGAGCCTGCTCATATCCACCGGTCAGCGAAAAACTTCCATTGCCGTACGACGTTGCACACCCGGGAAAAACCAGACACGCCGCCAGGATGGCGGCGCTTATGTTTCTCATGTCTTTCTCCAGTGAACAAGACGCCAGCGAGTATAGAGATACATTTGAAACGCTTCGACGTTTTTTATTACTTTTTATAAGTCTGTCAGCGACACGCAACACCAACGCTCGTTAGCCGCAAGGCGTGAGTGATGGAGCCAATTACACCTCGGTCCCGTCGCCCTGGAACACACACCCATGTTGTCAAAATGTTACGGATACAACAATTCTGTACCGAACTTTGAATCAATAGTATGTAATCGCAACACTTCGACAACCTAATATTTGAGGTGAATGGTGGCGGCTACTGAAAACTTGAGATGGCATAATCTGCGTATTGACGATTCTGACGGTACGCGTCGAATTGATTATGTTGATGACGAAGGGTTCACATTTTCTGTGTCCGGCGTGACTGGCGAGAACAACCAGGCCCTCGAGATCGGCCAGACCATCAGGCTGGACGAGTATTGGCAAGGGGAGCGAACCGCCGCATTTTTCCTAGGCCAATATGTTGGACGAACCGCGGAAGGCATGGTCATTCAATGGGACACGGAGCAGAACCAATATTTCTTTGCAACGCGCGACTTTGAAATGAACGATGTGATCGACTTTGTTGCCGAACCCTATCCGGTTTGCTTCGTCAAAGGGTCCAGCGTGCAGACCGCCCGTGGACTGGTCTCGATCGAGAACCTCGTAAAAGGCGATCAGGTCCGAACCTCTGCAGGCTGGGGCACCGTGAAATGGCTGGGGTGGAGACACTACGGCCCCTCTGCCCTATACACGCTTGAGCAAAAGGCAAATGCTGCGCCAGTGCGTATCGGCGCGAACGCCATTGCCGAGAATGTCCCGTCGTCTGACTTGCTGGTTTCTCCATGGCACCATGTCATGGTCGATGGCCATCTGGTTCGCGCCAATGACCTCGTCAACGGCACGACGATCGTCCAGGAAACCCAAGTCACGTCAGTGGACTACTATCACGTCGAACTCGAGCAGTTCGACGTGATCATGGCACATGGCATTTATTCCGAGTCCTGGGCTGACGGTGGCAACCGCTCGTTCTTCCAGAATGCAGATGTGACGGCATTGCGCCCCACCGACTTCAAACGTCGCCGCGCATCACGCCCCGGTTTCGATCATCTTGTGCTGCGCAAAGGAAGGAAACTGGAAGCCGTTCAGAAAAAGGTGGCTAAGCGCGCGCAGTTGCTCTCTCAGCTAGAAGTCCAGCTCTCGAAAGCTGCATAACGTTCCAGGCTGTGACGCGCTCGCTGATGCAGCGCGTCCTGCCCGTATATCCCAGTCCGCGTTGGTTGATGCAGGCGCATCTACCGTCATCTGCGAACAGGGAACCGTATCGATTGCGTGGCCTGGGCAAAGAGCAAATTGCACGATTCCACTTTGCTCGATATCGATTGGGACTGATTTGGCGCATTATTTACGCAATGCCAATAGAAAAGCCCCGGCCAAGATATGGGCGGGGTTAGGGTCACCAGGACGGAGAGATCAAATTCTGGAGCGACCCATACCCTAATCAGCGCGACTGATTAAATCGCACATATCCCTGCGGACAGATCATTTTATCTGTCAGATTTTTCGCCCCGACAATCCAGCACTTCTAATTTCCGGCGGTCCATCGAACGTCAGAAATCGTGACGAAGGCACTGCTATCACTTGCATACTTGCGGGCGCGCGAGTTAATAACAACACGACTTCCTTCGTCTTTCAGCCGACATAACAAGCCTGTGGCTGCAAGCGTCGACGCGCCCTCCCTTTTAACCTCAAGGTCGCATGAGTTGCCTGTCTTGGTAATGGTTACAGTAATCCAGCGTTGCTGAAGCGACGATAAAGGTATGGAATGCGCGTGGTTGGGAAGGCCGAACTTAGCAACACCCTCTTGTATGTTCACTACGATCAGATCTAGCTCGTAGTGCTCGGTGAAAGGAACAGGCAACGCTCCAATCGTGAAGACGCCATCTGAGACTGCCACATTCGAGTGAATGTACAACCTAGCCGAAAAGACACCATTACCTTTAATCGTCGGTGATACGCCAGTAACGCAACGGCCTCCGCGAGCCGTCGTCTCGCTAGTGCGCTGGTATTGAAGTCTCCATGTATTCGAGGCGCAAGTCTCCGCACTGGTGCATCGCCAGTTGTTATCGATCCAACTTGTAGTGGTGCCGCTTCCATAACTGCGCGGCGGGGGGTAAATCCTGGCGCATTGGGCTTGATACCCCGGAGGATTCTGAATTATTCGAACTAAGAAATTAGAACTCTCTTGAGCGATTGAAGGAGTACATAACAAACTTAACAAGCCCAACCACGCCAGCTTCATTGCTTTCTCCCAAATGTGGACAATCTTGTAATGAAACGTTTTACCCACCCAATAACAATTCGTCAACGGAAGACGCGTCAATCAGGCGTGTAGTCGTTCCATACTCAGAAAGACACTAATATGCCCACCCTCCAGGCAACCCCTCGACTGCGGTTGGGTCGGCATATTGGCCAGGTCATTATTCCAAGCCACAGAGCCCCTTCCTCACCTGATAATGCTCAAGGACCATCTCGGCAGTCCCGTCTGTCGGTACGTCCGAATAGCTCGACTGAATCAGCGTTCGGTAACGGATCACGACCGATGAACAGCTCGCGACGCCGACTACCGGACGCAATAAGTCCAATCTGACCCCGTTTTTGAAATGGCTATACCGTTTTTTCATACAATATTGAGGCAGCCATAAATGGAATTCTCGCCTCCATTGGAGGCCAATTCATCGCACACGGTGCAGCCGCTCTACACACGCCGAAACCGCCGAACGGCGCGAGCATGCGGTAGAGGGCAATGCCGGCCATATTGGTCGAGTCAAATTCTTCTACGAGCCAATGCAAGTGCGCCATCACAAGCACAACCATTAGTTCTGGTCTGCGTGTAGGGCAGAACCGGTGGAGAGCTATTCCCAACTGCATACCCTCACCCAAACCTAATAGTTTTTGGAGATCACCCGCGAACCCGACACCGTTTGCTTCGATGATGCTTTCTGCTGACGATTACCCAATGTGGATGCAAGCCAAAACAGCACTTCCGCCAGCGCGCCATACCGTCTCTTGCTGGTAGCGTCGGTGATGCGCTACTCCATCCCGTCAAGGGTGCTCTGTGCCTGGCGTATGCAGCTACTCAGCGTCACTCGATCACGACCGAATTGATCCATCCGGCCAAGTGTCTGCCTCACGGTTCGTTTGCTGGCATGTCGATGTTCTCGGCGTTGTCGTAAAGATCGCGTGGTGCAGCGCTGCCCAGCGGGTTATCCGTTCTGTAGGTCCTCATGTAGCCTGCCAATAAGAAAGCGTCCTGTAGGGCGCTATTGGTTGATGGGCGAAAAAAAGACCGTCAGGGCGGTCAGTTGCCTGCGTTGTTGTCGTCGTCTGCGTAGATCCGGACGTCGTAGTTTTTGGCCTTCGCGTTCGCGGCATCCATGCCATCCGGTCGAATCTCCGTCACAAGGGCCGGAAAACTCCATCGAGCCGAAGTGCCGAAGTAAGCGTACGGCAGCTCATGCCTGAGTGTCACCACCGGCCACTGCTGCGAGATCGGCGCGATGACCGTGTAGTCATCATCGCCCCTTACCGCTGGATGAGTGAAGAAGATTACGAGCGCCTGGAGGCATACCAACGACTCAGCAAGAGTGATATCCGCATCTCAGAAGTCTAGGGCAGAACGTGACGGCGGCACATCGGCCTCGTCAGTCCGTCCTTACTCCATACCGCTGTTCCGCTACCCCGCCCCTACTGAGCTATCCGGTGTCGATGGGCAGAGCAAGGCCGCGCCGAGCGATAAAGAAATCGAAGCGATAGCGCGTTCTCACGGCACAGCGGGATGGAAGACGCTGGCGGACATGGTTAGGTTTGGCCGCGCTGTGTTATCCCTCCACGTTGCTCAGCCTGTCGCGAGCTTGGCGTCCGTGAATGTACTGAAGGCGTGCCGATCTGCCTGCGACCGCATCACCGAGCAGTATGAGGGCGTGACTGCTGACATCGACTGACATGCGCTGACTGGGCATTGATCGTGCGATCGCCGCCCCCGTTACCGCACAGAGGGGCCAGCAGGTAGCCGCCCGTCAAAGCCTGCGAGCGCTTGTCGATTTGGCCTGGAGCGAGGCGACGGAAAGCACCGCTGTGCCCGAGATGCCTTGGGCAGATCGACTGATCGACAAAGTATTTCCACTTAGGATGCGAGCAAGCCAGCGCACGGAAGCGCAATTGACGTGTGGCCGCGCAACCTCACCCTTGGAAGCAGAGTGCGTGGCGCAGGCCTGCGCCAGGGTCGTGTCTGGATGCCGCCCGCATGTCCGCGTTTTCTGCTTGCCTTCCTGCTGTTAGTTTGCCCGCCAGCTTTTCAGCCCTGTGGGCCCGACATACAGGTACAGCCCGCCGCTGTCGGCCAGCTTGTACGGCTTCTCGTTTGGTTTGGCCGCATCCACCTGCGATGCGGTCAGAGTCATGGTATCGCCTCCTGCCGTGCCACGGGCGATACCATGAATTGCGGTGCTTGAGCGCTATCGATCCGGGACGATCTGGGATCAATATAACGAGTTTGCCCAATAAAAATGCCCCGGTCAAAGCATGAGCGGGGCATTCTGGTACTGCTTGATACTGATACTGGCGGAGACGGAGGGATTCGAACCCTCGATGCAGTTTTAAGCCACATGCTCCCTTAGCAGGGGAGTACCTTCAACCACTCGGCCACGTCTCCGGGAAGAACAAGATTCTAGCACGGTTTTTTAGACCTACGCCACCGAAAATGGCGTATTTGCTGCCTCAAACAGCATCATCCGTTCAGGCCTTTTCAGCCGGCGGCTGGTCCAGCTCGAAAGCCTTGTGCAAGGCACGCACTGCCAGTTCCATGTACTTGTCGTCGATGATGACGGAAGTCTTGATCTCGCTGGTGCTGATCATCTGGATGTTGATGGTTTCGTTGGACAGTGTCTGGAACATCAGGCTGGCAACGCCGACGTGCGAGCGCATGCCGATGCCGACGATGGAAACCTTGGCGACTTTCTCGTCGGTGACGACTTCACGCGCCTTGACGGCCGGAATCACGTCGCGCTTGAGCACTTCCAGCGTGCGCTGAAACTCGTTGCGCGTCACAGTGAACGAGAAGTCTGTCGTGCCTGCAACCGACTGGTTCTGCAGGATCATGTCGACATCGATATTGGCCGCGGCGACGGGGCCAAGGATCGAGTAGGCAATGCCCGGGGTGTCGGGCACGCCCAACAAGGTGATCTTGGCTTCGTCGCGACTGAAGGCGATCCCGGAGACAACGGCAGCTTCCATCTTTTCGTCTTCCTCAAAAGTAATCAGCGTGCCCGAACGCATTTCTTCGTCGAGCGGTATAAGCGGGTCGGTGAGCGAGGACAGCACGCGTGTCGGCACACGATACTTGCCGGCAAACTCCACCGAGCGGATCTGCAGCACTTTGGAACCCAGCGATGCCATTTCCAGCATCTCTTCGAACGAGATGACGGACATGCGACGCGCCTCCGGCACGACACGCGGGTCGGTGGTGTAGACGCCATCGACATCGGTGTAGATC
>JAEYZR010000030.1 GCA_023427945.1 Pseudomonadota bacterium | reverse complement strand
CCAATGCCCAGATTCTGTTCCTGGTGCTCAATACGTCCTCACTGACACTGCTGCCGGTCACGCTTTTCATGTATCGCGCCCAGCAAGGGGCGGCCGACCCTGCCATGGTGTTTCTGCCCATCCTGCTGGCCACTGCCGCCTCCACCGTGGCCGCACTGCTGTGCGTGGCCTTCGTGCAGAAACTCAGGCTGCGCGACCCGGTCGTGCTGGCCTGGCTGGGGGGTACGGCGCTCATACTCGCGGCGTTCATGGCCTTGCTCACGACCATGACCAGCGCGGCCATCAGCCAGCTCTCGTCGCTGATGGGCAACGTCACCCTGTTCGCGATCATCATTGCGTTCCTGATCGCGGGCTGGATCAAGAAGGTCAAGGTGTACGAGGCGTTTGTCGAAGGCGCCAGCCAGGGTTTCGACATCGCCAAGAACCTGCTGCCCTACCTGGTCGCCATGCTGTGCGCCATCGGCGTGCTGCGTGCCTCCGGTGCGCTGGATGCGGCGCTCGACGGCCTGCGCTGGATCATCCTGGGACTGGGGCTGGACGCACGCTTTGTCGATGCCATGCCGGTCGCGCTGGTGCGGCCGTTCTCGGGCAGCGCATCGCGCGCCTTGATGATAGAAAACATGTCGCATTTCGGCGTGGACAGTTTTCCTGCCCTGCTCTCCACCGTATTGCAGGGCAGTACCGAAACGACGTTCTATGTATTGGCCGTCTATTTTGGTTCTGTAGGTATCGCGCGGGCACGCCACGCCGTGGGCTGCGCGCTGTTTTCGGATCTGGCAGGCATTCTGGCCTCCATTGGTGTGTGTTACTGGTTCTTCGGTTGAAACTCATGAAAATCGTCATAGCGCCCGACTCTTTCAAAGAAAGCCTGACTGCCATGCAGGTTGCCCAGGCCATCGAAGCCGGCATACGCCAGGCTTGTCCCGATGCGCGCACACAGTGCCTGCCCATGGCCGATGGCGGCGAAGGCACCGTGCAGGCCATCATCGACGCCACCGGTGGCGAACGGCGCAAGAGTCCGATCACGGGGGCACTGGGCGAATCGCGCACCGCTGCCTGGGGCTGGCTCGATGGCCAATGCGCCGTGATCGAAATGGCACAGGCAGCGGGCCTGGAACATCACGCCGCACACGAACGCGACGTCATGCGGGCCAGCAGCACCGGCGTGGGCGAACTCATTCTTGCCGCACTGGATGCCGGCGCCACGCGCATCATCCTGGGGCTGGGCGGATCGTCCACCAACGATGGCGGCGCGGGTCTGATGGTGGCGCTGGGCGCTCGTCTGACCGACGCCCAGGGCAACGATCTCCAACCCGGTGGGGCGGCGCTGCGTGACCTGGCGACTATCGACCTCGCAGGGCTCGACCCTCGCCTGGGCCAGGTGCGTGTGGAACTTGCCTGCGATGTCGACAATCCACTGTGCGGCCCGCACGGCGCATCGGCGGTGTTCGGCCCGCAGAAAGGCGCCAGCGCGCAACAGGTGCAGGAGCTGGACGGCGCCCTGCAGCAACTGGCGCAGGTCATGGCCAGGACGCTGGGAAAGGATCATCGTGACACCCCTGGGGCCGGAGCGGCGGGTGGCCTGGGGTTTGCCGGGCTGAGCCTGCTGGGCGCGACCATGCGGCCCGGCGTGGCTTTGGTAGCCGAACTGACCGGCCTGGCCACGCATGTCGCCGACGCCGACCTGGTGTTTACCGGCGAAGGTCGCATGGATGCACAAACCTTGCACGGCAAGACGCCAGTAGGCGTGGCACGCATTGCCCAGGCCGCAGGCGTCCCTGTCATCGCGCTGGTGGGATCGCTGGGAGACAACTATCAGGCAACCTACCCGGCAGGCATCACCGCAGCGTTCAGCCTGGTGCCCGGTCCCATGGACCTCGCCCAGGCCTGCGAAACCGCGGCCACGCAACTGACCGCGCGGGCCTGCGACGTCATGCGCCTGTGGCGGGGGGCTGCTGCCCAGGGATGAGCCCCTGTCGTCCCAGGGCATCGGTCAGCGCGATGTAGCGCGTCACATCGATGTCCTCGGCACGCGCAGTGGGTGCAATGTCCAGTTCTTCCCACGGAATGTTGGGCGCCCAGTCGGCCAGGGAACGGCGCAACATCTTGCGCCGCTGCGAGAACGCGCGTGTCACCACATGCGCAAACGCGCCGTCACTGTAGGGCCTGGGACGATCAGCGCCCAGGGGCAGCATGCGCACCACGGCCGACACCACGCGCGGCGGCGGGCTGAAAGCCTCGGGTGCCACGTCGAACAGCTTGTCCATCTCGTAGCGAGACTGCAGCATGACCGACAGCCGCCCGAAATCCGACGTGCCGGGTTCGGCCACCATGCGATCGATGACTTCGCGCTGCAACATGAAATGCTGATCGCGTACCTGTTCCGCAGCATCCATCAGATGAAACAGAATCGGGCTGGAAATGTTGTAGGGCAGGTTGCCGACAATGCGTGCACCTTGCCCGAACTGGCGGAAGTCGACAGTCAATGCATCGGCCTCGACCACATTGAGTCGCTCGGGTGGGTGCTGCGTACGCAACCGTGCGGCCAGATCGCGGTCGATCTCGACCACGTTCAGATGATCGACCCTGCGCAACAAAGGCTGCGTGAGGGCCGACAGGCCGGGACCGATTTCCACGATCACGTCGCCACGCTCCGGACCGATGGCCCGAACGATGGCCTCGGTCACGCTTTCGTCGGTCAGGAAGTGCTGACCGAAGCGCTTGCGCGCTTGATGCTGTGCCATGAGTGTCGTGCCGTTATCGGTTGTTCGACTGGATACGCTCTTCTTTCTCCAGGCGGTTGTCGACGAAGGCCCGGTCGCGCAACTGTTCGAGCCAGTCCTGCATGGCCGGTTCGGCACGACGCTCGAACAACACTCGACGCGCCTGCATGCGCTGGTACTCGTCGGCCATGTCCTTCTCGCGGCGCTCCTGGACCATGATCAGGTGCCAGCCGAACTGCGACTGGATCGGCTCACTGATCTCATTGGGCTGCAGGCGATTCATGGCCTGCTCGAAAGGCGGTACGGTATCGCCGGGATTCAGCCAGCCGAGCTCGCCCCCTTGGGGCGCGGTGGAGTCCTGCGAGTTCTGGCGCGCCAGGGATTCGAACGACTCCCCGCCCCGCGTGATGCGCTCGCGCAGCATTTCCAGGCGCTGGCGGGCCTGATCGTCACTCATGACGGCCGATGTCTTGATCAGTATGTGGCGTGCGCGTGTCTGTGTGACATGCATCGGCCCCTGGTTGGCGGCCTGACGAGGCGCCTGCTGCGCCTGTGCGGGTGCCTGGCGAGCGGCCTGCGCACCACCGGAAGCCCCCCCGCCCTGCCGATCCAATACCTTCAGGATGTGAAAGCCCGCGCCACTTTGCACGATGTCGCTGACCTGGCCCGTCTGGACCCGCGCCACGCTATCCATGAACAGCGATGGCCACCCTTCCGCCGGACGCGCGCCCATCACGCCGCCATCCAGGGCTTCCGGGCCATCGGAGGAGGCTGCTGCGACGCTGGCGAAATCTGCACCGCCCTTGATCTGTCCGAGAATGCTCTCGGCCTTGCGGCGCAATGAGGCCACCTGGTCGGAACTTGCGCCTTCCGGCACGCGCACGAGAATTTGTGCCAGCGCCAGCAGGACCGGTCCGCCTTGCGCGGCGCCAGGCTGGGCCTGCGCGGGTGCGCTTGCCGGGCTGTTGGCCAGTGCGCCGATGTCGGCGCCGCCACGGCGCTCCTGCTCTTTCAGGTAGGCATCGACTTCG
>JAEYZR010000385.1 GCA_023427945.1 Pseudomonadota bacterium | reverse complement strand
CCCGCCAGAATCCCGCCGGGGGTATAGCCCACCTCGCCATTCACGACCCACTCTTCGCGCCAGGTGGCCCTGAGCGTGATTTCACCTTCCTTGACTTCCAGCACGTTCAAGCCCAGCCACTGATGGTACGGGCCGCGCAGCAGGCGTGCCTGTACGTCGGCGGCTGTGGGTACTTTGTTTTGTTCAGTCATGTTGTGTTCCGTCATTCGTCAAAAGAACGCGTTCAAGGTGTCACGACGATCTTTCCCAGCACCGTCCGATCACGCAGCGCCTGCAGGCCTTCGGTGGCACGCTCCAGCGGCAGCACCTTGTCGATGACCGGATCGATCTTGCCCTGTGCAACCAGCGCCAGCAGGGCCTTCAGATCCTCGTCGTAGAAACTGTTCGAACCCTGGATCTTGATTTCGAAGCTCCAGACATAGCGCAGGTCTTCGCGCGGATCGTGACCTGCCGTGGCGCCGCACACCAACAGCGTGCCGCCGCGCTTGATGCACTTCAGCGAAGGCACCCAGGTGTCGCCGCCCGTGAAGTTGACGACCATGTCCACGCCACCCTCGAAAGTGCGGCGCTGCGGCTTGCCATACTTCTGGATCGCCCACTTGGAGAAATCGGTCTGTTTGTAGTCGACGACGTGATCGGCACCGGCGGCCTTCAGGCGATCCATCTTCTCCTGGCCGCTTGCGCACGCAATCACCTCGGCACCCAGCAGCTTGGCCAGAATCACGGCAGCTGTACCTACGCCACCGCTGGCACCGAGGATCAGTACTCTGTCACCGGCCTTCACGGTGTTGTGCGTGACAAGCATGCGATGCGCTGTGCCGTAAGCAACAGGCAATGCAGCAGCCTGCTCGAAGCTCACGCCTTCGGGAATCGCAATCAGCTGTTCGGCGGACACCAGAGAGTATTCGGCCATGCCGCCGTCGAGCATCTCACCCATCAACCCCACACCTGCCTGCAGCGGGTTCACCAGTACTTTGTCGCCCGCTTGCCAGCCTTGCACGCCATCGCCCACTGCCGCGATCTCACCCGCGAAGTCCAGGCCGATCACCACGGGCAGAGGCACCTTGATGCCCGGCATGCCGTTGACGGTGAACACGTCGTGATAGTTGAACGAGGACGCCCGCACGCGCACCAGCACTTTTCCTGGCGATACCTGGGGTACCGCCTTGTCGTTGACGACCGCCAGTTGATCGAGGTCGCCGTGGGCGTTGAGAACCAGCGCCTTCATGGTTTGAGACATTGAATGAACCCTTGTTGAATTGAAGTCTGATCCGGCATCACGCCTGTGTCTGGCGACGCCATCGGAACAGATGGTTTTCCAGCGGCTTGAGAACGCCGAATTCGATGATGACCATCAGCACGATCAGCGTGATGGTCCAGGCGAAGACCTGATCGGTCTTCACCAGGTCGGCCGCCTGCTTCAGGCGATAGCCCACGCCGTTGGACGAACCGATGGTTTCAGCCACCAGAGATACCCGCCAGCCAAAACCGAAAGCCAGCCGTGCGCCGGAGAAGAAGTCCGGCAGAATTGTCGGCAAGTAGATTTTGCGTACCACCTGACTGCGCGACATGCGAAAACTGTGCGCCAACTCGACCTGTTCAGCGTTGACCGTCTGTGCGCCCCGCCACACATTGGTCAGGATCAGCGGCATGGCCGTCATGAACACCACGAACATGGTGGTCGTGTTCGAGATGCCGAACCAGATCAGCGCGAAGATGGCCCAGATGGCAGATGAAATGGTGTTGGTCACCGCCAGGATGGGTTCGAAGAATTCACCCAGTGAACGGTTGCTGCCCAGGATCAGTCCGAGCATGGCGCCCACGACGGCCGCCGCCGCGAATCCGACGAGTACACGCCAGAAAGTAATGCCCAGGTCCTGGAAAAAGGTCGCGCTGCCGATCAATGTGAGCAGTGCGGCGAAGACCCGATCCGGTCCAGGCAGTACGTAGGCAGGTGCACCGCTTGCGGCAATCCACCAGATTGCGAGCAGCAAGGCTACCAGCGCCAGCCGTTTGAGAATCAGATGGCCGCCCAGCGGCCAGCGTGTGCGTACGGCACGGATTGAATGTGTGGAAGACATGGTCATACCAAGGCGCGCAATGCGCGTATCTGTTCACTGACCTCTCTGGATGCGGCATCACGGGGGCGTGGCAGATCGACCGGCACCTCGCGTTTGATCCGGCCGGGATTGGGCTGCAGCACGACCACCTTGTCGGCCAGCGCCACGGCTTCTTCGATGTCATGGGTGACAAACACCACTGTCATGTGGCGTTGCTTTTGCGCCCTGAGCAGTTCCTCGTGCATCTGCGTGCGCATGGTGGGATCGAGCTTGGAGAAGGGCTCGTCCAGCAGCAGGATCTGTGGCTCGTTCACCAGGCTGCGTGCCAGGGCTACGCGGCTGCGCATGCCGCCAGACAATGCGTTGGGGAACGCATCCGCAAAGTCTGCCAGCCCCACCGAATCGAGCGCCGCAAGGGCTGCTGCTCGTCTATCGGTGCGCCGCATGGGTCGCGCCTCTAGCGCAAAGGCGACGTTCTCCAGCGCGGTGCGCCATGGCAGCAGACGGTCATCCTGGAACATGTAGCCCACGCGTTGCCAGTCCGAGAAGTCGGACGCCTGCTGGCCCTGGATCACAATGTTGCCTTCTTCCAGAGGCAGCAGGCCCGCGATCAGATTCAGCAATGTGCTTTTGCCGCAGCCCGATGGCCCGAGCAGCGCAGTCAGACGGGAGGGCTCGATGGACACGCTCACGTCCTGAAGCACGCGCAGTGGTGCGCGTGCGGATTGCTCAAAGACTTTGCTGACGTGCTCGACTTCAATTCCGATGCAATGGCTTCTTTCGCTGGCGCGGGCGCTGCGGTCTTTCCGGGGGGAAGGAACGTAAATGGAAGTGGATAAAGTAAGCATCGTGGATCGCATCGCCGGAGTTGCCCCAACGGGTGGGGACCGATGCAATCGAGTGTAGGCAGGTCACTCCACGATTCAAACGAAGCGTATCTAATTTGCTTATGTCGACAAATGATCGATGACCCGGATTTACCTATGAAAAACGGGCTTCTGGCTTATGCGGCTCGCGCCTTAACTTATGAGCAATCGGTCTGTATTGACCGTCTGCACGCACGTGCGAGGATTCGGCCGGGCGTCATTGCCGGTGTCGTGGCGATCAACGTTTTTTCGCGAAAAAGCGCACATTGATCGGGTTTGCGGGAAGTAGAATGTGCAGGTCTTGCGGGGTCGCCTGCAACGTCCCGATGTAGTCCGAGGAAGCGCATGTCCACCACCCGCGATATCGTTTATGCAGAAATCAGGCGACGTCTGATGTCCGGTGCTTTCCTGCCGGGCCAGCGCCTGCGAGAAGAACACCTGGCCAGCGAACTCTCGGTCAGCCGAACGCCTGTGCGCAGTGCCATTCAGTTGCTGGCCGCCGATGGACTGGTCAAGCTCGAGGAGCGCCGTGGCGCAGTGGTGCTGGGCTGGACCGAACGCGATATCAACGAGGCGTTCCAGATACGCTCACTGATGGAACCCTATGCGGCCGCTCTCGCTGCGCAGCATGCCACCGATGACGAGATCGATGCGATCGAGGCCATCAACGAGAGCATGTCCAAAGCCGTGCTGTCGCAACACGAAGATCGCACCGCCCAAATACAGCAGTTGAACAATCGTTTTCACCATGCCTTGCTGGAAGCCGCGCATTCGGCGCGTGTCAGCTCTATGGTGGAGAACCTGCTGGACATGCCGATCATCATCGGATCGTTCTATTTCTATACGACTGAGGACATGACGCGCAGTGTCGAGCATCATCGTCAGATCATCGCAGCGCTGCGTGCCCGCAACGAGGATTTTGCGTCGACGGCCATGCGCTTTCATCTGGCCGCCACGCATCTGTTGTTCAGGAATCAGCGTGAGCTGCGCTGATTCCCTGCGTGTTTATTTTTCTATCCAGGGCAGCTCTTTCCACAATGCCTGAAAGCCTTGTTCCGATGTCTGCAGCTCTTTTGCATAGGCATCGGGCGGCAGGTAGCGCAGCGGTGCAAACAGTTCTGCTGCCTTGGCCTTGAACGCCGGGTCGTCGTAGGTCTGTTTCACTGCACTCACCAGCCTGTCGCGGATGTCGGCGGGCAGTCCCTTGGGAGCGGCCAGGCCTCGCAGCGAGGCAAGCTCGAAGTCAAAGCCCTGTTCCTTGAACGTGGGCACGTCAGGCAGAAGCGCCGAGCGCTCGGCACTCATCTGGCCCAGGATGCGCAAGGGCGTGCCGCCTTTCTGGTATTGCAGTGCTTCACCGATGTTGATTGCACCGATCACGATTTCCTTGCCCGCCAGGGCGCCGCGCACTTCGCCTGCGCCTTTGTAGGGAATGTGGCTGAGTTCGGTGCCCGAGGCGCGCTGAAAACGCAGCATGGCCAGATGGTCGTCCGAGCCTGTGCCGGTGGTGCCCACTGTGATCTTGCCGGGGCTCTTGCGCGCCTGGTCGGCCAGTTGGTCCAGCGTGCGGATGTCGCTGTCGTTGTGAACGGCAAAACCGCCCGGATCGTCGATCAGGTTGCCCAGCAGATCGTAGCTCTGCCAGCTGAAGTTCGATTTGCGTTCGATCGGAATGGTGAGCAGATTGGGCGTATTGATGAATCCGATGGTATAGCCGTCGGGTTCGGCTCGCGCCAGTTCACCAAAGCCGATGCCGCCGCCGGCACCGGGCCGGTTGAGCACCACGATCTTCGCATCGTTGCCCAGGTACTTCTGCAGATAGGGCGCCATCATGCGCGCGACCAGGTCGGTTCCACCGCCCGGGCCATAGGACACGATCAGGTTGATCGGGCGCACAGGATATGCGCTGCCCTGAGCATGGGCCGACGCCATCGAACCTGCGGCGGCCAGTTGTGCCGCCAGGCACAGGCCCAACAGGCGCAAGGTATTTCTGCGTTTGACTTTCATGTCTTCCTCCGTATTGCAAGCCGGGTGCGTGCCGCCGATCCTCTGGTGGGACCCTGGCACACCCTGGCGGATACTCAACCGCGCAGGCGCGCCAGGCGATCGAGGGTGATGGGCCACACCTCAGGGTTCAACAGTTTCGGTGGGCGTTCACCCTTCAACATGCTGATGATCTGTTGTGCCGAACCTTGTGCGACCTTGCGGCGTCCTTCGTGCGAAACGCCACCCGTGTGATGCGTGCCGATGACGTCTTTGCGTTGCAGCAACGGCGCGTCGTTGCCCGGGGGTTCGGTCATCCAGACGTCCAGGCCGGCACCTGCAAGGTGACCGCTTTCCAGCGCATCGAGCAGGGCGGCTTCGTCGTGCACGCCACCGCGGGCAGTGGAAATGAAACGTGCGCCCGGCTTCATGCGGGCGAAGGCCGCCGCATCGATCATGAGGCGCGTGCTGCTGTCCAGCGGGCAATGCAGCGACACGACATCCGAGCAGGCCAGCAGTGTGTCCAGGTCGACCGCACGAGCACCACGGGCCGTGATCTCGGCTTCGGACAGCAGCGGGTCGCAGGCCACGACGTTCATGCCGAAGCCTTTGGCGATGCGCGCCACGCGCAGGCCGATTTCACCGATACCGACCAGGCCGATGGTGTTGCCTTCGATCTCGTTGCCCATCAGGTCTTCACGCGAGAAACCCTGGCAATGGCGCAGCGTGTAATCCGACTCCACCACACGCTTGACCAGTGCCAGCAGGAGCGCAAAGGTCATCTCTGCGACCGAGGCGGCATTGGCGCCGGCCTGATTGACCACGGCGACCCCCGCCCGGGTGCAGGCGTCCACGTCTATCGTGTCGTAGCCGGCGCCGCCGGAGGACACGCAGATCAGTTCGGGACACTGCGCCAGTAGCGCTTCGGAGACGAACCACGATCGAGCCAGTTCGTCCTTGGCGGCCGATACATGGTAGGCATGGGCGCCTGCCAGGCCTGCGAGCGTGGCAGGGTGGTCGGCCTGGCGCGACAGCACCTGCAGGTTCAGATGATTTTCATTTCCGATGAGCGTATCGAAAATGTCGTTCACCCACAGGTCCAGGCGGGCGACGTTCAGGCGCGGCGAAGTCGGCATCACAGTCTCTTGTTTCTACAGACCCGTGCAGCCAAGCGCTGTCAGTCGCTTGTCTACCCAGCTCTGGTCCAGACGTCCGGCACGAATGTCGGCGAACATGGTTTCTTCCAGTGCGTTCTTGGCGGCAGCGGCCTGGTAGATTTCTTCGAGATTGTCATAGGCAATGCACAACAATCCGTCTTCGTCGCCCAGAATCAGGTCGCCCGGTGCAATGGTCATGCCGTCGATGGCGATCGTGGTGTTGATGTCGCCCGGGCCGTCCTTGTAGGGGCCACGGTGCGTGATGCCTGCTGCGTACACGGGCAGGTCGCCGGCACGAATGGCACCGGCGTCGCGGATGGCGCCGTTGATCACGATGCCGCCCAGCTTCTTGGAGGAAGCATAGGTGGTCATGATTTCACCGATGATGGCGTTGGTGAGGTCACCGCCTGCATCGACCACGATGATGTCGCCAGGTGCGGCCAGTTCGAGCGCCTTGTGCACCATCAGGTTGTCGCCCGGTCGTGTGCGCACCGTCAGGGCCGGGCCCGCCAGCACCGAGCCGTTGTGCATGGGACGCAGGCGAGCGCCGCCGGCGGTCATGCGCGACATCACGTCGCTGATGTTGGCGACCGGGATGGCGCGGAATTTTTCGATGTATTCGGCGCTGACGGCGCGGGTACGGGTGTGAATCTGAAATCCGAACATGGTGATCCTTTGAGTAGGGATTGGGTTGCGGCTTTACTGAGGCTGGATGCCGGCGTCTTTGACCATCTTGCCGAAGCTGTCGTGATCGGCGCGATGACGCTTGGCCAGGTCATCGGTCGTGCCGGACATCACACTGTACCCGCTGTCGCCCAGTTTCTTGACCAGGGTTTCGTCGGTCAATGCCTTGTTCAATGCGGCGTTCAAGGTCTGCGTCACGTCGTCGGGCGTCTTGCCGGGTGCCATCAGCCCCCACCAGATCGTTTGATTCATTTCCTTGTAGCCACTTTCGATG
>JAEYZR010000125.1 GCA_023427945.1 Pseudomonadota bacterium | reverse complement strand
CATATACGGTATGGCGGGCACCCTGAACATGGCTGACATCGCCTTGCGCGCCGGTTCGCTCTCGGGCGGCGACCGCATGATCTTCGAGGCCGGTGCAGCCATTCTCAGCGTGGCCTTTGTGGTGAAGGCGGGCGCGTGGCCACTGAATTTCTGGCTCACCGATGGGTATGGCAACGCCGCCGCGCCCGTAGCCGCGGTGTTCTCCATCATGACCAAGGTGGGTATCTACGCGCTGGTGCGGCTGGGCTCGCTGCTCTTGCCCAGTGGCGCCCCGGCCGCCTTCGGTCTGGACCTGATGTTCGTCCTCGGCCTGGCCACCCTGTTCTTTGGAGCGATCGGCCTGCTCAGCGCGCAGAAGCTGGAAAAAATGGTCGGGTATTGCGTGATTGTGTCATCTGGCACCCTGCTCACGGCGCTGGGCATGCCCGGCGTTGCACTGACGGGTCCCGCACTGTTCTATCTGATCAGTTCGGTGCTGGCCACGGGCGCCTTCTTCATGCTGGCCGAGATGGTCGAGCGCACGCGCAGTTTCGGCGCCAACGTGCTGGCCGTCAGCTTCGACGCTTTCGATCTGGAAGATCCGACCACCGCGAATCGTTCCGACGACGTGGTGGGGGTTGCCATTCCTGCGGCGATGGCCTTCCTGGGCTTGGCCTTTTTCTCCTGCGTGCTGCTGGTCACGGGGCTGCCTCCGCTGTCCGGCTTCGTGGCGAAATTCGCCTTGCTCTCTGCTGCCATCGATGCGGCCGCGGGTTCGACATCCTCGCTGAATGCCTGGTTACTCGTTGGCGCAGTGCTGGTCTCCGGCATGGCAGGCGTGATTGCCTTGTCGCGCGTGGGCGTGCGGGTGTTCTGGGGTTCCGAGGATCGCACCACACCACGGCTGCGCCTGACCGAGGCCGTGCCGGTGTCGGCGCTCGTGTTCCTGTGCATATGCCTTGCCGCGTCGGCAGGCTCAGTCATCGCCTATCTGGATGCCGCGGCGCTGGCGCTGGATCGTCCCGCCACCTACATCGACGCGGTGATGTCGGCCCGCCCTGTGCGTGAGATCGGAGGAATGCCATGAGCGTGCTGCGCAAACTTCTCATGCCCGCCTTCCTGGTGGTGGTCTGGGTGCTGCTCAACAGCAGTGCTTCGGCCGGCCAGGTCGTGCTGGGTATCTTTCTGGCATTTGCCCTGGTGTGGGCGGCCAAGTCGCTACGTCCCCAGCATGCCCGGCCCAAGCGTGTCCTGGTCGCTCTGCGGCTGATGGGCGTGGTCGCCCTGGACATCTTGCGTTCCAACATTGCGGTCGCTCGCATCATCTGGTTCCCGAACCAGAAGGTCGTGTCCGGCTTCATCGACATTCCGCTGGACATGCGTGACCCGCATGGTCTGGCTGTGTTGGCATGTGTGATCACCTACACGCCAGGGTCGGTCTGGGTCGAACTCAACCCCGCAGGCGACCTGCTGCACATCCACGTGCTGGATCTCAAGGACGAGGCCGAGTGGGTCGATCTCGTGAAGAACCGCTATGAGCGCCATTTGATGGAGATATTCGAATGACGACGTTTCTTTTCTGGTCCGCGTACTTCGCGATGGCCTGCTTTTCCGTGGGAATGGTGTTGTGCACCCTGCGCCTGTGGCGTGGCCCCACTGCGCAGGATCGGGTGCTGGCGCTCGATGCCCTCTACATCAATGGCATGCTGCTGATTCTGGTGGCAGGCATTGTTTTCAATACGATGCTGTACTTCGACATCGCGCTGTTGATTGCCATCTTCGGTTTTGTCGGCTCGGCAGCACTGGCCAAATTTCTGTTGCGTGGTGAGGTCATCGAGCCATGATGGAATACGACATCCCGTTCTGGATCGCGCTGCCTGCTTCCGTGCTGCTGGTCATCGGTGGCCTGCTGGGCCTGACCGGCTCGCTGGGTTTGCTGCGCCTTTCTTCTTTTTATCAGCGTATCCACTCGCCCACGCTGGGCAACACGCTAGGATGCTTTTGCGTGCTGGTGGCATCGGTCATGCTCTTCAGCTGGACGCAGTCGCGTCCCATTCTGCATGAAGTGCTGATCATCCTCCTGCTGTTTCTGACCTCGCCCGTCACGGCCATGCTGCTCATGCGCGCTGCCGTCTATCGTCAGCGCGAAGCCAAACCGCACGACGACGGGCGCAATGAATGACCGGTGATGCAGGGCGGAATAAACCCTGCGTCATGTCTTCGGCCGCTGGCCAGGGATGTTCCAGCTAGGCGATTCTTCCCACGTCAGGATGGGTATGGTTATGGTGCGGGCGCGTTGGCCTTCACTACATCGTGGACAATTTGGCAAAACGGCGACGAGAGAATGCTGTGAAAGCTCTTTTGTGCTGGATGAGCGATAGCGACGGCTTGTGTGGCGACTTGCCCTTTGATCGGGCGACAGGCAATGCGGCGGCCATCCTGGCAGCGATCGTGAGCCAGACGTGTCGTCAACAATGACACACCCAGTCCATTGGCAACCAGCGACCTGACCATTTCCAATGAAGCTGTTTCATAAGCGATTCGTGGCGTCGCACCCGCGTCCCGGAACAATGAAAGAAAGTACTCCCGGCTGTGACGCAGATTGACCAGCACAAGGGGTTCTTTCGACAGCGCAGCCAGGCTGAGACTGGATTGGCGAGCAAGGGGGTGTCGCGAGGGTAGAAGTGCATACGGCGTAAGCTCGGTCACGTGCTCGAGGACTACCTCGGAGCGTGCCAGACCCAGATCGTAGAGCAGTGCAATATCCAGAGCCCCGCGTTCCAGCTTTTGCGTCAGATCCTCAGTATCTCCCTCGTGCAGTTGAACCTCGATTGCCGGATGTGCTTTGCGCAACTCCGACAGAATCCTGGGCAGCCACCGCGGTGCGAGAGTCGAGAGACAGCCGACTCGCAGCAGGCCAGCCAGCTCTTTTGAACGGGGCCCTTCCAAGGCGCGAGCTTGAGTCAGTAATTCGTGCGCTTCCCTGTGTCGCATGGCACCTGCAGAGGTGAGGGCAAGCCCCCGCGCATGCAATCGAATGAACAGCGGTTCCCCCCATAGCGCCTCCAGGTCAGCGATCGCCTTGGAGATCGATGGCTGCGAAACGTTGAGAGACTCTGCTGCACGTGCCGCACCGCCATGGCGGGCCGCAGCAACGAAGTACTCCAGCTGACGCAAGTTGAGATGGATCATTAAAATTGATTCAGATGATCTAAAAAGAATATTTTACTTCGATCCTGTCCCGGCTGATGATGTGTCCATCAATTCAGTCGATGGGGCACCATGTTGAAGTCAACTGATTCAAGACCGCTCGATGGCGTACGCATACTCGATCTGACACGTGTTTTGGCTGGCCCCATGTCCACCGCATTGCTGGCAGATCTCGGCGCCGAAGTGATCAAGGTTGAACCCAGGCAAGGGGACGACTATCGCTCGATAGGGCCTATGCGAAATGGCGAGAGTGCGCTGTTCAATGCAATGAATCGCAACAAGAAGAGCATTGTCCTGGATCTGAAGTCGTCCGAAGGTGTGGCGATCGTGGGAGAGCTCGCCTCGCGAGTCGATGTGGTTGTGGAGAACTTTCGACCAGGTGTCGCCGAGCGCCTTGGCATCGGACCGGCTGCATTGAGGCGACTCAATCCTGCTCTGGTGTACGTAAGCATCTCGGGGTTCGGGCACACAGGCCCCCTCTCACACCGCCCAGCGTATGACATCGTCGTACAGGCAATGAGCGGTCTGATGGAGGCCACGGGTAGCCCTGATGGTCCTCCGACGCTTGTGGGGGAGGCGGTGTCGGATGTCGTGGCGGGCCTGTTTGCTTCGTGGGCAATATTGGCGGCCTTGATTCAGGTGCGACGCACCGGTGAGGGGCAGCATGTGGATGTCGCGATGTTTGACAGCACACTCGCCTTTCTAGCAACGTCGGCGGCGCGTTACGCGTTTACGGGTGAAGCTGGCCGACGTGTGGGAAACCGTCATCCTCTATCGGCGCCGTTCGGTGTCTTTCGTGCGCGCGACGGACATTTCGCGTTGGCTGTGCTGAACGAGCGCCTTTTTGCAACGCTTGCAGCAACGATGGGGCAGGCTGCGCTGACGGCCGATCCACGCTTTGCCAGCGACGAATTGCGCGCTGCCAATGAGCCCGCGTTGCGCGAGGCGATTGAAGGGTGGGCAGTCGAACGCTCGGTTGGCGATGTCATTGAAATCCTTGACCACGCGGGGGTGCCTACGGCACCGATCTGGAATATCGCCCAGGCGTTCGAGTCGACACAGGCTAAAGCACGCAATCTTCTTCGACCCGTAACGCACGATCTGTTGCCGAATCTACAACTGCAGACTCAGCCAGTGCGCTTCGGCGGTGCGGCGGAAAACCTCACGGTGCGCGCGCCCAAGCTCGATGAGCATAGCAACGAAATACTCGAATGGCTGGGAATCGATCCCGCGCGCGTGAACGAACTCAGAGCGTCCGGGGTATTGGGCGAATCCAACACTTGAACGTAGGTGTAAAAAATGATCCAACATCGTTTTGGCGTATCGGAAGACGATCAAATGCTGGCAGATGCTGTGGCACGTTTCGCAGATGAGACGATAGCGCCGCGCGCGCGTGAGCTCGACGAAAGCGAACACTCAAGCACTTGCCATCTTGCTGGTCTGGCCTCGCTGGGCGTGATGGGAATGAACCTGCCTGAAGACTGCGGCGGGGCAGGAGTGTCGCCCACGGCCATGTTGCTCTCACTCGTATCCATTGCGCGAGCTTGCGCTGCCACGGCATCGATGATTGGGGCGCACTACCTGGGGACCGACGCTATCTTGATCGGAGGCGACGCGTCACAGCGCAAGCGCTGGCTACCCAGGTGTGCACGGGGAGAATGGCTGGCCGGCTTTGCGCTCACTGAGCCACGTGGGGGATCAAATCCAGCAGATCTCAGGACCAGTGCCACTCGGCAAGACAATGGCTATCTGATCAATGGCGTCAAGCATTTCATATCGAATGCGCGCGAGGCCGAACTGTTGGTCGTGTTCGCCAAGACCGATGCGACCGCTGGTGCGCGGGGGGTGAGCGCCTTCGTGGTCCCTGTGGACACTCCCGGAATTCAAGTGTCCCGGCCCGAAAAGCTGATGGGCATTCGTGGCGCGCACGCGTTCGAAGTCTCCTTCGATGGCGTACAGGTTCCCATGGAAAACCGTCTTGGAGCGGAGGGCGAGGGTTTCAAGATTGCGATGAAAGTCCTGGACAATAGCCGTCTCGATGTCGCCGCTACGTCGATCGGTATAGCGGAAGCAGCAAGCGATGCTGCCATTGGCTGGGCGAGGGATCGTCTCATCGGCGGCCAGCCGCTGTCTTCCAGGCAAGGGATCCAATGGATGCTCGCCGACATGAAACTGCGCTTGGAGGCTTCGTGGGGCTTGACGATGCATGCCCTTGCCCGACGAGAGGCGGGGCTCTCTTTCACGTTGCAGTCCGCAATGGCGAAGTTGCATGCTTCAGAAATGGTGGGTTTCGTCACCGACAGCGCTTTGCAGATCCATGGAGGCTACGGCTATACGCGCGAACTGCCACTCGAGCGGTATGTGCGAGACGCAAGAATTCTGCGTATTTATGAAGGGGCCTCCGAGATCCAACGCAGCATCATCGCGCGAGAACTCCTCGCTTGAGGCAAGCAGCACGGCATGACGCGAGTGCCGATGGTCGTGCCGAGCCTGATCTCGAGGAGCGTCAATGCCTGGTCAATGGGCGAATTCAAATGCAATTTTATGAGCGTGTTCGGAGCTTGGATTGATAGAGACTGTACTGAATCCAATTGTCATTGCCACACGGGAAAGCCGGCTTGCGTTGTGGCAGGCTGACTACGTCAAGAGGCAGCTTCAGGCTCACGGCATCCACGCCGATTTGCTTGGCATGACCACGTCGGGCGACAAACTATTGGATCGCTCGCTCAACGAAAGCGGAGGCAAGGCGCTTTTCACGAAAGAACTTGAGGCGGCACTCGCGGCAGGGCGCGCCGATGTGGCGGTGCATTCGCTGAAAGATGTGCCTGTCGAGCTGCCCAAAGGCTTCTCCCTGGCTTGCGTCACTCGGCGAGAAGAGCCTCGAGACGCGTTCGTATCGCGCCGATTCTCTGCCTTCGATGAGTTGCCCGCGGGTGCTTTGGTGGGTACTTCCAGCTTACGACGCAAAGTGCTGCTCAGCGCAATGCGCCCCGACTTGCGAATCGTGCCGCTGCGAGGGAACGTTGAAACGCGCCTTCGGAAGTTGGCTGAAGGGCACTACGACGCGATCGTTCTTGCCGCCGTAGGCTTATATCGGTTGGGCCTTGAAACACACATTCGCGAGATTTTTTCAGTCGAGCGGATGTTGCCTGCGGGAGGACAAGGCGCATTGGGGATCGAGGTGCGAAGCGATCGCAGTGACCTCACCGAATTGCTGAGACCTTTGAATGACCTGTCGACATTGATCTGCGCGACCGCTGAGCGCGCGGTGACGCGCGAGTTCGGCGGAAATTGCTCGCTACCGCTGGCGGCATTCGCTCAATGGTCTGGTCGCACCATGCGTCTGATGGCGGCCTGGGGTGATCCAGAAAACAGCTCGACCCCGTTGATCAAGGCGCAAGCGGAGATAGAAAGCCCAACGGATCGCGAAGCGCTGGCGCTGGGCGTCGAGGTCGCTGCGCGTCTGCGGAAAGGCGGAGCACGTCATGTGAGTTCATGAGGATCAGGCGGGGATCAATTGTTGATGCAAAGAACGTTCCTTCAAACAAACGTAGATAGGAAGTCAATATCATGCCAGTCACCAAATCAGCTACCTCCAGCAGCACTCTTCCAATCATTTCTTTCTCTGACTTCAGGGACGATGATCCTGCAGGGAAAGATCGTGTGGCGCAGGAGATCGGAGAGGCCTGCGAAAATGTCGGCTTTCTCTATCTGACGGATCACGGTGTTCCGCAGGCAACGATCGACAGGGTGTTTGCGGCATCGAAAGAATTCTTTGCGCTTCCAACGGAAGTCAAGCACGACCCGCGGCTTCGCTCGAGTCCTGAGTGGAACCGGGGCTATCAACCTTTCGGCGTCAAGCAGTACGCGAACGCCACTTCTCCAGACCTCAACGAAGTTTTCAAGTATCAGCGGGAACTTGCGTTCGATGATCCGGATATCCTGGATGGAACCAGAGTTCATCGACTCAACAAGTGGCCTGACGAAAAAGCTATTTCTCCTCAATGGCGTGACACGCTACTTGAGTATTTTGGAGAGATGGAAAAACTTAGCGCGCGGTTGCTGCATGCGTTCGCTCTAGCCTTGGACCTGCCGGAGTCGTATTTCGACAAGTTCTACAGAAAACCTATTACCCAGATGTCACTGGTCCACTATCCGCCGCAACCACCGAAGACAGCAACGGATTATGGTATCAGGCCGCATGCGGATGACACGAGCTTCACGATTCTTGCGCAAGACAGCGTGGGTGGCTTGCAGGTTCAAAGCGGCGACGAATGGATCGACGCGCGGCCGATACCGGGAGCATTCGTCATCAACATCGGAAACGTGATGGCGCGATGGACAAACGACCGGTTCGCCTCGACCATGCATCGGGTTTACAACCACACTGGAAAAGAACGGTATTCGGCGCCGTTCTTCGCGATTCCCGATTTCGATACCGTAATCGAGTGTCTGCCGGGCTGCCTGCAACCGGGAGAGTCGCCGAAGTTCCCCCCTATGCATGTCGGACAATCCTTGCAGCAGCGTTTTTCATCGAACTGGTCAGGAAAAAATACGACGCCCGATACGGTCGGGGCCGCCAAGGCTTGAGCCTTTCGATCCATTTCATTATGGCTTTCCCATGGGAGTCTGATCATGAAAATCACTCGTCGTTCGCTGCTGGGGGTGTTCAGCTTGGCTTCGGTTTTGCCGAATCTGGCCTTTGCGCAATCAGCGTATCCGGAGCGGGTCATCACGCTGGTCGTACCTTTTCCTCCAGGCGGAAGCATCGATATGATCGCTCGAGTTCTGGTGAGCGAAATTACAGCGAAGACCGCCACCAATATTGTTGTCGCCAACAGGCCTGGCGCTGCGGGGCAACTCGGTGCAGGCAGTGTGGCAAATGCCCGTCCAGATGGTTATACGCTTCTCTTTGCATCTGCTGGAGCGATGTCTGTGGCGCCTGCCGTGAACCCGAATCTGAAATACGACCCGTTGCGCGATTTCACCTATATTGCGCGCGCCGGCGATCTCCCATACGTCCTATTGGTGGGCGCTGATTCGCCCATCCAGGATCTTGCGAGTCTGCGCAAGGCTGCGCTGGAGCACAAAGGCGGCCTTAATTACGGCTCTCATGGTGTGGGTTCCTTCAATCACCTTTTGGGCGCAATGCTCAACGAGGCTTTGGACGGAAAGTTGACACACATTCCGTTCAAGGGGAGTGCTTCAGCGCTACAAGCCTTGGCTGCAGGGGAAATCCATATTCTTTTCGACACCATGCCTGGTGCTGGACCTTTCCTGGCAGGGAAGTCCATTCGTCCTTTGGCAATGTCGACCACAAAGCGAACGACTACCGACCCGCAAATTCCTTCCATGGGAGAATTTGGCCTTCCACAGGTGGTGGGCAGCACATGGACTGGTGTCCTCGGACCCGCGGGAACCCCTTCAGCGGTCGTTGATTGGATGAACAGGGAGGTCAACGCCGCGCTGGACGAACCAACGGTGCGAGAGCGCTTTGCCGGATTAGGCGTGGAGGTGCGTGCGGGTAGTCCAGAGGCTCTGGCTGAGTTTGTCCGTGTTGATGTCGACAGGTGGATTAGCGTTGCCAAGGCGCACAACATCACTGTGCAATGACGCGCGCAAGCCCGCTGCTGGCCAGCGTCAGAAGGCCAGGCCGCACGAAAGACGGGCGCCACGAGCAAGAGGCAAGGCGCAGCGGTATCAGGCCTGCGTCATGCCTTGTCAGACGCCAGGCGCTCGATTGCCATGTCGCGCAGTTTCACGCGCTGGAATTTCAGACCGTTGGCACTGGCCGTGGTGGGGAACTCATCGACAAACCAGATGCGCGCCGGCACTTTGAACGGCGCCATCGTCTGGTTCAGCGAGTCGATCATGTCGCGCTCGGCGGGCGCGTGGGACTGGCCAATCACGAACGCGACGGGTCGCATTTTGCCCGCCATGTCGACTGCCACAACCTGGGCATCGCTGATGCCATCGAACAAGGTGATGGCATATTCGATCTCGGTGGGATTGACCAGAAAGCCGCCCAGTCGCATGGCATCGCCCATGCGCGACAGATAGACAAAGCTGCCGTCGCCGCGCAGGTAGCCCAGGTCCCCGGTCCTGAAGAAGCCGTCCGCCATGATGGCTGCTGACGTCGCCTCCGGGTTGTTCAGGTAGCCCACAAAATTGGTCGGCGCTGCAATCTCGATTTCACCTGCTTCGCCGGTCGCGCACAACTGGCCGCTTTCGGGGTTGCGGATGCGCACCTGCGCCGCAGGCGAGGCGGGTGTGCCGCCTCCGAGCGTGCGTTCGGTCATCGGCAACTCGAGTTTCTGGTAGGAAAACAACGCCATCACTTCGCTCGAACCATAGACGCCGGTCAGGGGAAAACCCAGCCGGCCCATCTCCTGTGCGAGATCTTCGGCACCGGGGCTGAACGCCGCAAAACCCACCAGCTTCAGTGCAGCGCGCCTGCCCTCAGGCCAATCCAAGGCGAGGCGACGCAGCATCTCGTCGGTCGCGAAAAAATGCGTGATGCGATGTTCCAGTAATGCCGCGATGGTGTCGGGTGCATTGAACACATCGAGCATGTAGACAGGCTGCGCAGCGGCGATTGCGCCCAGCACGCTGTTCAAGCCGAATACACCGCAAAAGGGCAGGGCGGCCAGCAGGCTGTCGCCGGGCGCTCCCATGCCGAATGCGCGCTGGACGTTATAGGCGTGGCCGCTGAGTGTGCGTTGCGTGTGCACCACGAGTTTGGGACCCTTGGTGGTGCCCGAGGTCGTGAACAGAATGACCGGCAGATCGCTGCGTTCGGCCACTGGAATGCTGGGGTCGCCATGCTCGGCGGGCGCCTCGTGCGGCAGGTAGGCAATGACCGGGCGATCGAGAATGCGGTGGGGCTGGCTGTCGGCCATGTGCCCGTCAGTACGGTCCTGTTCATTGCCCGGCAGCACCACGACGGTACGCAGGTCGGGCAGCTCGGCGGGATCGACGCCTGCAATGATGGCGGGAAAATCGAGCTTGTGGAAGCCGGGCTGCATGATCAGCATCGAGGCCTGGGAGCGCGACAGCAGATACTGTAGTTCGTGCGAACGAAAGCGTGTGTTCACCGCCACCAGCGTGGCACCCAGCCGCGCAAGTGCGAACAGCAGCACCAGCCACTGAGGCTGATTGATCAGCCAGACGGCCACGCGGTCACCCTGCGTGATGCCGTTGGCGCTCAGCCATCGGGCGCTTGCCTGGATCTGCTGGTCCAGTTCGGCATAGGTGAGCGCCCTGCCTTGCGGGTCGACCAGTGCCGTGTCCTGTGCGCGGTCCAGCAGAGCGTTGGCATAGATGCCGTCAAGGTGGCTGGACTGTGTGGGGGCCTGGCTATCGGCCAGGCCAGGCATGACGTGCGTGGACATCAATACAACTCCATCAAGGCTGCGTTGTCGGCGAAGTCCTCAGGGGGCCCTTCCTTGATGAAGGCCCCCGATTTCATGACCATCACGCGATCGGAAACCTTGAGCGCTTCGCGCACGTTCTGCTCCACGATCAGGATGGACATCTGGCGTTCCTGCTGAAGTTGCCGGATCGGTCCCATCAGATCCTGAAAAAGCTTGGGTGCCAGGCCAATCGACGGCTCGTCCAGCAACAATCCCTTGGGCTGTCCGAGCAGGGCCCGTCCCAGCGACACCATCTGCTGCTGGCCTCCCGACAATGTGCCGGCGCGTTGCTGGTAGAACTTCTTGATGGCCGGCAGCACCGACATCACCCAGTCCACCCGTGCCGCCTGCTCGCCGCGTGCGATGCCGTTGGCCCAGAACCCCAGGCGCATGATTTCTGCCACAGTCAGCCCGGGAAACACGCCGCGTCCTTCGGGGACGCAGGCGATACCCGCGGCATTCATGACTTTTGGTGTGAGGGTTTCCTGGGCGACCCCATTGAGCAGAACCTGGCCGCCTTCTGGTTTGATCAGACCGAACAGTGTCTTGATCAGGGTGGATTTTCCTGCGCCGTTATGGCCGATCAGGCACAGCACCTCGTTGTGATGCAGGGCAAGGTCGATGCCTGCCAGTACAGGACGCCCGCCGTAGCCGGCGGAGATCCCTTGCGCCTGAAGAAAAGGCGATGCCGTCATGCTCGTTCTCCAAAATAGATCGAGGCCAGATGCGGATCGGACAGCACTTCGTCGGAGGTGCCTTCAGCCAGCAGTTTTCCCTGGTCCAGAAACACCACCCGGTCCGAGAGCTGCGTCACGATATCCAGGTTGTGTTCGATGATGCAGATCGTCACGCCCGATGCCGCCACTTCCCGCAGCAGCGTGACAAAGCGGGCGAACGAGCGTGGATCCAGTCCGGATGCCGGTTCGTCCAGCAGCCACAGCGTGGCATCCGAAGCAAGAATACGTGCCATGCTCAGGAACTTGCGTTCGGCATAGGCCAGATCGACAGCTCGTTCGTGCCGTTTGTCGAGCAGGCCGGTCTGTTCAAGCACCTTGGTCACGCGGGCGTCACGCGCTTCAGCGCCCGCTTGCCACAGCCAGGTTCCGCGTTCGATCACGGTGCGCACGTTCTCCTGCACGGTCATGTGGCCGAACAGGCGCAGGTCCTGGAACGTGCGTGCGATGCCCATGCGGGCGATCTTCCAGGGGGCCTGGCCCCGGATCGACTTGTCCAGCCACAGCACGTCGCCGCTGGTAGGCGGAATGTGGCCGGTGATCATGTTGAAGAGCGTGGTCTTGCCCGCTCCGTTGGGGCCGACCAGCGTGGTGATGATGCCGCTTTTCAGCGACAGGCTCACGTCGGTGATGGCCTGCAGACCGCCAAATCTCTTGTTCAACTGGCGAATGTCCAGCAATGTCCTGCCTGCCTGCGCCGTCATACCGTTTTTCCTTTGCTACGACCCACCAGGCCACCGGGGCGGAACATCATCAACAGCACCATCGCCGCGCCATAGATCATCTGCTGCACCGTGCCCAGTTCTTCCGAAGGCAGGAAAGGCAGGTAGGTCAGGGCAGCCGGCAGCGCCATCAACAGCGCCGCACCGACAATGGGCCCCAACAGCGTACCGGTGCCGCCGATGATCACCATTGCCATCAGCAATATGGAGGCTTCCAGCATGAAGCCTTCGACGTTCACGAAACTCATGTAGAAGGCATAGATGGTGCCGCCCACAGCAGCCAGCCCGGCCGACACGGCCACCGACAGCGTCTTCACTGCGCGTACGTTCTTGCCGTAGGCCTGGGCGGCCGACTCACTGTCGCGTATGGCCATCAGGCTGCGCCCGAAGCTGCCGCGCACCAGCAGGGTCACGATGCCCAGGATGGCCATCATCCCCAGAACAGCGAGCACGGCGAAGTGAGCCTGATCGGTGAAGGTGAAGCCGAAAAGCGTAGGAGGGGGGATGCCCACCATGCCCGACAGGCCACCGGTCACGCTGTGCCATTCGGAAAAGATCGTCACGCCGATGACCTGCAAACCCAGCGAGGCAGCCACGAAATACTCGCCGCGCACACGCAGCGCCGGCAGTGCCAGTGCCATCGAAAGCAAGGCGGACAGTCCGATGGCGGCGGCCATGCAGATCAGCAACGAGTCCGTGTAATGGATGGCGACGTAGGAGGCGGTGTAGGCGCCCACGCCGAAGAAGATTGCATGCGCCAGCGAAAAGATGCCGGCATAGCCCATGATGAAGTTCAGCGTCATCGCGAGAATCGCGTTGATGGAGAACAGCACCAGGATGTTCATCAAATAAGATGCCATGATCCGATGCTCCTGTCAGGACACGACGGCTTTGCCGTACACACCGCCGGGGCGGAACAAAATGAACAGAAACAGCACGACGAAGGTGACTGCCTCGCTCCATTGCGGGTCTATCCAGGCAAGCGACAGGTTCTCCGCCATGCCCAGCAACATGCCCGCAATGGCCGCTCCTCGCAGGCTGCCCACGCCGCCCACGATGGTGGCTGCGATGCTGATCAGCATCACGTGATGGCCCATTGCTGAATTCAGCCCCGAGGTCGATGCCGTCAGGATGGCCGCCGGAACGACCAGCACCGAGCCAATCAGAAACGCGTATTGCGACAGCCGCCGGGGTGTCAGTCCATAGACCTGGATGAGCTCGGGGTTCTCTCCCAGCGCACGCAACGCAATGCCGACGTCGGTGCGGGTGAACAGCCACTGCAGGGCCAGAAAGCAAAGCAGTGCGCACACCAGGACAATGCCGGTGATGGGGGCGATGTACAGCCCGGGCATCCATTCGACGCTGCGGCTCAACGGCGTGGAGACGGTCACCAGACCGCGTCCGAAGACGATGGCGACCACGTTCTGCACCACGATGGCCATGCCGAAAGAGGCCACGAACAGGGTGAAGAATGACCCTTCATGGCGCCGGATGACGTTATAGATCCAGCGATCCACCAGCACGCCAAACAGGGCGGCGGCCACCACCGACCCCAATAGCGCCAGCGGCCAGCCCCATTGCAGCACGGTATGGATTTCGTAGAACACGAATCCGGCCAGCGTGAAGGTCGCGCCGTGCGCGGCGTGAAACACACGCGTCATGCCGAAAATGAGCGAAAAACCGGCTGCGATCAGCGCGTAAAGCGCGCCGGTCTGCAGCCCATTGACGAAAAGTTGGGCGTAAAGCATTGACGGATCGCCTCGTATTTATTTGGCGGGCGGAGCAAACACCATCTTGCCTGCGCCGTTCTCGATCTGGTTGATCTGGATCGGAGCACTCACTGTCCCGTCTTCAGCAAACTTCACCGTCGCGCCCACGAACTCGAAATTTGGCGACTTGCGCCGTTGCGCGAGCAGGTTTTCCCCGGTCACGGGCTTGCCTTCCTTTTCCAGCGCTGCCGCCAGTTCGCCGAAAGCGTAGACGGCGTTGTAGTAGTTCAGCACGTAGGCGCTGGGTGCGCGGTTGTATTTTTCCTTGTAGTCGGCCAGCACACGCTTGGTGATGGCATCGCCCTTGTCCCAATTCACCTGCTGGCTCGTATAGAAGGCACCGTTGGCCTCGGGCAATGCCAGCACCGAGGCAATGGTGAATGCCGAATAGCTGGCCAGCGGCTGATTGACGCCGTTGTCGCGCAATTGTTTGGCGATCTGGGCCTGCTGGCCACCGTAGGAGGCGATGTACACGGCATCCGGCTTGGCGTCGCGCACGCGCGCGGCGATGCCGGCGAACTGCTGGGCGGTCACCGGCACCGAGAACGCGTCGACGAGTTCGCCACCGTTGGCTTTCAGCGCTTCACTCAGCTCCTTGCGCACGGCCTGTCCCAGGGCGTCGTCCACATAGACCAGGGCAAAGCGCTTGAGGTTGCGCTCTTTCACCATGTAGGGCGCCAGTGTGCGCACCTCCAGGTTGATCAGCGGGATGGTGTTCCAGAAATACTCCCCCAGGTCGGCCAGATCGGGACCGACGCCGCCGCCGTTGACCACCACCGTCTTGGTGCGTGCGGCGATCGGTGCGATGGCCTTGGACACCCCGGTGAAACCTGTCAGCACGAAGGGTGTCTTGTTGACGTTGATCAGCTTGTTCACGCCGATCACGCCTTGCATCGGCAGGGCCTGACTATCCTCGTACACGATGGAAAGCTGACCTTTGAGCTTTTTGTCGGCATTGATGTGCTCAACCGCCAGATTGGCCCCCGAACTGAAGATCTGGCCGTATTCGGCATTGTTGCCGCTCTGTGGAAAGAGGCCTCCTATGACCAGATTCTGGGCCCAGGCGCCCGTTGCGCCAAAAATGAATGCCGTCGCGGCAACGGCCCGTGCCAGTCTGCGGGTTGAGTTCTGCATGTGTTGTCTCTCGTTATGAGGCAATGCCTCGTTTTTTATGAGCTACACAATAGCGTCCGGTCTTTTGAACTGGCAATCCGATTGTTTGGAACATAGGGTTTTGAATAGGCTAAGTCTGCAACAGTCGTACATTTGTGTGCATCTCCAGTGTTACACTTTCGCCCAGCCCGACAGGATGCCGTATGAGCACCAGTGTTTACCCGAGGTTTCTGGATGTGTTTACCGATCCTTCCCAACTGGGCCTGGCCGTCGGTGCGGTTGCAATTCTGTTCATCGGCCTGATTGTTGCGATGCGCAGCCTCCTGCGCCACCGGTCGACTCTGCAACGCCTGAACAACAGCCAGATCCGCATGAAGGCGTTGATGGACACGGCGGTCGACGGTGTGGTCATCATCGATGCCAAGGGACTCATCCTTGAATTCAATGCCTCGGCCGAACGCATCTTCGGCTGGAAGCGTGCCGAAATCGTGGGCAAGAACGTGACCGTTCTGATGGACCCCTCCATTCGAGCCCATCATGATGGCTTTCTTGCCAATTACCTGCGTACGGGCGAGGCCAAGGTCATTGGCCGGGGCGCCGAACTCCAGGGGTTGCGCAAGGATGGCGCCATCATGCCCATGCGGCTGGCCATAGGCCATGCCCATCTGCCCGATCAGGACGTATTCGTGGGTTTCATCACCGATATCTCGGACCGCATCGAGATGGAGATGGCCATGCGTATCAGCGAGCAGCAACTGCGTTCGCTGATACGCAACATTCCCGGCATCTGTTTTCGCTCGCTTGCCGCCGAACCGCGCTCGACGCTGTTCATCAGCAACGCCGTCGAGCGCTTCACGGGCTATGCCGCATCGGATTTCCTGGGGCAACCGCCCAAGCGCCAGATCACCGACCATATCCACCCCGACGACCGCAATCTGGTGCGCACGGCGATTGCACAGGCCCTGGCCTCGGACCGCGATTTCCACCTGCAATATCGTCTGCTGCACAAGGATGGCAGTCAGCGCTGGGTATGGAGCAATGGCAGCAGCGTGCGCGACGGCAGCGGACGGATCAAGTGGATCGACGGCGTGATCCTGGACATCACCGAGCGTCACGAGATGGAAGGGCAATACCGCCTGGCCAAGGAAGTCGCCGAGCGGGCCGCCCAGGCGCGTTCGGACTTCCTGGCCAACATGAGCCACGAGATTCGCACACCTTTGAACGCCATCCTCGGTTTCACCGATCTGATGCTCAACGATCGCCCCGCCGGTGACGATCGTCGCTACCTGGAAACCATTCGAGGCGCAGGCGATTCGCTGCTGCACGTACTCAATGATGTACTGGATTCGGCCAAGCTCGATCGAGGCGCCGTGAATCTGGAAGACCTGGATTTCGATTTGAAGCAATTGCTGGACGGACTGGTGCAAACGATGGCGCCCAGCGCGCAGGCCAAAGGCCTTGTCCTGGCGGTCGACCTGAAGCCGGACGTCCCGCGTCACGTGCGCGGCGACCGCTTTCGCATCGGCCAGGTGCTGACCAACCTGCTGGGCAACGCCATCAAGTTCACCCACGCCGGGCGAGTGGATCTGGATGTGAGCAAGACCGACGAAGGCAGTCTGTTGTTCGTCGTCCGCGATACCGGCATCGGTATTGCTCCCGACAGGTTGCAGGCCATCTTCGAGCCCTTCACCCAGGCCGATGCCTCCATGAGCCGACGCTTCGGCGGAACGGGACTGGGCACCAGCATCAGCAAGCAACTCGTGCTGTTGATGCAGGGCCAGATCTGGGTCGAAAGCGAGTTGGACGTGGGTAGCCGCTTCTATGTGATGTTGCCGCTTGCCGCCTCGTCGGCCAGCCTGCCTGCTGTGGCGGACGTCTCCGTGCAGGCGCAGCGGGTATTGCGTGTGCTGATCGCCGATGACGTTGCGCAGAACCGCGAAATGATGCAACTGCTCCTGGTCCAGAAAGGGCATGAGGTCACGGTGGTGCCCGACGGACAGAGTGCGATCGAGGCTGCGCGTGCGGGCGCCTGGGACATCATCCTGATGGACGTACACATGTCCGGCATGAGCGGACTGGCCGCCACGCGCGCAATCCGCAACGACGAGATGGCGGTCGGCCGATACACGCCCATCGTGGCCCTGACGGCTGCCGTGTTGCCCACTGACCGTGCCGCGGCACTGGCTGCCGGAATGGACGGTTTTGTTTGCAAGCCTGTGGAGATCGAAGTGCTTGAATCAGAGATCAAACGGTTGGCAGGAACAGGAGGCGAATCCCAAAAGACAGGGCGCACCAGGGGTGTGGCGTCCGAGCTTGCTGTGTTGGACAGCCTGAGCGGTCTTGCGCGCTGGGGTGGCAAACGTGAACCGTATATCCGGGGGCTTGCCACCTTTGTGGAAACCTATGCAAACACGGCGACCTTGTTGAGCAACCATCTGGCACAGAATGATGGCGAAGCGGTCGTGGCGCTGGCGCACAAAGTGCGTGGCGCTGCGGCCAATCTGGGATTGGACCGCCTGGCCGATCGGTTGAAGGTGATCGAAAATGCCGACATGCGGCCAAGCCAGTACCCGGGCGCCTATATCATGGTGGGTGCCGTGGCGCATGAGATGCAACAGGCCAGCGCCGCCGTTGCCGACTTCGTCGGTGAGCCTCGACGACAGGAGCAGTCCTCGGTCGGTGAACTGAATCTCGACAGGATCGGGCAGGCCGGACAGCGCCTGAAGGAGCCCCTTTCGCGCGCCACCCTGGATGAGCGGGCGTGGTCCGAGTTCAGGCGGCTGGTGCCCGATGACGTGCCGGGCATGTCCGAACTGGGCACGGCTATCGAAAACCTCAATCTGAACAAGGCATATGATCACCTGGTAAGTGTCTTGAACCATTTTGATCGTATTATTCATCCGAAGGATTCCTGATGTCGCCATCGGCCACTTCCATCCTTATCGTCGATGACGAAACGGCAAACCTTCAGTTGCTGCGTCAGATTCTGCAGGATGATTACCAGGTCGCCTTTGCTCGCAGCGGCCAGGAGGCGCTCGATCATGCGCGCCAGCACCGTCCCAACCTGATTCTGATGGATGTGATGATGCCTGGCATGACGGGTTATGAAGCTTGTCGACGTCTGAAGGCCGACCCGGGCACGGCGGCGATACCCGTGCTTTTCGTCACGGCGCTCAACAGCACGCACGACGAAGTCGCCGCGTTCAGTGCGGGCGGCGTCGACTTCATCAACAAGCCTGTGAGCCCGGCCACGGTGCGCGCACGTGTGCGCACCCACATGTCACTGGTGCGAGTCGAAGAACTCAAGGCGACCCGCCTGCAGATCGTGCAACGCCTGGCACGCGCCGCCGAATATCGCGACAACGACACGGGCCAGCACGTGGTGCGCATGAGTCTGTACGCCTACACGCTCGCACTCAGCGTGGGGATGAGCGAGGCAGCCGCAGAAGATCTGCTCAACGCTGCACCCATGCACGACATCGGCAAGATCGGCATTCCCGATCACATTCTCTGCAAGCCGGGCCCGCTAACTGCTGAAGAATGGGTGACGATGCGCAAGCACCCCCGCATCGGGGCTGACATCATCGGCGAACATGCCAATTCCATGCTGCTCATGGCGCGGGAGATCGCATTGAGCCATCACGAAAAATGGGACGGCAGTGGCTACCCGGATGGACTGGCGGGCAATGCCATTCCGATTTCCGCCCGGATCGTGGCAGTTGCCGATGTTTTCGATGCTCTGACTTCCCGTCGGCCATACAAGCACGCGTGGACGGTGGAGGAAGCGTTGAGCTATATCCGGGAGCAGAGCGGCCGACATTTCGACCCCGCCCTGGTCGAGGCGCTCAACCGGTCGCTTGGGCGCATTCTGGAGATCAAAGCCAGGTGGAGCGAAACATGACTGGAGTGTTGGAAGGCGGTGTCCTGACCTTGCGGAAAATCCTGGAAGGCGCCAGCGAAGGCATCATCCTGATCGACCCCAAAGGCCATATCACCTGGGCCAATCGCGCCGCCTTGAGGCTTCACGAGGCTAGAGGTGTTGCGGCCTTGGGCGGTGACGTGAAGGGATACCGCCAGCGCTTCACCTTGCGATACGCGAGTGGTCACAAAGTGTTGAAGGCGGGCTACCCGATGGAACAGGCACTGGCCGGCAAGAAGGTCGACGAAGCGGTGGTCCAGGTATTTGCCAATGACGACAGCGAGCCTATCGGCGTACACAAAGTGCATGTGCTGGTTCTAGCCTCGGAGGGCGAGGCCGGGGGCTATGCCATCATCCATTCCGATATCACGCGCCGTTACCAGGCCGAGGAACGCTTTGAGCGCACCTTTGCCAGCAATCCCGCGCCGTCGATCATCTGCAGGCTCTCGGACCATCGATTCGTCAAGGCCAATGATGGATTTCTGTCCATGGCCCGCTATGTCCGCGAAGCGCTGCTCGGTCGCTCGCTTCGTGAAACCGATCTCTTCCTGAATGCCGACATGCGCAAGATGACGCAAGGCCATCTGGACAACTGCGAGAGCATCGGGCAGATCGAAATGCAGATCCGTACCGGCGATGGCGACATCAAGTGGGTGCTCATGGCGGGCCAGCCCCTGGAGGTCGCCGACCAGACCTGCATGCTGTTCACGTTCGTCGATCTGGAGCCGCGCCGACGCGTGGAACAGGCGCTGCGAACCAGTGAAGAACTGTTCTCCAAAGCGTTTCAGATGGCGCCGGTACCCATGCTCGTGGTGGAGCGATCCACCGGAGATATCGTCAACGCCAACGAAGCGTTTTCGATGGTGATGCGCTACGAGACCACCCAATGGCGGGGTGAGACGTTGGCCTCGCTGAAAATATGGAAGAACACCTCGAATTTCAAACAGATCGAATCGGCGCTGGATCGCGGCGAAGTGGTGCGTGATACCGATGCGCGCCTGACCACTGGTGATGGCGACGTGCTCCAGTGCGTCGTTTCCGCCCAGCGGGTTCGCATTGCCGACAAGGATTGTGCGCTGTTAGCGGTGCAGGACGTGACCGAACGCAAGCGCAACGAAACAGAACTGATCGCAGCCATCGATGCCGTCATGCAGGATGCGTCGTGGTTCAGTCGGAGCATCATCGAGAAACTGGCCTATCTGCGCCGCTCGGGCGACAGTTTTGCCTCGGAAACCGCGCTGGCCGACCTGACTCCGCGTGAACGCGACGTGCTGGGCGCCATCTGCCAGGGGATGTCCGATACCGAAATCGCCGAATCGCTGGGCATTGCCAAGAATACGGTGCGCAATCACACCGCCACGCTTTACGAAAAAATCCAGGTCAATCGCCGCAGCGCGGCCGTGGTGTGGGCCCGCGAGCGCGGCTTCACTGGTACTGCCGTGCCGCGCACGCCTGCCAAGTAGGGCTGTCGTCGGCATGACGACTGGAGACAATCCTGCCATCATGAGGCGCATGGCACTGGTCCGGCACGCTATGTGCTGATAGATTGTCGGGATATCTTTCCATCAATTCCACAAGGAGCTCGTTATGGTTGATCTGAATCGCGTAGAAGGTACTGTCAAGAACCTCGCCGGCAAAGCCGAGCAGGCTGTTGGCGAGGCGACCGGCAACGCTTCTACGGAAGCTCGCGGCCATGCCCGCCAGGCGGAAGGCAGCCTGCAGAGCATGTACGGCGAGGCCATCGACCAGCTGCGTGACGCTGGCTGCGAAGTGACCAAGGCAGTGGAACGCAATCCGCTGGGCGCTCTGCTTGTCGCTGGCGCAATTGGTTACATTTTTGCCGCCATCACCCGTCGTTGATCGGGGCGTCCATGGGTGAAGTTTTTACCCATGGTCAATAGCGCAATCAGAAGCAGGCAAGTTCTAATGTGAACTTGCCTGTTTTCATGTCAGCAGGCCAGATGCGCCGTGCGTTTGATCTCGGCGTGCTTTTCTTCCATCTGTTGACGCAGGGCACGGCGTTGTTCGGCTGCCAGGAAACGCTGGCGCTCCTCGTGGGTCCCAGGTTTCAGCGGCGGCACGCTGGTGGGTTTGCCGGCTGCGTCCACTGCCACCATCGTGAAATAACAGCTGTTGGTATGACGAACCAGTTTCTGGCGAATATCCTCGGTGATCACCTTGACCCCGATTTCCATGGACGTTCTGCCGGTGAAATTGACCGACGCCAGAAACGTCACCAGCTCGCCCACCTGAATGGGCTGGCGGAACACGACCTGATCGACCGATAATGTCACTACGTACTGGCCGGCATAACGACTGGCACAGGCGTAGGCCACCTGGTCCAGATACTTCAGAATCGTGCCGCCGTGCACATTGCCCGCGAAGTTGGCCATGTCCGGCGTCATGAGGATGGTCATGGTCAGTTGATGGCTCGATGTATCTTCCATGCTGTGGGCTCCAGTCAGGGTAGGGTGATGGCACAGGGCGCGCCGGCTTCGCAGGCGATCAGCGCGCGTTTCAGGCGGGCGACGCCCTCGCGTATGCGTTCTTCGTTCATCGTGACAAAGGACAGCCGCAGGGCCTGGCGATCCGCTTCTTCCGGCGAGGCATAAAAAATGTGGCCCGGCACATAGACCACTTCGTGCTCGATGGCATACGGCAGCAACTGGCCGGCGTCGATGCCGCCCGTCAGGCGGCCCCACAGAAACATGCCGCCCTCGGGGCGATCGAACGCCAGCGCCGGCCCGAGTTCCCGGGTCAGTGAGGTGACCAGCGCGTCGCAACGCTGGCCATAGGCGGCCACGATGCGCGGTACATGGGCGGCGTAGGCGCCGCTGGCCAGATACCTGGCGACGATCTCCTGGATCCACGCGGGTGCGGCCATGTCGTCGGCCGATTTGGCGGCAATGCATCGAAGGCGGATGGCTTCGGGAGCGATGATCCAGCCCACCCGAAGTCCGGGTGCCACTGTCTTGGACAGACTGGAAATGTAGGCCATCCACGGGCGTTCGCTTGCATCGGCCAGGGCGGCGATTGGAGGTACGGCCTCGCCTTCGAACCGCAATTCGCCGTAGGGGTCGTCTTCTACGAGAAGAAACTCGTGTTTGACGGCCAGTTCGATCAGGCGGCGGCGTTGCGCCAGTGACAGTGTCGCGGCACATGGGTTGGAGAACGAGGCCACGACACACACCAGCTTGGGCTTGACCTCGGGCAGCATTGCTTCGAGTGCGTCCAGATCCATCCCGCCGCTGCCTGAGGGAACAGTATGGATGGTGGCACCCGCATAACGAAGTGCATTGAATGTGTTGGTGTAGGCGGCGCTTTCGACAATCGCCGTATCGCCGGCTTGCAGCATGACACGGGCGATCAGGCTGATGGCCTGCTGGGAGCCGCCGGTGACCGCCAGCTCGCGATTCGGATCACACTCGATGCCGCGAGCCGCCGACAGCGCTGCCAGTTCGCGAAGCAGGCTGGGCTGTCCCGCAATGTCGGAGTACTGCAGCACGTCGCGCAGGCGCTCACATACGGCTTCGTCTGCGCGGCGCAAGCCCTCCACGTCAAAGAGCTCGCGAGCCGGATACCCGCCGGCCATCGACACGGTGCCCTCGCGCAGTGCGTAGGGCATCAAGGCCCGGATCGATGATTTCGGGGGCGAAGCATAGGTCTGGGCGAAACGATAGGAAACGGGCGGATGCGAAGAGACGCTGGACATGCTCTGATACCTTGGATGGCCGCAAGGGCGAGCGTCGATTCTACGACCGTCCTACACTTCAGGTCTACGTTCGTCTTTTACTCACTGACATATCCATGACTTCTGCATCCAACATGAGGGACCGGCTGGCCGCTCTGCGCACAGAGATTGCCCAGGCCTGCACACGCGTGGGGCGCGAGCCGTCCAGTGTGGCGCTGCTGCCTGTGAGCAAAACCTTTTCGGTGGACGACATCCGCCAGGCGCAGGCCCTGGGACTGACGCGCTTTGGCGAAAACCGGTTGCAGGAGGTGCGTGAGAAAGCCGAAGCGATGGGTCCGGCAGCGCCCCAGTGGGTAGTGATCGGTCACGTGCAGACCAACAAGGCTCGCGATGTCGTGCGTCACGCCGCCGAACTGCAGACCCTGGATCGGCTGGAGCTGGCCCAGGCGCTGGATCGCCGCCTGCAGGCCGACGGGCGCACGCTGGATGCGCTGGTCCAGGTCAAGACCGCGTCCGAGCCTTCCAAGCATGGCCTGGCACCGGAAGACGTGGACACCTTCCTGAAAGGCATGGGCGAATTTCCGGCCATCCGCATAAAGGGTTTCATGACCGTGGCCACCCAGTCCGACGATCCGGCCGTCGTGCGGGCGTGCTTTGCGCGTTTGCGTGCGCTGCGTGATCGCGTCCTGGCCCAGGGTCTGGTTTCGGCAGATGCGCAGCGTCTGTCGATGGGCATGAGCGGGGATTTCCAGATTGCCATCGAAGAAGGGGCTACCGACATCCGTATCGGCAGCAGCCTGTTCGGCAATCGTTCGTGAGGATGCCGGCGTGAGGAATCGCGCCGCAATGACATGCGATGCGGCGCTCAATGCTCCGGCGACGCATCATCGGGCGAGGTGCGCGGCTTGATCAGGTCCTTGCGTGCAGCGCTCATGACGCAGCGCGTGAGTCGCGCCATCGCCTCGGCCTCCATGCGCCAGTGTTGCCAATAGAGCGGCACATCTTCCCACGCACGCGTGCGCAGCAAAATCAAACGACCCGCCTGAAGATCGTCGCGGATCATGGGCAGCGGGTTCATCGTCCATCCCAATCCGCCCAGCGTGGCGGAAATGAAGGCGCGCGAGGAGGGCATGCACCACACGGGCGGCCGCCACGGCGCGTTTTTCATGACGCGGGAGGCAAAACGCGCCTGCAGCGCATCCTTGCGGTTAAATACCAGCACGGGCGCCTGGGCCATTGTTGCGGCAGTCACGCCACGCTGGAAATAGCGTGCGTGAAATTCCGGGCTGCACGTGGCGGCGTAGCGCATGCTGCCCAGCGCGTACCGCGTGCAGCCCTGCACGGTTTCAGCCGACGCCGTGACGGCACCCAGCACGGCACCCGAGCGCAATAGCGCCGCGGTGTGATCCTGGTCTTCGGATTGCACGTCCAGCGTGATGCGGGCGTCATCCTGGGCGAACTGTATGGCCGCCTGCACGAACCAGGTCTCCAGGCTGTCGTGGTTGACTGCCACGGTCAGACTGCTGGTCGCGCCTGCGGCATCGGCCAGACCCATGCGTCGCCAGGCGTCCTGTTCCAGCAGGCTGTTCTGTTCGGCCAGTTGCACCAGAATCTGTCCATCGGCGGTGGCGCGCGCGGGCGTGGTGCGCTGGACCAGCACGCGGCCAACCCGATCCTCCAGCGCACGGATGCGTTGCGAGATGGCCGAAGGCGTGACGTGCAGGGCGAGTGCCGCACGTTCGAAGGTGCCCTCGCGCACGATGGCAGCCAGGGCCTGGAGTTGTGACTGATCGATCGCCATGATTAGTTTTTCTTAATATGGTGAAGAATAATTAGTTTTATTTTATATCGCCAGCGCCGCAAAATAGCACCTCCGGCACTTTCCGCCCGGCGTTGTCGAGATTGTCCATCATGTTCGTCACCCTCACCTCCCCAATGCTTTTTTCTGCCTGGTTCAGTGGCATGGCCACCGGACTCGGGCTGTTCATGGTGGTGGGCGCTCAAAGCGCATTCATCTTGAAGCAGGGTGTCATGCGTACGCACCTGCTGACGGTGCTTGCGGTTTGCATGCTGACCGATTTCGTCATGATCTTCGGCAGTGTCCTGGTGCTGCAGGCGCTGGTGACCTGGTTGCCCGGCCTGACCTCATTCGTGCGCTGGTCGGGCGTGATCTTCCTGCTCTGGTATGGCCTGAAGTCCGCACGCCGCGCCTGGTCGCCAGCAGGGGCTCAAGCATCCGCTCCACACATGCGTACCGGGCGTGTTGCCGCCATTGCCGGTGCGCTGGGTTTCACTCTGCTGAATCCGCATTTCTGGCTGGATATCGTCATGGTCGGTTCGATTGCACAAACCCATAGCGATGCCCGCATGGCGTTTGCCTTTGGTGCGGCCACGGCCAGCGCGATCTGGTTGTCGGCACTGGGCCTGGGCGCGCGTCTGCTGGCCCCTCTTTTCAATCGGCCGGGGGCGTGGCGGGTGATGGATGCCGGCGTTGCCTGCATCATGCTTGCGCTGGCACTGGCGCTGTCCGTCAAGGACGTGTGATCAATAGCGCTGGCGAGTCGTATCGTTTTGTGCCAGCACCTGGGGGGGCGTCAGATCGATCGGCTCGGCGGCCCCGTTGGGCATCACGCGCACGGGTTGATGAATGCGGTCCGGCGGCACCAGGCTCTTCTCGGCCTTGGGGTTGCTCCACATGGGGTCCGAGATTTCGGCAAACACCTGCCTCAGGCGTTCCCCCCAGGTGGTGCGAATCATCTGGAAATAGGCGTTGTTCTCGTCGATGTTCGCAAAATGGGTGACACGCAGGCTGTCGCTCTCATAGACCATCAGGTCCAGCGGCATGCCCACCGAGATGTTCGATCTCAGGGTTGAGTCCATCGAGATCAGCGCACATTTGGCCGCCTCGTCCAGGGACGTATTCGGTGTCAGCACGCGATCCAGAATGGGTTTGCCGTATTTCGCTTCGCCGATCTGGAAATACGTGCAGTCGCGGTGGGTCTCGATGAAGTTTCCGGCGGCATACACCTGGAACAGCCGAGGGCGCTCACCGCCGATCTGCCCGCCGATGATCAGCGAGACATTGAAGTCGATGCCTTGCTCTTGCAGTGCCTGGCCGTCGCGCTGATGCACCTGGCGCACTGCGTCGCCCACCAGACGGGCCGCGGTGTACATGTTGGCAGCCTGCCAGATCGAGTCCGGGCTGCTCTCGTCGTGCTGGGCCAGCAGGTTGATGACTGCCTGGCTGATGGCCAGATTTCCCGAAGTCATCAATACCATGACACGTTCGCCGGGCCGCTCGAAAACGTTCATTTTCCGAAAAATGCCGATCTGGTCGACACCCGCGTTGGTCCGCGAGTCCGAGAGAAAGACCAGGCCCGCGTTGAGGCGGGCGGCAACACAGTAGGTCATGAATTCTGCTTCTGGGTTGAAATTTCGGGCAATTGTATGCGAGGTCGGGACAAAATGTGCGCCCGGGCTATCCCGCAGCGCCTAGCGGGTAAGCGCCTGCACGCGCACCGAAACCGTCATGGATTCCACCCCTCCGCCACTGCGTACCCCGCGCACGGGCGATGCCGAATCGTAGTCGCGGGCGACGGCCAGCCGGCAGTGGCAGTCGGAGGCAAACTGTCCGTTTGTGACGTCGACACTCACCCAGCCGTTGTCATCCACCCACACATCGCACCAGGCATGGCTGGCCGCGTGTTCGGCGGTGGTGTAGAGGTAACCGCTGACATAGCGCGCCGGCACCCCAAGGCTATGCGCGCAGGCCAGAAACAGGTGCGAGTGGTCCTGGCACACCCCGCGCCCCTGGTGCAACACTTCGGTGGCGGCTGTCGTCACGTCGGTGGTGCCCGGCACGTAGGCCACCCGAGCCTGAATGGCCTGGGCCAGCACCAGGACATCTTCGGGCTTGCGCAGGCCATGCGGCACGGCGTCGGCGCAGAAGGCGCGGATGGATTCGTCGCTTTGCGTCAGGCTGGTCGGCACGCAATAGGCGGCCACCGGCAGGCGGCTGTCCTCCCCGGTGATGCGGCCATCGACCAGGGGCGAAATATCTGCCTGTCCGGTCACGGCAAGCGAGATTTCGTTGTGGGGGCGGTTCAGGGTCAGCGTATGGGAAATGTTGCCGTAGGCATCCACATAGCTCTCCAGGTCGCCCGGCGCATCGATGTGCCACTTCAGGGCGCGCTGATGCGCATCCTGACGGGGCGTGAGGCGAAGCAACTGGATGCTGTAGTTCACCGGCTGCGTGTATTGATAGTGCGTGGTGTGTTTGATGATGTGTTTCATGGGCTCTCCTAAGCGCTCAAAGGCACCAGGAAATCCTGGCTGATGCGGTTGCCCAGATCGTTGATCTGGGCAAGAAAGCGTTCAAGGAAAGTGTGCAGCCCCGCATCCAGTATGGTCTCGATGCGGCCGTACTGAAGTTCGGCGGCAAGCATGCCTGCGCGGCGTTCGGTCTCGGCGGACTTGCCATTGGATATCCGGGCCAGATCCTGCGCCACGGCGTTCACCGACGCCAGCAGCGAGCGTGGCATGTCGCCGCGCAGGATCAGCAGTTCGGCCACCCGGTCTGCATGAATCACATCGCGATAGACCTTGCGGTAGGTCTCCAGGGCCGAGACCGATCCCAGAATGGCCGACCAGCGGTAGAACTCGCTGTGCGTGGAGGCCGGGCGCGGCGGCTCGGCTGCAGGAAATTCGCTGTTGTCCTGCTCGTGAAACTTCACGTCCAGCAAGCGGGCCGTGTTGTCGGCGCGCTCCAGGTGAATGCCCATGCGCTGAAAGCACAACGACTCGTCTGCCATCATGGTGCCCACGGTCACGCCGCGTGCGACCTGGGAGCGAAATTTCACCCATTCGAAGAATTCGCCCGGGTTGCGCTCGGGCTGGCCTTCGCGAAGCATCCGTTGCAGTTCCAGCCAGGTGAAGTTGTGGGTCTCCCACAGATCGGTCGTGAGGCTGCCGCGCACCGAGCGAGCGTTCTCGCGGGCGGCGCGCAGACATGCATAAATGGAAGAGGGGTTGTCGGGTGCGCGCACCATGAAATGCAGCACATCGTGCGGCGTGGTCGACTCGTAGGCCGCATCGAATGCAGCCTCGAGCTCCGATATGCGCAGAACCGCGCGCCAGGAGCCGTCGCGTGTCTGGGCATCCTGGGGCAGCAGCGACATCTGCAGATTCACCTCCAGCATCCGCGCCGTGTTCTCGGCGCGCTCCAGATAGCGGCACATCCAGAAAAGATTGTCAGCGGTGCGGCTCAGCATGACGCGTCCTCCAGTACCCAGGTGTCCTTGGTTCCCCCGCCCTGGCTGCTGTTCACCACCAGCGAGCCCTCGCGCAGCGCCACTCTGCACAGCCCCCCCGGCACAGAGCGGATGTCCTTGCCGCACAGCACATACGGGCGCAGGTCCACGTGGCGTGGTGCGATACCGGCCTCGACGTAGGTGGGGACGGTCGACAGCGCCAGGGTCGGCTGGGCAATGTAGTTGGCCGGGTTGGTGCGCACGCGGTCCTTGAACGACTCGATCTCGGCGCGTGTGCTGGCAGGGCCCACCAGCATGCCGTAGCCGCCGGCGCCGTGAACTTCCTTGACGACCAGTTCATGCATGTTGGCCAGCACGTAGGAGAGTTCGTCGGGCTTGGCACACTGCCAGGTGGGCACGTTGTTCAGGATCGGTTCTTCACCCAGATAGAACCGGATCATGTCGGGCACGCTCATATAGATGGCTTTGTCGTCTGCGATGCCCGTGCCGATCGCATTGGCCAGGGTCACGCGTCCGGCCCGATAGACCGAGAGCAGGCCCGGCACGCCCAGTACCGAGTCGCCCCGGAACGCCAGAGGGTCGAGGAAGTCGTCGTCCAGGCGCCGATAGATCACATCGACCCGTTTGGGGCCCCGCGTCGTGCGCATGTAGACGGTGTTGCGTTCCACGAACAGGTCACGGCCTTCGACCAGTTCGACGCCCATCTGCTGGGCCAGGAACGCGTGTTCGAAATAAGCCGAGTTGTACATGCCGGGGGTGAGCACCACGACCACCGGATCGTCGTTGCCGCGTGGCGCACATTCGCGCAGGTTGTCCAGCAGCAGGTCGGGATAGTGTGCGACGGGCTCGACCTTGATGCGGCTGAACGCTTCAGGCATGAGCCGCATGGACATCTTGCGGTTCTCCAGCATATAGGACACGCCCGAGGGCACACGCAGGTTGTCTTCAAGGACATAGAACTGGCCCGCGCCTGCGCGCACCACGTCGATACCGGCAATGTGGCAATAGATATCCTCGGCCACATCGATGTCCTGCATTTCCGGACGGTACTGCGAGTTCGTGAAAATCTGCTGGGCGCTGACCTTGCCGGCGCGCACGATATCGTGGTCGTGATAGATGTCGTGGATGAACTTGTTCAGCGCCGACACACGCTGCTTCAGACCGGCATCCAGGACCCGCCATTCGGGAGCGGGAATGATGCGCGGGATCAGGTCGAACGGAATCAGGCGTTCGGTTCCTGCTTCATCTCCGACCACCGAGAACGTGATGCCGACCCGGCGAAAATTCAGGTCGGCTTCGAGCCGGCGGGTGACCATCGATTCGGCGGACTGTTCCGACAGCCACTGGTCGAAACCTTCGTAGTGCGGCCGGACGTCGCCGCGTTCATCGATCATCTCGTTGTAAGCAGTCACGGGCGCTGGCGCGTGGTCCTTCATGGGGCGGCTCCTTTTGCCGGACGCCTCACCTTTGCAGGCGCGTCCTTGATCTTGATGTGACATTGGCTATGGGCAGGCCGCAGGGTCGTGGGCGCGACCATAAGCAAAGGTCGTGCCACTTCCGGCATCAGCATGAACTGCGCGTGCCGCTTGCGCAACTCAGGGGAATCCCCAGCCAGTCTTATAGACGAACCGAATACAAGGAGCTTGTCTTTGGACCTGGCGCCGAGCCCGGGGCGCCAGGCGTCCAGCCTTCCTCTGTCAGGATGGCATCCAGTGGCTGGTCATGGGCAGCAGGTGCGTACGTGTCGTCCATTTCGCAATCGGCCCAGGCAATGCCTATGGCCACCACGGATTGCCCGTCCCGGCGCAGGTCCGACAGCGTGCGATCGTAGAAGCCGGCGCCGTAACCCAGGCGGTCGCCTTGTGCAGTGAACCCCAACGCAGGTACCAGCACCACATTGGGGCGTACCGGTTCGTCGGCGGCCGGGATATCGATGTCGTAGGCGCCCTTGACCATCGGAGCATCAGGGTGCCAGCGTCGAAAGCTCAAGGGTTGTCCCGCTGCTTCGACCACCGGCAGCGCAACGGTCAGGTCATGATCGAGTACCCACTGCGTCATCAAGGGTCGCAGGTCCGGTTCACTGGCCATCGGCCAGAACGCGGCAATCCGCAAGGGGGCAGGCAGGGTTCCCGAGGCTTGCCCCTTCTCCAGCCGTTTCTGCCGGTAATTGCCCAGCCAGGTGAACAGCCGCGCACGGATGAGCAGTGCCCCGCGACTCTGGTCGGCAGGGGACATTTGCGCGCGCACCGTTTTCAGACGTGTCCGCCATTGCGGTGCGTTATCCTTCGGGTTTAGTGTTGTCATGAAATCGGGTGAGCAATGAAGTTTTGGCGGGAACCCTCAAGGTATCAGAATTCATTCGACCCGGTGTCGACGCCCGGCGGCGACCGCACCGCGAGCGGGCGAACGCAGGCGGCGAGGCGTATGGCGCTGGCCGTCCCCTTCATGGCACTCTGGCTGACATCCTGTTCATCGGTCGATGCCCGCCAGGAGTCCCCGCGCCAGGGGGTGTCGGCCAATCCCGCGCAACAGCCGGTAGCCACGCAGACATTGCCGGGTACCGCCGTCACCCTTGCGCCACTGGTGACGGCTCCCACGCTGCAGGCCGTGGTGGCGGCTCGCGAGGCCATGAATCGTCGACAGTGGTCTATCCTCTCGGCGCTGGTGCCGCAGGCCGAGGAGGATATCCTGGCGATGTATCCGCAGTACTGGATGCTGCGTTATCAGCTCTGGAACACGCCAGCGGGCGCATGGCCCACTTCGGCCTTCGATCAGTTCATGAACAAGTGGCGCGGTACCTATCTGGCCGACAAGCTGCGTGGCGACTGGCTGCTGGCCGCTGTGCGCAACGGCGATTACGCGACCGCCGTCAAGCTGGGCGACGTGCAGGCTTCCAACGCGCACATCGATTGCGCACAACTGGAGGCCCGCCAGGCGACCGGGCGGCGTGTGACGGAAAAACAGGTCATGGACGCCTTCACGCCCAACAATGCATGCTGGTCCATGCTGGAACGCATGGCCGCCAACCAGGTCGTCGGTTGGGACGATCTGCAGTTCCTGCTGCGCGACGCGGTCGAGCAGAACAAGCCGACCGAGGCCAGTCGATTTGCCGGCATGCTGTTGGGTGCCGACCAGCGCAAGACCTTCGAACAGCTCTACAAAGATCCCATGCGCTGGGTCGTCGTCCAGCCCAAGGCGCCGCGTGACCGGGTCTCCCAGGAAATGGTATCGGTGGCGCTGGCACGACTGGCCCGCACGGACCGTGAAATGGGCGACAGCTACATCCGGCGCGAGTGGGCCGGTCAGTTGCCCCCGGAGAATCTGGCCTGGGTGCGCAGCCAGTTTGCGATCATCGCCGCCCTGAACCTGGATGAGCGCGCCCACGCCTGGTATGTCGAGGCCGGCCACATTCCCATGACGGAATACAGCCAGGCATGGAAGGTACGTTCGGCGCTGCGCCAGCCCACCATCGACTGGAAATGGGTGAAAGCGTCGATCGACCACATGCCGCGCTCCCAGCAGGAGGAAACGGTATGGGTCTACTGGCGCGCACGCGCGCAGGCCGCAATGGGACAGGTCGAATCGGCACGCCCGAACTACGCGAGCATTGCCGACAGGCATGATTTCTACGGTCAGTTGTCCCGCGAGGAACTCGGCCAGAAGATCCTGCCTCCGCCGCCGCCCAAGCCGTTGACCGCTCGCGAGATCGACGCCGCCAGCCGCAATCCCGCCTTGCAGCGCGCCATCGCGCTGTTCCGCCTGGGCTGGCGTGCCGAGGCCGTGCCCGAGTGGAATTTTGCCCTGCGCGAGATGAACGACCGCGAGCTCATAGCCGCGGCCGAAATTGCACGCAGCGAAGGCTTGTATGACCGGGTGGTGAACACCTCGGAGCGCACGCGCAACGAAAAGGACTTCACGCAACGCTATGTCGCGCCGTTCGAAGGGCGCGTGTCGGCACAGGCCCGCCAGATTGGCCTGGACCCGGCATGGGTTTACGGGCTGATTCGCCAGGAGTCGCGCTTTGTGATGAATGCGCGCTCCCAGGTGGGCGCTTCGGGTCTGATGCAGTTGATGCCTGCGACGGCCAGGTTCGTGGCGCGCAAGATCGGCATGGCCGATTTCACGCCCGGCAGCGTCAACGATTTCGATACCAACACCATCCTGGGCACCAACTACCTGAAGATGGTGCAGGACGATCTCGACGGTTCCGAAGTGCTGGCGACCGCAGGCTACAACGCCGGGCCGCGCCGGCCACACACCTGGCGGGGCACGCTCAGCCATCCGGTGGAGGGCGCGATATTCGCGGAGACCATTCCGTTCACGGAGACCCGTCTGTACGTCAAGCACGTCATGTCCAACGCGACCTATTATTCGAGCCTTTTCACCGGTCAGCCTCAGTCGCTGAAGGCGCGCCTGGGCATGATCGTCCCACGAGGCATCGAAACCACGAACCTGCCCTGAGATCATGGTCACGCAAGATGCCGCGACACGCGGGCTGGATGTCTATGTGGTGGGAGGCGCGGTACGCGACCAGCTTCTGGGCCTGCCCGCCGGCGATCGCGACTGGGTGGTCGTAGGCGCCACGCCCGAAGCACTCATCGAGCGGGGTTTCACCCCGGTCGGGGGCGCCTTTCCTGTCTTCCTGCACCCGGTCACGCGCGAGGAATATGCCCTGGCGCGTACCGAGCGCAAGACTTCGCGCGGCTATCAGGGCTTCACTTTCTACACCGGCCCCGAGGTGACGCTGGCCGACGATCTGTGCAGGCGCGACCTGACCATCAATGCCATCGCCCAGGACGCAACAGGTGCACTGTGCGATCCGCTGAACGGCGTGCAGGACGTGCAGGCCCGCATCTTCCGCCATGTCGGCACGGCCTTCACCGAAGATCCGGTGCGCATTCTGCGACTGGCACGATTCGCTGCACGGTTCGACGATTTCTCGGTCGCCCCTGAGACCCTTGACCTCTGCAAGGACATGGTCAGCAGTGGCGAAGTCGATGCGCTGGTGGCCGAACGCGTCTGGAAGGAGCTCTCGCGTGGCCTGATGGCGCACCGTCCTTCGCGCATGTTCGATGTCCTGCGCGCGTGTGGCGCACTTCGGCGCATCGCGCCCGACCTCAGCGACGATCCTGGGCTCGGCGCGCGCGTGGACCGCGCAGCGCAGGCCGGGCTGCCTCTGGCGGCACGCTATGCGCTGCTCTGCCTGGCCAGTGAGCAACGCGATGCGCTATCACGTCATTGGCGCGTGCCCGTGGCCTGCGCCGACTACGCACGCCTGTTGCCGGGTTTCGTGCAGAACCTTCAGGCGATGGCCGCCATCGATGCCGATACTGATGCCCTGCGCATAGCCGTTGTCGACATGCTGGAGCGTGGTGATGCGCGGCGTCTGCCTGAGCGATTCCTCATGCTGGTGAAAACGGCGGCACTGATGCTGCCCAAAGACGTCGATCTGTCGCGCTGGGGGGCCTGGGTCCAGGCTATCGTCGAGCTCGATGCCGGCGCGATTGCACGGGCCTGCCAGGGCGATCCCGCGCGCATCAAGCCCGCTTTGCGCGAGGCGCGCATCCAGGCCATCCGAGGTATCTGAGGCGCAGGACGACTACAGCGTATGGCGCCTGTCGCGCGTGCTGAAACCGGTCAGATCGACTTCGATTCCACGGCCGATGGCCAGCACCTTGAACAGTTCGCCCATTTCCGCTTCCGAGGTCAGCATGTTGACCGCAGTGAGCAGTTGCGAGCGGCGCCGGACATCCGTGCCGGCTTCCAGATGGTTGGCCAGGCCGGCATTCATCAGGAAACGGCCCTGTGCGATATAGCCCAGCAGATCCAGTCCGCCATCGATCGCAGCCTGGGCCATGCTGGTGAAGTCCACGTGCGCCGTGATGTCCTGGATGCCCGGTGCGGCCAGCACGTCGGCATGCGAATGGTGGCGTATGTGTGCCATCAGCGTGCCGCCTGCGCGCTGCGGATGATAGAACTCCGCCTGCGGAAAACCATAGTCGATCAGCAGCGCAGCACCGCGTTCGAGCCAACCGGCCAGACCTCTCACCCAGCCTTCTGCCTGTAGATTGACTTCGGATGTATAACCCGCCAGAGGCGGCATGCGCAGGCGCACCACGTCGGCCAGCTCTGCATCGGCCGGTCTGCTGGCCCAGACAAAAGCGCCGGAAGCGTCCACTTCCACCCCGCGCTCCATGACCGTCTGGCCTTGCTCGTCCCAGGCGAATGCCCGTACCGGCATGGCATCGAGCAACTCATTGCCCAGCACACAGCCCGTGAAGGCGACCGGAAGCGTTTCGCGCCAGGTCACTCGATCACCGAATCGCGCCAGGCGTTGGCGCTGAACGCCACGCAAATCGGCGGACACTTCCATGATTTCGTATTGCGCGGCCACACCCAGGGCATCCAGCGTGTCCAGGATCCCGGCCGCAAGCGCGCCCGTTCCTGCGCCGAATTCCAGCACCCGGTTGCTGTGACTGGCCTGCAGTATCGCTGCCACTTGCGAGGCGAGCGTGCGCGCGAACAGCGGGCCCATTTCCGGCGCGGTGACGAAGTCGCCCGCTGGCGCCTGCGATGACATTGAACCCAGCTTGATGTTGCCGGCGGCGTAGTACCCGAGTCCGGGTGCATACAGCGCCTCGCTCATCCAGCGTTCGAACGAGATCCAGCCGCCAGATGCACGAACGAGCGTGCGCAGATGGTCTGCGACACGCTCGCTGTGCAGGGCGGCGTCAGGATTCAGGTTGATGGACTGAACCAGTTTCTTCTCCGCGACTTAGGCGACAGCGTTCTTCCCGAAGCGCTTGGCAAAGCCGGCAGGGCGCTTGTCGAACGATTTGGCCGGGCCACCAAAACTGGTGGTGGCGCCTTCGCGACGGGGACGATCCCCTTCGGAGCGGGCACCGAAGGCAGGACGGTCGCCAGCGGGGCGAGCCGGACGGGCAGCGCGGTCGCCTTCGGTGCGGGCACCAAAAGCGGGGGCCGCGCCATCGCGGCGTGCGCCGTCGCGACGGTCACCGTGGGCCTCGCGGCCAGCACGTTCGCCAAACGCCGGGCGACTGTCGTTCGAACGGTGAGCGAAGTCCGGGCGCGATTCACGGCCGGCGCGATCGCCAAACGAGGGGCGGCTGTCGCGGTCACCAAAAGCGGGGCGCGATTCGCTGCGATAGCCCTCGTTGCGTGCACCGTAGCCTGCGGAACGGTCGTAGCCGCCACGGCCGCCGGGCGCGCCACCGCGGCTGGGGCCGCGCTTGTTGAACGGTTTGCCGCCACGCGATTCAGGACGTGCCGTACGCTTGGGTTCGAGACCAGGAATGATCTGCGCGTCGATGGAGCGGCCAATGTAGCCTTCGATGCGGCGGATCTTGTGGCGCTCGGCATGAGTGGCCAGCGTGAAGGCCAGGCCACTGCGACCGGCGCGGCCGGTGCGGCCGATACGGTGCACGTAATCTTCAGCCTGCATGGGCAGGTCGAAGTTCACGGCGTGGCTGATGCCTTGCACGTCGATACCGCGTGCGGCCACATCCGTGGCCACCAGAATACGCAACTGGCGATTCTGAAGCTGGCTGAGCGTGCGGGTGCGTTGGCGCTGGTTCATGTCGCCATGCAGTGCGGCAGCGGAGAAGCCTTTTTCCGACAGGAGGTCGGCCAGGTCGTCGGCGCCGCGCTTGGTCGAGGTGAACACGATGGCTTGATCCAGCGAAGCATCGCGCAGCACATGATCCAGCAATTGCAGTTTGTGCGAAAGATCGTCGGCATACATCAGGCTTTGCGTGATGTTGCTGTGCTTTTCTTTCTGCGTGGCCAGTTCGACACGTTGCGGGTTGCGCATCATGCGGGCAGCCAGGTTGGCGATGGTGCCATCCAGCGTGGCCGAGAACAGCAGCGTCTGGCGGTCTTCGGGCAGACGGCTGATGATGTTTTCGATATCCTCGATGAAGCCCATGTCCAGCATGCGGTCGGCTTCGTCCAGCACCAGCGTGTGCACGGTGTTCAGCTTGACCTTGCCCGACTGCAGGTGATCGATCAGGCGGCCGGGTGTGGCCACCAGAACGTCCACGCGGCGCGACAGGGCACGCAGTTGCGCGCCATAGGGCATGCCGCC
>JAEYZR010000069.1 GCA_023427945.1 Pseudomonadota bacterium | reverse complement strand
ACTTCGCCGCCGGCACCCGCCTTGTTCTCGACGACGACGGTCTGCTTGAGGTACTCGCCCATGTGCTGGGCATACAGGCGTGCAGCCACGTCGGTTGCGCCGCCCGGGGGGTAAGGCACGATCATACGGATGGGCCGCTCGGGCCAGTCTGCCGCATGAGCGCCGGGTAGCACCCCGACACCGACTACGGCGGCAAGAAAAAGCAGGACATGGTTACGCATAACAGTTTGTCTCCATCATCGTTTCGAAGTGATGCCATGGTTCGAACGGCTTTTCTAGTTCCTATAATATGGGATGACAATCCCACTATAGGCTTAACAAGAGTCCCACACAGTGATATTCTGGTCAAGCGTCGAGCGCACTCATCGGGAGATCGAGCCGCAGGCGACACGCAACGAATCACGACAGGAATAGAGCGAGGCAAAATGGATCACAAGGAAGCGCTGGCAGGCGTGCGCGTCATCGAAGTGTGCAACGTGGCGGCGGGTCCGTTCTGCGGCATGCTGCTGGCCGACATGGGCGCAGACGTCATCAAGATCGAACACCCCGAAGGCGGCGATACCCTTCGTGCATGGCCGCCGATGAGCGAGGGCTACAGCGAAAACTTTGCTTCGCTCAACCGCAACAAACGCTCGGTCACACTGAACCTGAAGAATCCCGGTGATGTGGAAAAGGCGCGCCAGTTGATCGACCAGGCCGACATCCTGCTGGAGAACAACCGGCCCGGCGTGATGGCGCGCCTGGGGCTGGGCTACGACACGCTGGCAGCGCGCAATCCGCGCCTGATCTACTGCTCGATCTCGGCCTATGGCCAGACTGGGCCACGCGCCCAGGAAGGCGGTTTCGACCTGACGATCCAGGCCATGAGCGGCATCATGAGCGTGACCGGTGAAGCCGACGGTGCGCCAGTGAAGTGCGGCGTGCCGGTGGCAGACTTCACCGCTGGCCTCTATGCGGCCACGTCGATCACGGCGGCCTTGCGCGTGGCTGAACGCACCGGCCAGGGTACCCACCTGGACGTAGCCATGCTGGGCGTCACGCTGGGCATTGCCGCCCTGCAGACCTCGGAATACTTCGGCAGCGGCAAAGATCCGCAAAAACTGGGATCGGCGCATCCGCGCAATGCACCCTATCAGGCATTTCGCTGCCGCGATGGTTACTTCGGCATGGCTGCCGGCAACAACGCGCTGTGGCGCTCCGTCTGCGAAACCGTCGGCCATCCTGAACTGGCCACCGACGAGCGTTACGCCACCACCACGCTGCGCGCGCGCAACCAGGTCGAGTTGCGCGATTTCCTGGAGTCCATCTTCGAACAGGACGACGGCGCGAACTGGCTGGCGAAATTTCGCGCATGCGGCGTGCCCTGCGCCCCCATCAACAGCTATTCCGAGGTACTCGTCGATCCTCAGGTCGAGCACATGGAGTGGGTGCAACCGATCGACCTGCCCAACGGCGTACAGACCAGGACGTTTGGCGCGCCTGTGCGCATCGGCGGCCTCAGTACACCCGTGCGCCGGCGCCCGCCGGCACTGGGCGAACACACCGACGAGGTGCTGGGCGCCTTGCTCCCCGCGGAAAAGGCTGCGACATGAGCGCCATGATCGATGTCAGTTCGCAAGACGGCGTGTGCCGCATTCTGCTGCAACGCGCCCAGAAGATGAACGCCTTGTCCGCTGAACTGGTGGAGGCACTGATCGACGCCGTGGATCAGGCCCACGCACAGCGCTGCGATGTCATCGTGTTCCAGGGCGCGGGCAAGAACTTCAGTGCCGGTTTCGACTTCTCCGGATTCGCCGACCAGAGCGATGGCGATCTGCTGCTGCGCTTCGTTCGACTGGAGCAACTGCTGCAAAAGGTCGCGAATTCGCCCGCCCTCACCGTGGCGCTTGCCCACGGCAAGAACTTCGGTGCGGGCGTCGATCTGTTCGGTGCATGCCGCCTGCGCGTGGCGACGCCCGACGCAAGCTTTCGCATGCCCGGCCTGAAGTTCGGGCTGGTGCTGGGCACACGCCGCTTTGCCGCGGTGGTGGGCACGCAGACCGCCCACGACATCCTCAATCACACCCGCACGTTCTCGGCGGAGTCGGCCTTGCAGATGGGCTTTGCGACGCGCCTGGCCGAGGCGGCAGAATGGGATGCCGTCTGCGTCCAGGCGCTGGGCAGCGCCCGGGAACTGAGCGCAGATACGCGCCTGCAACTTCACGCCGCGCTGAATGCTGACGCAGACAACGCAGACCTGGCCGCACTGGTGCGTTCAGCTGCCGCGCCGGGATTGAAGCATCGCATTCAAGCCTACCTGACTCCACCCACCGCCAACGCCGGAGCAAAATCATGACATCAGGCTTCAATCAACCCGACAAACAGGTTTCGCTCGCCGCACTGGCGGCCAGGATTCCTGACGGCGCCTCGGTGGCCCTGGGCGGCAGCTTTCTTCATCGCGGTCCCTTCGGCCTGGTACGCGAGTTGATCCGCCAATCGCGGCGCGACCTGGAAATCATCAAACAGTCGCCGGGCTACGACATCGACATCCTGTGCCGTGCCGGCGTGGCGTCGCGCGCGCGTGCCGGCATCGTCGCAATGGAAGGCAACTTCGGGCTCGCGCCCTGGTATCGCAAGGCCGTCGAGAAAGGCGAGCTGAAACTGCAGGAACATGCGTGCGCCAGTCTGACCGCAGGGCTGCGTGCTGCCGCCTTCGGCGTGCCTTTCATGCCTTGCGGCGGCCTGCATGGCAGCGACCTGCCGGCGCTCAATGACTGGGCACTGCAAGAGGATCCCTACGGCAGCGGCGTGAGCACTTATCTGATCCCGGCAGTGAAGCCAGACTTCGCTGTCATACAGGTCACTGAAATCGACCGGCTGGGCAACGCACGGGTGCATGGCACGGCACACTGGGACCGCATCATGTCGCGCGCTGCCGGCAGCGTGCTGGTGGTGGCCGAACGGCTGGTGGACACCGCAGTGTTCGAAGGCCAGCCCGAAGCCACGTTGCTGCCTTACTTCATGGTCGAGAATTTCACCGTTCTGGCCGGCAGCGCCTGGCCGGGCTCGTGCACACCGTACTACGACATCGATTACCCCGCCGTCGAGCGCTACATGGACACCACACGCTCGCTGGACGAGCATATGGCCGAAGCGCCGGAACTCAAGGAAGCGGCCCATGCCTGACACCTTTTCTCCTTTTGCCCATGTGGTGATGGGTCTGGCACGATTCATCCGCCCGAACGAAATCACGTTCAGCGGAGTGAATTCCACACCGCCCATGCTCGCCTGCCTGCTGGCCAAACAGGCCTACGACTACGACTTCATCTACATCAACGTGGCTGGAGGCGTGGATCCTCGCCCCACCAGTATTCCAATATCGAGCTCCGACCCGCAACTGGCTGCGCACACGGCCTCGATCTTCTCCAACGAGGATTTCTACGATCTGTGCACACGCGGACGCATGGATCTGACCTTTCTGGGTGCAGCCCAGATCGATGGCGAGGGCTGCGCGAACAACTCCTGCATTGGCGACTGGCATCAGCCCAAGGTTCGCCTGCCAGGTGGCGGGGGTGGTGCGATCATGCTGCCCACGGCACGGCGCGCCTGCACCTGGCGCACCGAGCACTCGACACGCACCTTCGTGGAAAAGCTGGATTTCCGTACATCATGGGGCGGTTTTCACGGCGTCGTCACGCCTATCGCGATATTCATCAAACGCGATGACAAACTGGCGCTTCAATCCTGGCACCCTGAATCGAGCCTGGAAGAAGTGCGCGCGCGAACCGGCTTCTCCTTCGATGCCACCGGTGCGCAACCCACGCCTTACCCCACCGATGCCGAGCGTGCCGCACTTGCCATGCTGGATCCCGATGGCACGTTCGAGCGCGACGCCGCGGTGAAGCTGCGATAAGGTGCGTTCGAGCACGACAGGAAGCGAGGCCATGACACTGATACACAACCTGCCTCAGGCGTGGCGATCCGTCTGGCAAAGCGCTGCAGTGCGGGACCATACGGCACTGCGCACCACCGACCGCCGATGGACCTATGCTGAACTCGATGCAGCGGTACGCACGATTGCAGGCGCCCTGCGTCAATCAGGCGTGCAGCCGGGCGACTTTGTCGCATTGGCGCTGGAACGGGGCCCCGCCCAGGTGCTTGCCTTGCTGGGCTGCATCGTGGCGGGTGCCTGTCCATGCCCGCTGGAACCGCGCATCAGTGCTGAAGAAACCGCCAGGCGGGTCCAGGCGGTCGGCCTGCGCTGGCTGGTGCACGATGACGACAATCAAGCCTGCGCCCACGCGTCGGGCCTGGCCGCGCCCCAGCTCCTGCGCTGGGATGATCTTCAGGCTGCACCGCCTTACTGGAGCGACGATCCCGCCCCCGAACATCCAGCGCTGCTGCTGTTCACGTCAGGCAGTACCGGCAAGCCCAAGGGCGTTCTGCAATCTCACCGGGGCGTGGCCGTGAACGCCTCGGGCGTCATCGCGCACACGAACCTCGGGCGCGACGATGTACTGCTGCACCTGATGCCGCTTCATCACACCAATGCGATCAACAACCAGGTCTTTGCGCCTTTGGCGTGTGGAGCGACGATCGCGCTGGCCGAGCGCTTTCGCGCCGAAGCCCTGCCCCAGCTTCTCGAAACCTTCCAGCCGACCATCATGACGGGCGTGCCCACCATGTATGCGCGCATGCTCAAGCAGACCTTCTCCCCCGGCGCATTCACCAGGCTGCGGCTGGTGCGCTGCGGCTCCGCGCCCATCACCACGACGCTGCATCGCGAGATCGAAGCGTTCATCGGCTGCGAGCTGGTCGTCTCTTATGGACTGTCGGAAGCCACCTGCACCTCGACCATGAATCCTCCTGGCGCACGTCGTATTGGTTCCGTTGGCACCGTGCTGGCTGGCCAGACGGTCGTGCTGCTGGACGGGGCCGGCAACGAGGTCGCCGCCGGTGGCGAAGGCGAGATCTGCATCGCAGGCGAGGCCTTGATGCTGGGCTACCTGGGCCACGATGGAGACAGTCCGGTGCGCGACGGCAGGCTGCATACCGGCGACCTGGGACGCTTCGATGAGCAAGGCTACCTGAGCATCACCGGGCGCATCAAAGAGGTCATCATCCGGGGTGGCGAGAACATTTCGCCCAAACTGATCGAAGACGTGCTGGTCGCCGTTCCCGGCGTGGCGGCATGCTGTGTGGTGGGATGTCCCGATACCGATCTCGGCGAAGTGCCTGTGGCCGTCATCGTGCCCGATGCGTCCGTGACCCAGCCTGAGGAGGCGGTGCTGCGCGCCACGGTACTGGAGCAGTTGGGACGCATCTACGTGCCGAAAGCGGTCTACACCCGCGACGCGCTGCCCGAAAACACCGTAGGGAAAGTCGATCGCCAGGCCCTGGCACAGTGGGTACAGAGCCAGCCCGCGGCGATGACCTAAGCCTTCTTGTAGCCCAACAGCGCAGAAATGTCGGCCGCACAGGCCTTCACCGCGACCGCCATTTCCTTCGCACGCCCGGGCGCAAGGCGATCCAGCGGCCCGGAAATGCCGATGGCGCCCACGACGTCGTCCAGCGCATTGAAGATCGCCACGGCCACGCCGCCCACCCCGTCGCGCCACTCCCCCCGATTCAGGGCATAACCCATGCGTACCGCGCGGCGCAGATCGTCCTTGAGCAGGGGCAGGCTGGCAATCGTGGACTTGGTGTGACTGACCAGGCGATCGGCATAGGTTTCCAGGTAGCCTTCCGGCTGATAGGCCAGCAACACCTTGCCAGTGGCCACCGCGTAGGCCGGGGCTCGTCCGCCGATCATCGAGTAGGCCCGGATGGGTTGCGGGCTGTCGATCTTGTCGACGTAGACCACCTCTATCCCATCGAGCACGGACAGATGAACGGTCTCGCCCGTTTGTGCCGCCAGCTTGCGCATGGCGGGTGCGGCCACCCGGCGCAGGTCCAGGTGCGCCAGTTGGCGCGCCGCCAGCTCGAACAGCCGGATGCCGCCTCGATAGCTGCTATCGTCGTCGCGCGTGATGTAGCCGGCATGCATGAGCGTCTGCAACGTGCGATGCGTATTGCTGCGCGTGAGCCCGACCCGCCCGGCCAGTTCCTCGATCGTGCGCGAGGGGTGATCGACATCGGTGACCGCCTCCAGCACCATCAAGCCTTTGAGCAGCGTCTTGTCCATGACAAAAATCCTGAATGTTGGGAATCAAATATGATTCTACAGGTGATGCTGTCGTAGTCGACGCCTTTATTGCGTGCGGTGACGCGGCCTCTGGCGCGAGGTCACGCCATCACCCACTTGCGGCAGGATTTCCTTGTTGAACAGCTCGTTCATCACCTGCATGAAGTCATTTACGACTTTGGATCGCGGCTGGTGGGCCGGCAGCACCATCGAAAACTCGAATGGAATCGCGGGCTCCACTTTGCGGCGCACCACGCCGGGGTACTTGCTGTAAGTGGCCGTGAAGGGATCGCACAGCGTGAGGCCAAGCCCGCCAGAGACCATGCTGCACGCCGCATTCGCCAGGGACGTCTCGACAGGACGCTCGCAGACGACGCCCTCGGCATCCAGCGCCATTTCGATGCGCATGCGCAAAGGGCTGTTTCTCGATAACGAAATGAGACGCTCGCCATGCAGGTCGCTGATCGCAATCACTTTCTTGCGACTCAGCCGATGCTTGCTGGGCAGCACACACACCGCATGCATGTTTGGAAACGGAATGATGTCCACGCCCGGATGTTCCGTGCCGATGATCTGCACAAACCCCAGGTCTATCTGATTCGCGCTGGCCAGTTCGAGAATGCTCAACGAATGCCGCACATCCACGGAAACGGCCACGCCAGGCCGATCGCGCGAGTACAGCCGCACGCCTTCCATCACCACACTCAAGCCCAGGGCATGCATGGACGCAATGCGCAGCGTGCCTGTCCTGACGGTATTCAGGTCGCGCGCCACACGTTCGACTCGCGCCATGCCCTGGTAGAAGCTGTCGACCTCGGTGAACAGCCGTTGCGCCTCGGCGCCGGGAATCAGTCGATTGCCTTCACGCCGGAAAAGGCGCAACTGCAATGTCTGCTCCAGATCCCGGATCAGCCGACTGACGGCAGGCTGGCTGATTTTCATCATTTCGGCAGCCAGCGTCATGCTGCCTGTGACCATCACGGCACGAAATGCTTCCAGCTGTCTCGGATTCAGATGCATACATTGGTCGCCTTATCAAGGGTTAACCAGCATAACATTTTGTTATGTGCGTCCAAGGCTTTGTGGGTTTGCGCATCACTTCCTGCTCCCGCATGATCTGTCGGCGCAATGCCAAGACATTGCTGCCAGCGAAATCTTCAATGGCAATGACAAAACAAAGGAGCGCGGCTCATGCTTAATTTCGCGATTCGACGCTTGCTGCTATTGGCTCCCATGCTGATAGGCGTATCGATCGTCGTTTTCATGGTTTTGCATTTCATCCCGGGCGATCCAGCCCGCCTTGCTGCAGGTCCCGACGCCGTCGAGGAGGATGTCCAGCAGATCAGAGAGAACTACGGTCTGGACAAGCCGCTTCACACGCAGTACTTCATCTACCTGGGCAAGATTCTGCAAGGCGACCTGGGCGATTCATTCCAGACGTTCGCCCCCGTGGCCGAAGGCATTGCGCGCACGCTTCCCGCAACGCTGGAACTGACGGCCGCCGGCATGTTGCTGGCTGTCGTGATCGGCGTGCCGATGGGCATCATCGCAGCGGTGCGGCCACGCGGCTGGATCGACAGCACCCTCACCGCCTTTGCCGTGCTGGGCATTTCCATGCCGGGCTTCTTTCTGGGCCTGCTGCTCATGCTCGTGTTCGCATCGACCCTCGGATGGCTGCCGCCCACCGGCCGTGGCACCTGGGCACATCTGGTGTTGCCGGCCATCACGCTGGGCCTGCCCTACATCGCGACGTTTGCCCGACTGGCGCGCTCGACCATGCTGGATGTGCTGGGTGAGGACTACGTGCGCACCGCGCATGCAAAAGGCGTCTCCCGGCACAAGGTCGTCCTCAAGCACGCTTTCGCCAATGCCGCCATTCCTCTGGTGACCGTCTTTGGCATGGACTTCGGGCGCCTGCTGGGCGGTGCCGTCATCGTCGAAACCGTATTTGCCTGGCCGGGCATGGGCCGCTACATGATCGACGCCATCATGATCCGGGACATCTACGTCGTGCAGGGAACGATTCTCGTCTTCGCCGCCCTTGTGGTGCTCGTCAACCTTTTAGTGGACCTGGCATATGGCTTCCTCGACCCTCGCATCACCTATGCGTGAGACCACCCGAGCCGCGCCGGCAAGAACACGCTTCGTGCGCTGGTTCGGCTTCGTGAACTACCTGATCGAACAGCGCCGCTGGATTGCACTCATCGCACTGACGATCATCGCCGCGTTCCTGGCGGCGGCCGTGGCAGCCCCCTGGCTGTTCGACTGGACTGCCGTGACGCGGGTCAATCTGTCCGACGCCCTGACGGCTCCAGGAAGCGCCTACTGGCTGGGCACCGACGAACTCGGTCGTGACCTGCTGGGGCGTGTCGTATGGGGTTCGCGCATCACACTGACCGTTGCTTTCGGCAGCGTCGGGCTGGCGATGGTGGTGGGCGTCACCCTGGGTGCGCTGTGTGGCTTCTACCGCGGAAGGCTTCCCAGCCTGGTGATGCGCTTCATGGACTTCATGATCGCGTTCCCCCGCACACTGGTTGCCATCATGGTGATCACGGTGGCCGGCAACAGCGTCCTCAGCCTGACGCTGGCTATTGCGATATCGACCATACCCATCTACGTGCGCTTCTTCGCCGCGCCGGTCATGGCGCTCAAGCAACGCGATTTCATCCTGGCGTCCCGTTCGGTCGGCGTGAGCGACATCCGTTTGATGCGCGCCCACATTCTTCCGAACATCGGCTCCCTGGTCATCGTGCAGGCCACGGTGTCGCTGGCCGAGGCCATCCTGATCGGCTCCGGCCTGAGCTTCCTCGGCCTGGGCCCCCCGCCACCCATTCCCGAATGGGGCGCCATGATCGCCAGTTCGCGGGCGCACTTGACCAGCCATCCCCATGTGCTGATCGCTCCAGGTGCTGCGCTGTTCCTGCTCATCCTCAGCTTCAACCTGGTGGGTGACGCACTGCGCGATTACTTCGATCCGCGATCCAGAAACCGCAGGTAAGGCATGACCCGACATTCCACCCAACACATCACTAGAAAGGGGTTGACCGTGAACAGAAAGAATTTCCTCCATACGAAATGCAGCGTTCTTGGTGCACTGGCCACAGCGATCCTGGCGACATCGACCGCCTTGTCCGCCCAGGACAGACTGACCTACATACAAGGCACCGAGATCGATACCCTGGACCCGGCCATCACGCGCAGCACGCCTTCGCAGATCGTCATTGGCCACCTCTTCAATCGTCTGGTGAAATGGGACGGCCCGGGGCTCAAGAAGATCGAGCCGGACCTTGCACAGTCCTGGACGACCTCGTCCGATGGCAATACCTGGACGTTCCAGCTACGCCAGGACGTGAAGTTCCACGACGGCACACCGTTCAATGCCGAGGCGGCGAAGTTCAACCTCGATCGTATCCGCACCCCTGAACTGGGCTCATCCAATCGTTCCTATTACGGGGCGATCGAATCGATTGCCACTCCCAGCGAATACGTGCTTGAAATCAAGACCAAGCACCCCTCGCCCACACTGCTTGAAATCCTGGCTGAAGAATGGTCTGCCATCAGCAGTCCCACGGCCATCGAAAAACGCGGACGGGCCTACGGACGCAACCCCGTGGGCACGGGCCCCTATGTGTTCGAGAGCTGGGTGCCGAACGAACAGGCGGTCATCAAACAGAACCCCGACTATTTCGGCGAAGCGTCCAGGACCAAGCAACTGGTCTTCCGGCCGGTGCCGGAGAACTCGGCGCGCGTGATCGGCCTGAAGACGGGCAATGCCGATGTCGCCGGAAACATCCCGCCCGAAGCCGCTGCCGAGTTCGAAGGCCGCAAGGACGTGACGCTCACACAAGTACCGAGTTCGTTCCAGGTCTTCTTTGAACTGAACGTCACCCGTCCTCCGTTCGATGACGTGCGCATGCGACGTGCGGTGGACATGGCCATCGATCGCGAAGCCATCGTGGAAAAAATCCTGATGGGCTTCGGGCGAGTACCCGACAGCCCGTTCCCTGAGGGCACACAGGGCCGGCGTGAATTTGCACAGAAAAAATACGACCCCGACACGGCACGCAAGCTGGTCAAGGAAGTCTATCCGGACGGCTACCCGGACACCATCGTGATGTGGACACCCTCTGGCCGCTACACCAAGGACCGTGCGGCTGCCGAGGCGGTGCAGGGTTACCTGAATGCCATCGGCCTGAAGACGGAATTCAAGGTGTGGGAATGGGCCTCTTACCAGAAGACGCTGTATCGCCCGGATGCCGGCAAGGGGACAGGACGTGGCACCAACGAAGCCAACATGTGGCTGCTGGGCACCGGGATCACCAACGCCGACATCCGCCTGCGCCGCAAGCTATCCAGCGGGGATGCCTCGAACCTGACGGGCTACAGCAACAAGGACGTCGACAGTCTGCTTGCCAAGGCGGCCAGCGAGATGGACTACGAAAAACGCATGGCCCACTACGGCGACATCCAGCGAATCATCTGGGAGGACGATCCCAACAACATACCGCTGTTCGACCAGGTACAGCTGATCGGACAACGCACCGGCGTCAAGGGGATGGTCGTCTACGGTGACGAAATCGTCGACTTCACCCAAGCCAGCACCACGAAGTGAGAGTAGATATGAATACCCAGACATCAGGCAACGAAATACTGCTGGCCGAGGCTCGACTGAGCTCGCCACCGTCCGAGAGGTTGGTGAAGTACCACGACCTTCCCGGACTCGAACGCGAAAAGGGTCAGTTCAAGGAGTTCGTCGCCGTCGACATGGCGCATACGACCATGCTGGTCGAGCAAGGCATCATCTCGCAGGAAGTGGGTCGCGCCATCCTGCAGCAACTGCGCCGTATCAAAGGCATGCAGGCGGCACAGTTTCCCACTGATGTCCGCAAGGGCAGCTTTCTGCTGCAGATCGAAGCCTATCTGTTCGAGGAAATCGGCGAAGACATCGGTGGCCAGATGCACACCGGACGCAGCCGCATCGACCAGGGCGCAACCGTGCGCCGGTTGTACAAACGCAACCGCATGCTCGACGTGATGGATCAGCTCAATGCCCTGCAGGTCGCCATAGCCGATCAGGCCGGACAACACGCGCGCACCATCATGCCCGGCTACACCCACATGCAGCATGCGCAGCCCTGGGTATTCGGCCACTACCTGCTGAGCTTCAGCACCCGCCTGCACGACAGCTTCGACCGCCTGACCCAGGCATACGCCCGCGCGAACCGTAACCCCCTGGGCGCGGTCGGTCTGGCCGGCACATCCTGGCCGCTGAACCGCAACCGGACCACGGAACTGCTCGGCTTTGACGCCATCGTCGAGAACTCCAAGCTCGGGCGCGAGGCTTACTACGCCGCCGAGATCATCAGCGCCCTGGCGTTTGTCATGGCCGACCTGAACGACCTGTCCACCGACCTGCACCTGTGGTCCAGCATGGAATTCGGCATGGTGGAAAGCGACGACAGCTATTGCGGCACCAGCAGCATCTTTCCGCAGAAAAAGAATCCCGCGGCACTGGAGACCATCAAGAAAGCCGCGGGCGAGGGCGTGACCTGGCTGGCCACGGCACTGGCCACCTTCCGCGCCGAAGGGACGGGCGATCAGGCCATGCGCGAGCTGCCGCTGATCGACAGCGCCCTGGCCACCACCGAGGGCATGCTCGACCTTCTGACGGGTGTCATGGAAACGCTGATCGTTCACAAGGATCGTATGGCGGCCTCGCTGGCCGGCAGTTGGTGCACCTCGAGCAACCTGGCTGACGTGATCGTGCGGCAGACCGGTCTGTCGTTTCGGCAAGTCCATCATGTCGTGGCCCGCCTGGTGCGCAACAGTCTGGCTGCAGGCATCGCCCCCGCACAGGTCACCGGCAGCGACCTCGATGCCGCCGCCCAGGAGACCATCGGCAGACCCATCGGCATGGTCGACGCGACGATACGCGAGGCTCTGGACGCCAGACGTTTCGTGGAGACACGGATCACAGCAGGGAGCGTCGCACCAAGCGAAGTCGACCGCATGCTGGCGCAGGCGAAGACTGACTATCAGGCGGACTGCGCCTGGGTGGCCAGGGCGCGGCAAAAGCTGGCCTTGGCCAATGCCGAACTGGACAGCGCGATCTCGCGCATCATCGCTGACCCGAGGTGAACATGCAAGACGACCTGGTTGTGCAGGTGAAGAACCTGAGCGTGGCGTTTGGTGATGCCCCCGGCATCAAGCCCGTCGTGCGCGACGTCTCCTTCGAGGTGGCGCGCGGGCAGACCCTGGCCATCGTCGGTGAATCCGGATCGGGCAAGTCCGTCACATCCTTGTCCCTGATGCGGCTCGTCGAGCTGGGCGCGGGCCGCATCATCAGTGGCAGCATGCATCTGCGCACGCGCAAGCACGGCGTGGTCGATCTGACAAGCGCGTCGGAACCCACCATGCGCAAGCTGCGCGGCGCCGACATGGCGATGATCTTCCAGGAGCCCATGACATCGCTGAACCCGGTGTTCAAGGTCGGCGCACAGATCATCGAGGCAATACTGCTGCACCGCTCGATCGGCGCCCGCGCCGCACATACCCAGGCGCTGAGAATGCTCGACCTGGTGCGCATTCCCGATGCCAGACAGGTGATGACCCGATATCCTCACCAGCTTTCCGGCGGCATGCGCCAGCGCATCATGATCGCCATGGCATTGGCCTGCGAGCCCACTCTGCTCATCGCCGACGAACCCACCACGGCACTGGATGTGACCGTGCAGGCCCAGATTCTGCAGATCATCAGGTCGTTGCAGAACGACATCGACATGGGTGTCATCTTCATCACCCACGACATGGGCGTAGTGGCCCAGGTGGCCGATCAGGTCATGGTGATGCGACACGGAGACACCGTCGAACAGGGAACGGTCACCGGCATCTTTGCCGCCCCCAGGCATGCCTACACCCGGGCGCTGCTCGCGGCCGTGCCACAACTGGGCGCCATGCGCGGCACGGATACGCCTGCCAAGTTCGACCTGATCGACCAGACAGATGGCGCGGCAAACGCCCACAACGAAATGCACGACGACGATGTGCAGCGTGATGCGGCGCTGGCCGGCGATCACGGCCCTGACTACCTGGCAGAGCCATTGCTGCAGGTACGCAACCTGGTCACGCGATACGACCTGAGGGGCGGCATACTCAGTCGTGTGCAGCGGCGCGTGCATGCCGTGGAAGGGATCAGTTTCGACGTCTATCGCGGCGAGACCCTGGCGCTGGTGGGCGAGTCGGGTTGCGGCAAGTCGACCACAGCGCGCGCGGTGGCGCGCCTGTTGCTGGCCCAGGGCGGAGAGATCCGTTTCGAAGGCGACGCCATTGGCACCCTGCAAGGCGATGCACTGAAGAAATTGAGGCGCAACATCCAGACCGTATTCCAGGACCCGTACGCGTCGCTGGACCCTCGATGCACGATCGAGGAAACCTTGCTGGAGCCGCTGACGGTCCATGGCATTGCGCGCGGACAGGCTGCCCGGGACCAGGTGGTGGCGCTGCTGGAAAGAGTCGGACTGAACGCTGAACATGCGCAGCGTTATCCCCACGAGTTTTCAGGTGGGCAGCGCCAGCGAATCTGCATCGCCCGGGCGCTGACGCTCTCGCCCAAACTGGTGGTGGCTGATGAATCGGTGTCGGCGCTCGATGTGTCCATCCAGGCCCAGATCATCAACCTCATGCAGGACCTGCAACGCGATCTGGGGATCGCCTTCCTGTTCATTTCGCACGATCTGGCCGTGGTGGAGCGGATCAGCCATCGCGTGGCCGTCATGTATCTGGGCCGCATCGTTGAAATCGGCACACGCCGCCAGATCTTTGAAAACCCGCAACACCCCTATACGCGCAAACTGATGGCAGCCGTACCGATTGCCGATCCGACCCAGCGCAGGCTGGATCACAGCCTCATCGAAGGCGACATCCCCAGCCCTGTTCACGGGCTGGACTATGAACCTGCACCGGTCCATTACACCCAGGTCGCTACGGGTCATTTCGTGGCCGATCTGGCGATGGCGTCCTGATCGGCGTCAAACGCACGCCACTCACTTTTTGGAAAACCCTGATCAATGATCGATTTACGCAGTGACACGGTCACCCGCCCCTCAGCCGGCATGCTCAAGGCCATGAGCGCAGCAGACGTGGGTGACGATGTATGGGGCGACGACCCTACCGTCCAGCGTCTGCAGGAAACGGTAGCCCGGCGCTGTGCCAAACAGGCCGGGCTATTTTTCCCGACTGGAACGCAGAGCAACCTGGCCGCCATCATGGCCCATTGCGAGCGCGGCGACGAATATCTGGTCGGGCAGCAGGCCCACACCTACAAATTCGAGGGGGGAGGCGCGGCCGTGCTGGGCAGCATACAGCCCCAGCCGATCGACCATGCACCTGATGGCAGTCTTCCCCTGGCCCGCCTGCAGGAG
>JAEYZR010000052.1 GCA_023427945.1 Pseudomonadota bacterium | reverse complement strand
CCGAAGCACTCACCGATGTTCGGACACGAGGCTTCTTCGCAGACCGTGTGCAGGTTGTGCTCGCGCAAAATGCGCTTGATGTCGTAGAAGCGCGAACCGGGCGTGGCGGCGCGCACACGGATCCATTCGGGCTTGCGCAGGCGTTCGACCGGGATCACCTTGATAGGGATGCGCGCAGTCTTGGCCTGGGCTTTCTGCTTCTGGGTCGCATCGTAGACCAGTGGAACGGCCTGCATGGACGTTGCATGGGTTGCGCCTGCCGAACCGGTTTCCGGGTTGGAAGCCTGCGTAACGGACGTATCTTTGGGCATGGACATAAGCACCTTGAAACTGCGGCGCCCCCATCGGGCACCATAAAAGAAAGCCGGTGAAAAACACCGGGCAACGGTATTTTACGCCTCGGGGCCTTCGGGATATACCGCGGCCAGTTCCGGGTCGTCAGTGGCCTGCAGCATCTGGCGTGCTTCGCGCATGAACGCTGGCGTGGCCGTTGCCGGCACACGGGCAAACCATTCGAGAGCGTCCTGCGTGCGGCCCCGCGCGTGAAGCAGACGCGCATAGTGGAACATACCGCGAAAATCCCCGCCTTCGGCAGCCCTCTGGTAACACTCAAAGGCCTGGTCGATGTCCTGGGCGACGATTTCACCGTTTTCGTGGAAACGCCCCACCACGCCGATGGACTTGATGTGCCCCATGTCGGCGGCCTGGCGGTACAGGGCGTAGGCGCGCGCCATGTCTTTTTCCACACCGCCGCGCCCCGCGGCGAACTGGTGGGCGTAGTTGTACAGCCCCCAGTCCAGACCACGTTCGGCAGCAATGCGAAACCAGTACGCCGCCACCTGGCTGTCGGCCGGGGTGCCCCAGCCGTTTTCATAGCAGCGCCCCACCATGTTGATGGACATCAGGTGATCGGCCTGTGCGGCACGCTTGAACCAGGCGAGCGCCTCGACCTGATCGACGGCCACGCCCGAGCCGTCCAGCAGCATCTGGGCATAGATGGCCTGCGCCTCCAGCAACCCGGCCTGGGCTGCCGCCCTGATCCAGGGTGCAAACCCCTCGGGAGGCCCTGCCATCAGGCGGGCCAGCTCTTCGGGGGTGGTGCGTGCCACGTCTTCGGCGGTGATTTCTGGCATATCTGGGTTGCTGCGGGCAATCAGGTGTTGAGAGAAACGACATTATCGCCGGTGTGGGCCAAGGGCAATACCCCGGGCATCCCGGCAAGGCTGGCCGCGTGGCGCTCGCCCTGGGCCTGCAGCAGCGCCGCCAGGTGTGCGGCCAGCCGCTCGCCCATATCGGCCAAGGCAGGCGCCATCGGGCTACAGGCCGCGACATCGGTGGTGCGCATGCCCGCCATGCCACAGGGGTTGATGCCGGCAAACGGGGCGAGATCCATGGCCACGTTGATGGCCACACCGTGATAGGTGCAGCCATTGCGTATTTTCACCCCTAGCGCAGCGATCTTGGAGGGCAGGCCATCGGACTGCACCACATAGACGCCCGGCGCGCCCTCCAGGCGGCAGGGCTGGGCCACACCCACATCGGCAAGCGTGTCGATGGCCGCCTGCTCCAGCAGATTCACGTAGGCACGCACGAACAGGCCGACGCGGCGCAGGTCCACCAGTGCATACGCAATGACCTGCCCCGGGCCATGATAGGTCACCTGACCGCCGCGGTCGCAATGCACCACCTCGATCGTCCCGGTGTCCAGGATGTGCTCGGGCTTGCCCGCCTGCCCCAGGGTGTAGACCGGCGCGTGCTCGCACAGCCAGATTTCGTCAGGCGTGTCGTCGCTGCGGGTTGCCGTGAAGGCCTGCATGGCCGCCCAGACATCGGCATAGCGGGCGGGCCGGGGCAGCCATTTGACGACGGTGCTGGACATGGTGATCAGAGAACGACCGACACCATGGGATGGCCGTGCAAGGCCTTGTACAGGGCATCGAGCTGCTCGCGCGATGTGGCGGTGACGGTGAATGTCAGGCCGATGTAGTTGCCACCCTTGCTGGGGCGCATTTCGACGGTAGCGGCGTCGAACTCCGGGTCGTGGATGAGCACGACTTCGGTCAGTGTCTGGGCCAGTTCCGGATGCTGGCGCCCCATGACCTTGATGGGAAACTGGCTGGGGTACTCGATCAAAGACTGTTCGGGCGGGATGTCGGGAGGGAGAGTCATCGGTAAGAAGTCCTGGGCGCAGCCTGTGATTACTGCAAAGCCGCGATACGCGCGTCGTAACCGGCACGCAACGCGGCATACACCGGCCCGGGCTTGCCCGAACCGACCGGCCGATCGTCCAGACGGACGATGGGAACGATTTCCTTGGAAGCCGAGGTGATCATCAGCTCGTCGGCGCCGGCCACCTCCTGGCGGCTGATCGCACGCATCTCGACGGCGATTCCCAGTTCGTGGGCAAGCGTCAGCATGAAGCTGTAGCGCACACCTTCCAGAATGAGGTTGCTGCGCGGTGGCGCAAGCAGCACACCGTTTTTCACCAGCCAGGCGTTGGTCGAAGAACCCTCGGTCAACTGGTCGTTGCGAAACTGGATGGCCTCGAACACGCCAGCATCCACCGCCTGCTGTTTGGCCAGAACGTTGCCCAGCAGCGAGACCGACTTGATCTCGCAGTGCAGCCAGCGTTCGTCTTCAATACTGATGGCGGTAAGGCCCTGCTCACGCTGGCGGGCATCCGGTGGTGTGAAGGCGGTGGCCATGGCAAACACCGTGGGCTCGGGCGCCTGCGCAGGGAAGGCATGATCGCGCCGCGCCACCCCGCGGGTGACCTGGATGTAGATCAGGCAGGTCTTCGAGCTCGAGCGCTCCACGAGCCCGGCGACAAGCGCCTCCCATTGCGTCACGCTCAGCGGCGCGGCAATGCGCACCGCCGCCAGGCTTCGGCCCAGGCGGGCCAGATGCTCGGCCATGCGGAAAGCGCGACCCTCGTAGACCGGCACGACTTCGTATATGCCGTCACCAAAAATGAAACCTCGGTCCAGTACCGACACCTTGGCGTCGGCCAGGCGGGTATAGGCACCGTTGAGGTAGACCTGATTATCGGGGTCCGGGATATCGATCATGATTACTGGATCCAGCGTTTGACGGTATCGACCATGCGGCCGAAGAAACCGGCGCGCTCCACAGAAGTCTGCGCCACCAGAGGCTCCACACGCAAGACCTTGTCATCCAGGGTGATCTGCAGCGTGCCCACCGTACGGCCTTTCTCCATCGGCGCCACCAGCGGGTCGTTGCGTTGCGCGACCGGCTTGACGTCGGCAGCGCGGCCACGCGGCACCGAAATCCACACCGGATTCGGG
>JAEYZR010000386.1 GCA_023427945.1 Pseudomonadota bacterium | reverse complement strand
GCGCGCCGGCCTGCGATCCGCTGATCGCGCCCGTCGTCCACGCCATCCCGATGCAGTTGCTGGCCTACCATACCGCCGTCCACAAGGGGACGGACGTGGATCAGCCGCGAAACCTCGCCAAGTCGGTCACGGTCGAATAGGGCTGAAACTCATGCTGCTCGCGGTTCGATCATGATTTCGGTCATCGTCTACGGACGAAACGACAACCACGGGTACAACCTTCCGCGGCGGGCGGCGCTCAGCCTCAACTGCATCGCGCACGTCTTGAGCGATGAGGATGAAATCCTATTCGTCGACTACAATACGCCGGACGATCTTCCAACCTTCCCGGAGGCCATATCGGATACGCTGACACCGTGGACACGCGACCGCTTGCGTGTTCTCCGGGTTCGTCCAGAGCATCATCGCAAGGCGGCGGGTGCGACACGGCTCCCGGTCGTAGAGCCGATCGCCCGAAACGTGGCGTTACGCAGAACCCGCCGGGCGCGTTGGGTGCTGTCGACCAACACCGACATGCTTTTCCTGGGACAAGGGGCGAACCTGCTCCGAGATCTGTGGTCCGACTTGGACGACGGATTTTACCAGCTTCCACGGTTCGAGCTGCCCGAAGGCTTGTGGGAAAGCCTCGATCGCACCGATCCCCCAGGCGCTTTGAAAGCACTTTCGGATTGGCGAGCGCGCCTGCCGCTGGACGAACGTGTTTATGCAGACGGCCACACCTTGTTCGACGGCCCGGGCGATTTTCAGCTCTTTCTTCGGGAAGACCTATTCGCTCTTGATGGTTTCGACGAACGCATGATTCACGGCTGGCACGTCGATGCCAACATAGCCCGCAGGATGGCGTTGGCCGGCCGACCAGCGCGGAGCCTGGAGCACCTCGTCGCCGGATATCACTGCGACCATACCCGGCAAGCTTCAGTCTATCATGGTGGAGACCGAAGCGAGAACAGTTCTTTCGGATTCGTCGACAACCTCGCAGCCCCTGACTTACCTCATCAACGCGATTCTTGGGGAATGGTGGATGTCGATATTGAAGAAATCCGGCTTTGTTCATCGACGCCGCTGCTTAGGGCGCTTGATCACCTGGCACTTCCGAAGTCTGAGGATCTTGAGACCGCCTACAGTTCGGCCAACTACGGCGCGCTCGACTATGACGCTGGCCACGTCGTGCCATTTCTTCTGGACCAGCTTCTGATCGCCAGCCCGGGGGCCAAGATCGGCTACGTGGGGGCCAGGCCTGACCTACTGGAGTTCACAATCAAAGGCCTTCAGGGGCACGCCGCGCAGGTTGTGGTGCCGGCGGAGGCGGATTGGCTCTCAGGCCACATGAAGACTGACACCCTCGAAGCCTGGCAGGCGGGCGCCGACCTGCTGGTGTTCGAGATCGGGGCCGTTGGAGCGTCCAATCAGGCGCAGGTCTCAGGGCAGGAGGCGCTGCGCCTGGGTCTTGTCGACCGAGCCTTCAAGTTGGCCGTTCAGGCCGAGTTGCAGCGGTCGATCAACGGGGAGACCCTGCGTAAATTCATCGTCGTCAACGCGATCAACAACTATTTCGAACGCCAAGTTCACGATCATCTCGCTGTCACCTTGACGCCGTTCAGTTCGCGCGTGCGGCACGGCTATGTCATCGATCGCACTCAAGCGGCGCGGAGCCGTGCGTCGTCGGGCTTGATGCGAGCCCTCGAAGCGGAAGGGATTTCCATACCGCCTGCGGCCTCAGAAGTTGCGCGTCTTCGGGCTCTGGTTGAGGCGGCGGCGAAAGGCGGCGCGACAGCGCACCAAAACGCTGCCTGTTGCTTTTCCGAGATCAAGGCGATGGCGGTCAGCGGCGATCTTGCGGTCCCTGAAGAGTTAATTGCTCGGCTGGAAGCGCAGAGGCCGAGCAACGACCCGCGGTGGGCCGGTATCGTCACTAATCGTCATGGCGCGGCTGGTAGCCGATTTATCGCAGTGGAGGACTGGGACAACCCTGATTGGCTTCGATGCTGCCAGCTTCTGTTTCCTGGTAGCCGTCAAGCCAATCTGCTGGACCGCGATCCCTGGTTCTGGGGAAGGGTAAGCGCCGCTGCGCCGTTACTGGAGGATGGGGCGAACCTAGAGGGCAGGAAGGTGCTTCTGGTTTCAGATGCTCCCGAGCATCTTGCCTTGGCGTTATCAGGTCTTGGAGCCACCGTCTCTGTCGCGGATATCAACGCCTGGTCGGCAGGGCTGCTCGCCGGGTCCGACTGGACGGGCCAGCTACGCTTGGACGCCTGGCTGCCCATACACCCCCTGCGCCCCGTTCGTGAGCAGGACCGTGAGTTTGATGCCATCTTGATCCTTGCGCCGGATCAAGTCTCGTTGGACCTCTCCGGACTCGTACGCGGCTTGAATTCCTGCATTGCAAAACTGAAGCCGCAAGGCTTGGTCGCGCTTTCCTGCCAGCTCGCGTTGGAGAACACCGCGTCGAGCGGGATTACTAGGAGCATGGTCCTCTCTGGTGAGTTAGAAGCGCGGCTCGCAGAGCTAGGCTTGAGGCGACCCGAGCGTACTAGCTCTCAATGGATGCTCACCGCGCGCACCCTAGACCGTGCGCGTTCTCCAGGCGGTGATGGTTCAAAGCCTCTATTTTCCACTGACGATGCTGGCCCTGCAGTCGTTTTCTTGCGGAACCATGCTGGACCCTCAACCCAGGCCGCTTCATCCTCGAGAGAGCTGCCGGCGTCGGATTTTAAATCCGCCGCCACCGACTTCGAGCTCGGCTCCGTGCTATCGAAAGTGAGGCTTAGAACGCCGGGACGGCAGACGCCGGTCGGGCTGTCCAACGTTGATGGCGGCCCGCTGAACCTCAGCCTCGATTTGAAGAACGTGCCTGGCGGAACCTACGACCTGCTGCTCGAGGGCGGTCACGCAGATGTTAAGGTGCGGGCAATCGCAAACGGCCCTGGGAGCGAGGCAACAGTTCCGGTTGAGCAGCCAAGCAGCGGGCCTGGGTGGCGCGTGTTCCAGATTTCGCTTAGGAGCGACGCGCCGATCCTCGAGATTGAGATTGACCTCCACATCCCTGGTGGTGGGCCGATTGCGATCTCTGAAATCCTCATCCGTTAGGTGGTTTACGTGCTTCGTTCAAAACTTGAGCGCGCTTTCAGAAGTTTCCTGCGCCAGGATATGTGCCTGACAACCAAAGAGGGCCATCCGAACATCAATGAGCTTTGGGCTGCCACGAAAGACTTGGAAGCGCTCAAGCTCAACGTCAAAGCCTTTGGGTATGAACTCGCCAGAGACTTAGAGGCGCGCCTCTCCGCGTCGCCCGTCTACGCGCCCGAGCACGTCGGCCTTGCGAGTAAGCCTGCGACACAAGCTGACATCGAGAGCCGCTGGTACCGGTACTGGACCGGCCAGCTCAAACGCCAGCCAGTCGCACACCGAAAGCTGTGGGAGTTCGCGTACATCCTCCAAGCTTTCCACGAACATGGTTTCCTATCGCCCGGCCGACGGGTGATCGGCTTTGGCGTCGGATTTGAGCCGTTGCCGAGCTATTTCGCTTCCCAGGGTCTGGAGGTGCTGGCCACTGACCTTCCAAACTCAGAGATGGCCGCGGCTGGCTGGCGCGAGTCGCCGGCCGAGTCCCATCGACTCCGCGAGCTTCACCATCCGGAGATCGTCGATTTCGGCGAGTTTGCGGCTCGCGTCGCGCACCGCCATTCGGACATGAAGGCTATCCCGTCCGATCTAAGGGATTTCGACGCCTGCTGGTCCGCTTGTGCGTTGGAGCATTTGGGCTCCATCGAGGCCGGTATGGAGTTCGTCAAGGCGTCGCTGGAGACGCTTCGACCGGGAGGGCTCGCCGTTCATACGACGGAGTTCAACTTCATGAACGATGCCGAGACCCTCGACAACTGGGTCACGGTCTTGCCGCAGCGCAAACATTTCTTGGCGGTCGCGGAGGAGCTTAAGTCCCAAGGACATCGTGTGGCTCCGCTCGATTTCGACGTGGGAACGGGTCCGATTGATCGCTACATCGACATCCCCCCATTCGAGGTTGAGGGCACCGAGTCGTTCCATGCAATGTGGCGCGAGGGTTGGCAAAGGTCGCATCTCAAGCTCGCCATCGATGGGTTCGCCAGCACGTCGTTTGGTCTCATTATTCGCAAGGCCGGCTAGCGGCGTCATGCTTGGAGCCATTGAGCTTTCCTGCTAGCCATGCTTGGGGCGGGCGTTCATGGGCGAACAGCGTGAGTAAGGTCTTCGAGTCCATTCGACAGGCCGTCGACCGTCTAGCCACCAGAGGTCGGCAGGCTTGGCTCAAGCTGAGCGTGCGCGAGCGAGCTCTGATTGTGGGCTGCACGGTCGTCGCC
>JAEYZR010000379.1 GCA_023427945.1 Pseudomonadota bacterium | reverse complement strand
GTTCTTCAGTTGGATGGGCACGATTCTTCGAGGCGATCTTGGCACATCGTTGATCTCGGGCACCCCAGTCACGACGCTGATTGGACAGCGCCTTGAGCCGACGTTGAGTCTTGCCGTCATGACTGCAATTCTGGCCGTACTGATTGCCGTACCGCTAGGTGTACTGGCCGCATGGAAGCATCAGAGCTGGCTGGATAACTTGGTCATGTCGATGTCAGTACTGGGATTCTCTGTCCCTGTCTTTGTGATCGGCTACGTGCTGGTGCAAATTTTTTCGCTGGAGCTGCGCTGGCTGCCCGTGCAGGGCTATCGCAGCTGGACGCAAGGCATATGGCCATTTTTAGAACGCTCGATTCTGCCAGCACTGACACTGGCCTCCATTTATGTGGCGCTGATTGCACGGATGACACGCGCAAGCCTGCTTACGGTATTGGGCGAAGATTACATTCGTACAGCCCGCGCCAAGGGCCTGGGCGAAATCATCGTACTGTTTCGCCATGCGCTGCGTAACGCGGCGGTGCCGATCCTGACCGTCATCGGAACGGGCTTTGCCCTGCTGATCTCGGGCGTGGTGGTCACGGAAAGCGTGTTCAACATTCCCGGGCTGGGCCGGCTCACGGTCGATGCGATTCTGGCTCGCGACTATCCCGTCATTCAGGGCCTGATCCTCACGACCAGCGGCGTATATGTGTTGATCAATCTCGTGATCGACCTCTCTTACAGTGTGTTCGACCCAAGGATTCGTTACTGATGACCGAAGCGACGAACCATTCCCCCCTTGCGCAAGCCGAAAGACAGAACACTGCGTCGGGCACCGTGCCAGCGCCCGCAACACTGGTGACCCCTGCTGCGCGTATGTCCATGCACAACGTGCTGGGCAGCTTGCGCCAGATGAAAGCTGCGCCGCTCATCTCTGCCTGCGTGGTCCTTCTGTTGATTCTGATGGCGATTCTCGCGCCCTACCTGGCGCCACATGACCCGTTGTCGATGACACCTTCCATGCGTCTAAAACCCGCCAGTGACACTTACTTGCTGGGCACCGACGCGTTTGGCCGCGACATCCTCTCGCGGATTATCTATGGCGCACGGGTATCGCTGACCATTGGACTAGGGGTGGCAATCGTCAGTATCGTGATCGGACTGCCGCTAGGTTTGCTATCTGGGTTCTTCAAAACCCTGGACGCTGTTTTGATGCGCGTCATGGACGGGCTGATGGCGATTCCCAGTGTGCTTTTGGCAATTGCCGTGGTTTCGGTATCGGGTGCGAGCTTGTGGAGCTTGATCATCGCCATAACCATTCCCGAAATCCCACGTGTGGTGCGGCTGGTGCGGGCCGTCGTGCTTTCGGCACGCGAAGAGCTGTATGTGGAAGCCGCTATATCGCTGGGGAGCAGTCTGCCGCGCATCTTGCGGCGTCATCTCGTACCCAACACGATCGCCCCATTGATCGTGCAGGCGACCTACATCTGTGCTTCGGCTATTTTGACTGAGGCGATCTTGTCGTTCCTGGGTGCGGGCATAGGGACCGAAACCCCGTCCTGGGGCAATATCATCGCTGAAGGACGCATGTACTTTCAGATCAAGCCCTCCCTGATCTTCTGGCCCGGCCTAGTGTTATCTGCCTGTGTACTGGCTGTTAATTTGCTGGGCGATGCCGCACGCGACATGCTCGATCCCAAAATGAAGCAACGAGGTGTTCACTGATGCCCAACGACCCGGTTTTGAGTATTCGGGACCTCGTCGTCACGGCGGGCACCCACAGCAATGCACCACTAATCCTCAATGGCATCTCGCTCGATATCGCCGCTGGTGAAACCTTGTGCGTGGTCGGTGAAAGCGGCTCAGGCAAGTCGGTCACCTCACTTGCGACCATGGGTTTATTGCCCAAGAAGATTCTGATTGCACGCTCGGGCAGCGTCGTGCTCGAAGGCGAGAATCTGCTCAAGGCGTCTGACAGCCGGCTCAAATCACTTCGCGCCAGCCATATGGCGATGATTTTTCAAGAGCCCATGACGGCGTTGAACCCCGTCATGCAGGTTGGTCAACAGATCGAAGAAGTCTTGCAGGCGCACACCCCTCTGGGTGCACGTGAGCGTCGCAAGCGGGCACTGAATATGCTCGATCAAGTACACCTGCCCGACATCGAGCGCATGCATCGCTCGTATCCGCACCAGCTATCGGGCGGGCAACGCCAGCGCATCATGATTGCCATGGCGTTGGTGCTGGAGCCCAAGCTATTGATTGCCGACGAACCCACCACCGCGCTGGATGTCACCACGCAAAAAGAAATTCTGCGTTTGATCAAGGAGCTGCAAACCGAGCACGGAACGTCGGTGCTGTTCATCACCCATGATATGGGGGTAGTCGCGGATATTGCGGATCGCGTTGCGGTGATGCATCACGGTAACCTGGTGGAGACCGCAGCCGTGGACAGCCTGCTTCGCGCCCCCACCACCGACTACACACGCAAGCTTCTGTCATCGGTACCCAGTTTGGTGGCACGCACTCCACGCCCCTTGAAAAGCCAGGAAATCGTCCTGGAAGCCATTGAGCTCACCAAGACCTATCGTACCAAGCCATTTCTGCGCAAGGCCCGAGAAACACATGCTGCCGCCGATGTCAGCTTCGCCTTGAAACAAGGGCGAACGTTGGGCATCGTGGGTGAGAGCGGCTCGGGAAAATCGACGGTCGCACGTTGCATCATGCGCTTGATCGACCCGAGTTCTGGCAGCATTCGCGTCAAAGGGGCCGATATTTCAGATCTGCAGCGCCCGGCGCTTCAACCGCATCGCAAACGCATCCAGATTGTCTTCCAGGATCCCTATCGATCCCTGAACCCGCGCGTGACGGTGGGAGAAAGTATTACCGAAGGGCCAACCAACTACGGTGTATCGCAGGCTCAGGCCATGGCAAAAGCCGCGGAGCTCATGGAGATCGTCGGTCTACCCGCCGATTCTGTCCATCGTTATCCGCATCAATTTTCCGGCGGGCAACGCCAGCGCATTGCCATTGCGCGGGCGCTCGCCATGGAACCCGATATCCTGGTGGCAGACGAAGCCGTCTCGGCCCTGGATGTTTCGGTGCAAGCTCAGGTACTTGATCTATTGAATGATCTCCAGGAGCGTCTGGGTGTCGCCCTGCTGTTCATCACACACGATCTACGTGTGGCCGCACAAATCTGTGACGATGTCGCCGTCATGCAACACGGCCGGATCGTGGAAGCGGGCAATGCGCAAGAAGTGTTGATGGCGCCACGCATGGCATACACCCGGGCGCTTATCGATGCTGCCCCTGGCAAACATTGGGATTTCGCCAATTTCCGACCACTCACCGTTGAAGCAGGAGTTTGATGTGTCTCGCTACCGCATTGCCGTAGGCGGCTTCATGCACGAAACCAATACCTTTGCACCCTCGCGGGCGGATTTTTCAGCGTTTGATGGTGGTGGTGGACAGCCCATCATGCGTGGCGCAGACATCATTACCCGCACACGGGGCACCAACAACGGCATTGCCGGATTTTCCGGTTCACAGGCAGCAAGAGACTGGGAGATCGTGCCCACACTCTACGCCCACGCCAGCCCTTCGGCCCATGTCACGCAAGATGCCTTTGATCGCATCGCAGACGAACTGGTCAATCGGCTCAAGGATGCCGGGCCACTGGATGGGATCTATCTGAATTTGCATGGCGCCATGGTGACAGAACACGCTGACGATGGCGAAGGCGAACTGCTCAAACGCGTGCGTGCCGCGATGGGTCATGACATACCTATCGTGGTGAGCCTGGATCTGCACGCCAATGTCACCGAAGAAATGGTGGGATACGCCGACGCGCTGATCGGCTATCGAACCTACCCGCATGTGGACATGGCAGACACCGGTGCCTGCTGTGCTACCTACATGGCCCGAATCGTCGGTACCGACAAGCGTGACTACAAGGCATTTCGTCGAATCGAGTTTCTAATCCCTATCGTTTGGCAGTGCACGTATATAGAGCCATGCAAGAGCCTCTACGCCCATCACTTCGCCATGGAGGCTGCGGGTCTTCCGACGATTTCATTCTCCACCGGTTTCCCTGCCGCGGACTTCGCAGGCTGTGCCCCCACGGTCGTCGCTTACGCCGAGACTGCCGAAGCCGCCGAGCGCGCAGCAGACGAGATGGCCCGGATGGTCAACGAGGCCGAATCCGCATTCGCGGGCAAAGTATGGACACCCGATGCCGGCGTCAAAGAAGCAATACGTGTTGCATCAGACGCAAACAGACCGGTGGTGATCGCCGACACGCAAGACAACCCTGGGGCGGGAGGTAACTCCGACACCATGGGCATGCTGCGCGCGCTGATTGCCAATCGTGCGCAAGGCGCGGCCATAGGCAACATCGTCGATCCGCAAGCCGCCGCCGATGCCCATGCCGCAGGCGTTGGCGCGACAGTGCATCTGTCTTTGGGCGGCAAGTCCGACGTTCCAGGTGACGCGCCGTTAGAGGCCGATTTCATCGTGGAAAAGCTCACGCAAGGCCCGTTTCAGGCGACGGGTCCCTTCTACGGTGGTGCGACGCTGGATCTGGGGCTTTCGGCAGCCCTGCGCATTGACGATGTACGCATTGTCGTCGCGTCCCGGAAAGCACAGATGGCCGATCAGCAGATGTACCGTCAGGTCGGGATCGAGCCACTCGATCAGAAAATCCTGGTGAACAAAAGCTCGGTTCATTTCCGGGCCGACTTCGAGCCCATCGCTGAAACGGTCTTGGTGTGTGCGTCACCCGGCCCGATGCCTGTGGACCCCGCCGACTTGCCATTCAAAAACTTGCTGCCCGGCATACGCCTGTCTCCGCGAGCCGGCTGATCTATCCTGTCAGCACCTGGCCAACCTGCATCTCAACCTCAGCATTCGGAATTGTCATGCCCACACTCACTCGCATTGAAAGCTACGCCGAAGATCTCAAAGCCATCCGCTGGGATATCCATGCTCACCCCGAGATCGGCTTCGAAGAGCAACGGACCTCGGATATCGTCGCAGAACGCCTGTTGTCGTGGGGCATCGAGGTGCACAGAGGCATCGGGAAAACCGGCGTCGTCGGCATATTGGAAGGCAAACTGGGAACGGGCCGCAGCATAGGCCTGCGCGCAGACATGGACGCCCTGCCCATGCAGGAAACGGCCGATGTGCCTTATAAATCCACCATCGATGGACGCTTTCATGGCTGTGGGCATGACGGCCACACAACAATGCTTCTGGGTGCCGCCCGGTATCTCTCCGAAACCCGCGATTTTGCGGGTCGGGTCGTATTCATCTTTCAACCTGCCGAAGAGGGTCTGGGTGGAGCGCGTGCCATGTTGGCAGACAGACTTTTCGAGCAATTCCCGTGCGACGAAATCTATGGTCTGCATAACTCGCCCTATCTGGCCCCAGGGAAGATTTCCATTCGCCCAGGCCCGTCCATGGCCGGCGCCGATTTCTTCGACATCAAGATCAAAGGACACGGCAGCCATGGTGCCAATCCCCAGGCAGCGAAAGACCCCATCATCGTGGCCAATGCGCTGGTCCAGGGTCTGCAGACCATCGTCAGCCGCAATACCAGCCCGTTGGAATCGGCGGTTTTGTCCATCACTCAAATCCACTCCGGCTCAGCCTACAACGTGATTCCCCAAGAGGCGACCCTGGCGGGAACGATACGCACGTTCTCTCTCGAAGTGGGCGACCTGGTGCGCAACCGCATGCGCACCATTGCAGCGGGTGTCGCCGCCAGTTTCGATGTCGAGATCGAAGTCGATATCCGGAATATCTTCGACGTGCTCATCAACCACGACAGCGAAACCGAAGCCTTGAGACAAGCGGCCTTCGACATCGTGGGTGAAGAGAACGTCTCCACCATGAAAAACCCGGTCATGGGTAGCGAAGACTTTGCCGATATGCTGCGTGCCGTTCCCGGCTCGTACTGCTGGATCGGCCACTCGGGCAACATGCCCCTGCACAACCCGGGCTTTGTACTTGGCGATGACATCCTGCCCGTGGGCGCAAGCCTGTTGGCGCGCGTGGTGGAACGGCAACTCGCTGCCTGATACCCCTCGCCACTGGCGGATTGTTTGCGGTGCTCGGGCGGGCTTCGCTTGCAAGGCACACAGGCGACACATTGGCCGCTACATCAAATGAAGCCCGGAAGACGGTGGCTGGGCAGCTCGCCTCTGCCCCCTGCCCGAGGGTAAGGTTCAATCGAAGAACAATGAACTGAAGGTTCATCAATGGTAAGGTGCTGACCTGATGCGGTGAGCATAACTTCTGCTTGATTCAGGCACGCATCGGCACCGCCCACATCGACCACATTGATTGAGCCATTTCCTTGAATAACCAGGAAAAACGAACCCCTGCAAAAAAAGCAACGGCCTCCGACGCCAACGGTCTCGAAGGCCACACGCCCATGATGAGGCAATACCTCAGCCTGAAAAAAGAAGCAGGCGAGCTATTGCTGTTCTATCGCATGGGCGACTTCTACGAGATGTTCTACGAAGACGCCGAGCGCGGCGCCCGACTGCTGGGCCTGACGCTGACCAAGCGAGGCGCCAGTAACGGCACACCCATACCGATGGCCGGCATCCCCTTTCATGCCGCCGAACAGTATCTTGCGAAGCTGGTCGCCGCCGGAGAATCGGTCGCCATATGCGAACAGATTGGCGACCCGGCCGCCTCCAAAGGCCCCGTCGAACGACGCATCGTGCGTATCGTCACCCCTGGCACGATCACCGACGAAGCGCTGCTGCCCCCGAAGGCCGACCGGGCGGTAGCCGCACTGCTGATGGCGCGTCCGGGCAAGGCTGCGCGTGCCGGTATCGCCTGGCTGAACCTGGCCAGCGGCGTTTTCCAGATCACCGAATGCCCGCTGGCGCAGGTCGAGTCCGAACTGCACCGCATTGCGGCTGCTGAACTGGTGATCGCCGACAACGTCGAGCTGCCCTTCACCATCGATTGCGCCCGCACACGAGTGCCGGAATGGCACTTCGAGGCTGACGGCGCACGCAGCCATCTGACGGCACATTTCGGAACGGATTCGCTGGCCGGCTTCGACATTGAAGACATGCCCGCCGGCATACGGGCCGCCGGCGCGCTTTTGCGCTATGCCGCCCGCACGCAGGCGGCCAGCCTGGCGCATGTGCAGTCCCTGACCGCAGAACGCCCTGGCCAGTTCGTCATCCTGGATCCCGTTTCGCGGCGCAACCTGGAGCTCACCCAGACACTGTCAGGCGAAGAGGCGCCTTCACTATTTTCGGTCCTGGACAGCTGCAGAACGCCGATGGGCAGCCGGATGCTGCGTCGCTGGTTGCATCATCCCTTGCGCGAGAACGAAGCCGTGCAGGGGCGCCAGGACACGATCACCGCCCTGCTCGAAGGCCGCACCGACGTGGCCCAGAACATGGGCGC
>JAEYZR010000342.1 GCA_023427945.1 Pseudomonadota bacterium | reverse complement strand
TCGAAGCCGGCCTCAGCTTTCTGGGACTGGGTGTTCAACCGCCAGAGCCGTCCTTGGGTTCGATCATGGCTGATGGCCGCGAGTACTTCCAACGCGCCCCCTGGGTACTTACGCTGACCGGCCTTTTCATTTCGATGGCGTTATTGGGCATGAACCTGCTGGGTGACGGTCTGCGCGATCTGACCGATCCTCGTTTGAAATCCTAGGGATCCACATGAATCAACCTTTACTAAGCGTCGAGGACTTGCACGTATCGTTCTCAAGTGTGCCTGTCGTCAAGGGGATTTCTTTCGAGGTAGCCCAAGGTGAGACGTTGGGCATTATTGGCGAATCCGGATCAGGAAAATCCGTGACCGCCCTCGCACTTTCCCACCTATTGCCGTTCAACGCGCAACGCCAGGCCGGTGTGTTCGAATTTGACGGGCACGACATGAATCTTGCGGATGAAGCCTTCATCAATACCCTCAGAGGTACAGGGTGGGCAATGATATTCCAGGATCCTTCAGGGGCGTTCAACCCGGTAAAACGGGTGGATTGGCATATGAGGCACGTCCTCAAGCGTGCGGCGCAAGGGGGTCGAAGCACGGGGACACAGCATGAGGCGGAAAATCTGCTAACCGCCGTCGGGATCAAATCTCCCGAACGTGTGCTCTGCAGCTATCCATTCCAACTCAGTGGCGGCATGCTCCAGCGTGTGTTGATCGCGATGGTGGCGGCGCTGCGTCCGCAACTCATCATCGCCGATGAACCGACAACCAATCTGGACAAGATCATCGAGAACCAGATCCTGGATTTGCTTGCGGATATTCGCGTCCAGGTGGGCGCCTCGGTCATTTTGATCACGCACGACCTGCTGGTGGCCCAACGCACATGCGATCGAATCGCGGTCATGTATGGCGGCCGCCTGGTCGAAACCGGAGCCGTCGATCAGATCCTGACCAACCCGCAACATGCCTATACTCAGGCATTGCTCGAGTCTTCACGCTCGTTGGCGCGCGGAGACGAGCGACTTAAAGAAGTATCGCCGCAACTGAAGCGATTGTTGGAGCGGGAAGCCGCGATATGAATACTTTCCGTATCAATACAAAGACATCCACCCTAGCGTGCGAGGCCACCCATGAGTGATACCCGACTCGTTCTTGATAATGTATCGGTGACCTACCGCATTACGCGCGGCTGGACCCGTATTTCCGTGCCGGCCGTCAAGAACGTCAGTCTCGTGCTGGAAGCATCTCGCACGCTGGCACTCATTGGTGAGTCTGGTAGCGGTAAAACCACCATCACGAACGCCATTCTTGGTCTGAGCACCATTTCCTCCGGCCGCATTGCGTTCGGCGGGTCGACACTCTGCGACGTGGCACTCGGGACGAATCGGGCGGCTCACCAGCCCGGAATACAGGTTGTCATGCAGGATCCGCTGTCGTCATTCAACCCCCGCTACCGCTTGTTGAGTTCATTGGCAATACCGATGCGAATGGGTGGAATAAAGGATCGTGATGAACTTCGTGATCGGCTTGAGAAGCTGGCAAATCGCGTGGGCATCTCTCCCGGGCTCCTGGAAAAATATCCCCATCAGCTTTCGGGCGGCCAACTACAGCGGCTCAGCATCGCCCGCGCCATCAGCGTTGCGCCGCAGTTGATCGTAGCGGACGAACCGGCGTCAAAGCTCGACGTCTCCGTTCGAGCGCAAGTGCTGAATTTGCTCAAGGACGTTATCGAAGAGTCTGGAATGTCGTTGCTGCTCATCACGCACGATCTCGATGTGGCCCGCTTTCTTTGCACCGACGTCGCTGTGATGCATTTCGGAAAGATTCTTGAAACCGGGACGATGAACAAAGTTTTTGCTGCGCCTGGGCATGAGTACACCAAAACCCTGTTGGCCAGCAGCAGTGAGAGCAATGCTGCGAACCCTCATCCACAGGCCGCTATACCGGCAGATGGTTTTGTCGGCGGGATCACCGGGCCTCGCCCGAGCACTTTAGCCTTGAAGGCGGCGTCACCGTGAATATTCGCCAACTTGAAGCTTTTCGCGCGACGGTGCTGGTTGGCACCGTCAATGGGGCTGCCGCCCTCCTCGATGTCTCACAACCTTCGATCAGCAGGCTAATTTCCCAACTCGAAAAATCCCTGAATATCGTATTGTTTGACCGCAGCAACGGACGCCTGGTGCTCACCTCGGAAGGCCAGATGATCTACGAACAGGTCGAACATACCTTTGGTGCCTTCGACAAAATTCGAGAGTTCGCCCAGGACATACAGAACTCACGAGTAGGCAGTCTCTCCATCGCGTGCATGCCTGCGTTGGGACTTGGTTTCCTTCCATCCGTCATCGATGCATTTTGCGCAGAACATCCTAACGTCAATATCTCGCTCAACATTCAGGTTTCTCCGAAAATTGAAGACTGGATCGTTGCTCAGCATATCGATTTCGGCTTGGCGCAATTACCATTCAATCGCGACGACATCGTCGTCGATGAGTTCTGCCGAGTGCCCTATTACGGTGTCATGCCCAAGGGGCATCCGCTGTCCGAGCGCAGCGCGCTCGCTCCTCGTGATTTTGACGGACTGCCCTTCATATCTCTGACCCGCAACAACTCTGTCCGACACTTGGTCGATCAGATGTTCAGCGGGCAGGATGTCAACCGCCTGATGCACCTGGAGACCTCGTATCTCGCCGCGGTATGCAAACTCGTCGGTTCAGGGCTGGGCGTTGGCCTGGCCGATCCGTTCAGTATTCAGGACAATCAAGACGTCGTCACAGCCCGGATCATGTCACCGTCTATCGATTTTCATGTAGGACTCGTCTACCCGAGCCATCGGCCACTCTCCAAAATGGGGCGCACATTCATTGCCTTCCTGAAGCAGCGTCGCGACCGACTCCTCAGCAATGTCCTCACGGCGGCGGGCAAACGTTGAAGCGGGCGCGTTGAGAGGAGTGGTCCGGCGGTGATCGCTGCCTTGAATATCAACGTCAGTTTCAGATAAAGGCGGTGGGCAACGGTAATCCCCCCACAAAAGCGATGTAGTCAGAAGTAGAATTTTCTCGTTGAGGAGTTCTACAGCATGAAGAAGTCGAGATTCACGGATAGCCAGATCATCGAAGCCATCAAGCGCGTGGAGGCGGGGCTGACGGTGCCGGAGCTATGTCGGGAGCTGGGCATCAGCTCGGCGACGTTCTACAAGTGGCGTTCGAAGTATGGTGGCATGGACGTATCGCTGATGGCGCGCATGAAGGAACTGGAAGCCGAGAACGCGCGGCTGCGCAAGATGTACGTCGAGGAGAAGCTCAAGGCCGAGATTGTGACGGAGGCGCTGGAAAAAAAGTGGTGAGGCCATCTCGCCGCCGCGAGATGGCCCGACGCGCCGTGCAAGATCGAAGCGTTTCCGTGCGGCTGGCCTGCGAGGCTTTCGGCATCAGCCAGACCTGCTATCGGTACGCCGCCAGGACCGACGCCCAGAACGAGGAGATCGCCCATTGGCTGCTGCGACTAACGGATAATCATCGGAACTGGGGCTTTGGCCTGTGTTTCCTTTACCTGCGCAATGTGCGAGGTTTTGGTTGGAGCCACAAGCGCGTCTATCGGATCTACCGCGAGCTTGAGCTGAACCTGCGGATCAAGCCGCGCAAACGGCTGGTTCGGCAAGCGCCTGAACCGTTGACGATACCGACCTATATGAATCAGGTCTGGTCGATTGACTTCATGCATGACCAACTTGCCGACGGGCGCAGTATCCGCGTGCTCAACGTGATCGACGACTTCAACCGCGAGGCATTGGGCATCGAGGTTGACTTCTAGTTACCTTCCGAGCGCGTGATCCGCACACTCAAGCAGATCATCGGATGGCGAGGCGAACCTTCAGCCATTCGGTGCGACAACGGTCCGGAGTATCTGAGCGCGGCTATTGTCGAGTGGGCTTCGGCGTGGGGTATCAAGCTCGAATACATCCAGCCGGGCAAGCCACAGCAGAACGCTTACGTCGAGCGGTTCAACAGGACTGTTCGTTATGAATGGCTATCGCAGTATCACTGGGACGATCTGGATCACGTACAGCGCGTCGCCACGCAATGGATGTGGTCCTACAATCACGAGCGCCCGAATATGGCCCTGGGCGGATTTACCCCAAAACAGCGGCTGGCCATGGCCACATAGCGTTCCTACTTCTGGCAATCGCTAAAAATGGGGGGATTACCCGTCTCGCCGTTTTATCAACCTAACGGTGGTGTGGTGTCCGGGAATATGGAGGCAGGTCCACGCTCGGCGTCCTGAAGTTTCCTCCATGCGATTTTTCCGGTGGCCAGCTTGGGGAGCTCGTCGACGAAATCCACCAGACGGGGATATTTGTAGGCAGCCATTCTGGCCTTGCACCAGTCGATGATGTCCGCGGACGATACCCGGTCCTTTGCAGTGTCACGCAGCACGATGACAGCCTTCACCGTCTCGCCTCTATACGCATCGCTGGCAGCTATGACACACGCCTCGCGGACATCCGGGTGCTGGTAGAGCAGTGCCTCGACCTCGGTTGGCCACACCTTGTAGCCGGACGCATTGACCATGCGCTTGAGCCGGTCGACGATGAAGAAATAGCCTTCTTCATCGACATAGCCTAGATCGCCGCTTCGAAAGAAGCGCTTCCCGTCCAGCTCCAGGAATGCTTCGCGGGTTGCCTGTTCGTTTTTCCAATAGCCACTGAAGATCTTGTCGCTGGAAATGACGATCTCGCCCACCTCCCCTTGCCGAAGTTCACTTGCGCTAGCGGGATCCACGATGCGCGTATCCGTGTCAAACAGTGGCACGCCCAGGCATTGGCGCTTGAAGTGGGCCGCCGGGTTGCCCATGAGCGGCATGCCCTCCGACAGACCATAGCCTTCCAGGAAATCCACCCCCATCACTGCCTTTATACGTTCGCCCACCGCCTGGGGCATGCCCGCGCCGCCGCCGCCCAGGCGTCTGAGCGAGCTTAGATCGTAATCGGCGATCTGTTCGCTTGCCAGGAAGTCGATGAGCATGGTGGGCATCGCATTCCAATGGGTCACCCTGTGCCTGGCGATCAGTTCGGCTGCAGCGTCCCGATTCCAGCGCTGCAGCAGCACGAGCGTTCCACCCACGTAGATAGGAACATTCATCATGTTCTGCATGCCGGTGATATGGAAGAAAGGAAGCGCCGCCAACACCACCGTTTCCGACTGCATGCCCATCCAATGGGCCACCGCGTTGGCGCTTGCCATCATCGAACCGTGGGTATGCATACAACCCTTCGGATTGCCCGTGGTTCCTGAGCTGTAGAGGATAACGGCCAACTGTGCAGGGTCATGCACGACCGGACGGCTGGGCACGTGCCCGGCCGCCAGGGCAGATTCGAAGTCATGCACCGCCGGCAGTGGGTCGGGGGACCGTGCATCGGGTGGCGGCCGAACCGGAGCGTCGTTCGCAGGCACCTGCCTGTTGGCGACGATCACCGCTGCAAGCTCTGCGGCGCCGTCCATGGCCATCAGTTCGTCCAGGTTCTCCCCGCTGCAGAAGGCGACGCGCGCCTCGCTGTCGGCTCGATAATGCCCGAGCTCTCCACGCCTGTTCATGGGATTCACGGGGACCAGTGCGGCGCCGACACGCAGGATCGCGTAATAAGCGATGATGAACTCGCGGCAGTTCTGCATGTACACCATGACGTGCTCCGCGTTTTGCACGCCCAGGTCCTGCTCCAGAAAACCTGCCATTCGGTCAACGTGATCGAGCAGTTCGCGATACGTCAGGGAGCCAGTCGAGTCGACCAAGACCTTTTTTTCGGGATAGCGTATCGCCGAGACCACCAAGTTGAAGTAAAGGTTCGTGGCCGGAGTGGTCAACTGATGTGGAAGATGTTGGGGCCAACTACAGATATCTTGCGGTTTTGTCATGGGACCTTCTCCCTTGCCTGGAAGGCGTTAATCAAGGGTGATCTTGAAATCGGAGATTGCCTTGGCCCAGGTCTGCCGGTCATGGGCAACGCGTTTGCCGAAAGCCTCCTGGCCGGCTCCGGTCGGTTCCTGCCCTGTCGCCAGGATGCGCGGCGCGATGTCAGGGTTCTGCGCAGCGCTCACGATGGCCCGAGACAGCTTGTCCAGGACGGCTTTAGGTGTGCCCACAGGAGCGAAAACACCACTCCATCCACTGGCGTTCATTTCCGGGAAACCTGCTTCGATAAAGGTGGGTACCTCCGGAAGCAGTACCGACCGTACGGGGTTCGCGAGGGCAAGGATGCGAATCTTCCTGGCATCGGCATACTGCTTGTATGTGCCGACTGAGCCCCACCCGCTTGTGATGCGGCCCGCAAGAAGGTCCTGCAACGCGGGCATTTCACCACTGTAGGGAACGTGCATAAGCCTTATGCCGGCGCGCTGGGAAAATTGCTCTGCCCAGATGTGCGCCGATGTCCCCTTCCCGTACGAGCCGTAACTCAGCTTATCGGGCTCCGCTTTGGCCAGTGAAATAAACCCCTTCAGGTCTTCAACCGGCTCGTTGCCGCCAACCGCGAACACCACTGGCGTGTTGGACACTTCTGCGACAGGGACAAGATCACTCAGGCGATAGGACGGATTCTTGCGCAGCAGATCGGCCTGCAGGACCCCGGTGTGTGTGACGAGCAAGGTATAACCGTCGGGCGGCGCATGCGAGACCGCCGAAGCCGCGATCATTCCGCCGGCACCCGTCTTGTTCTCCACGATCACGGGCTGACCGAACTCGCTGGTGAGCTGCTCGCCGATGACCCGCGCGACTGTATCGATGCTGCCTCCGGCACTGGTTGGCACAATGAGCCTGATAGGCTTGACGGGATAGCTGGGCTGCGCGGCAGCCCATGAACCTGCTGATGTCAGCACAGCAGCAATAATGAGTGCGATGCTGGACGTGGAAAGAATGCGACGCTTCATGATGACTCCTTTCTATATCGAACAACGAACGTGACCGTTTACCGACGGGAACAGAAAAAGACGCGCATCAAGTCAACTCATGGCAACGTCGCCCATGAACTCAGGCTGCGCCGCAAACCGGGCGAGGTGGTGATCAGTGTCGCCCAACATCAGCTCGATCACCGTAAGCCTCTTGACGTAGTGCGAGGCGGGCAGTTCGTCCGAAAGCCCCATGCCGCCATGTAGCTGCACCGCCTGCTGGGTAATGAACTTCAGAGCCTGCCCGACTCGCGCCTTTGCGGCCGATGCCAACCGCTTGCGATCCTGCGCATCATCGGCGCTCGCGTGTCTGGCTGCTGCAAGCGTGGCGATGGCAGCAGCCTGAGCGAGGTGGACAGTCATGTCCACCATGCGGTGCTGCAATACCTGAAAGCTGCCAATCGGCACACCGAATTGCCGACGCGCTTTGAGGTAGGCAAGGGTCGCTTCGTTCAGGGCTTCCATGGCACCGACGGCTTCGCCGCACAGAAGTACGATGCCGTAGTCTGTCGCGGCCTCCAGAAGTCCCCACCCGGCACCTTCGGGGCAGAGCAGATGTGACGCAGGCAAGCGGACATTCGTCAGTTCGATATCGGCCGCACGCAAGCCGTCGATGGTCCGATAGTCGCGCACGCAGACACCAGGCGTCGCGGCAGGCAGCAGGAAAAGGGAGATGCCGCTCATTGCACGCTGCTCGCCGGAAGTACGCGCCGACACGATCAGATAGTCGGCCTGCGCACCGTGCGTCACGACTGTTTTCAAACCATCGAGCAGGTAATCGCCATCGCTCAGCCTGGCGCTCGTCGCGATGTCGAACAAGTCGTGCCTGGCCTGCCGCTCCGCCAGGGCGCACGCCAATTTGAGTTGGCCTCCCGCAGCCTGTTCCAGCAGTGCCTCGTGACCACCCGACAGTTTGAGGCACTCCGCGCCCATTGCCGTTGACAGGCAAGGCTCGACCACCAGGCCGCGGCCCAGTTCCTTCATCACGATGAACATGTCCAACGCACTGCCGTCGAACCCGCCCACGGACGCAGGCAAAGCCAATGCCATGACACCTAGCTCTGCGAGCGCATGCCATGCTTTCTCGGAGACGCCAGACTCCCCATGAATGATCGTGCGGCGCTGTTCGAAGCCGTAGTTCTTCTCGATCCAGCGATGCAGCGCGTCGGCGAATTGCTGTTGTTCCTGCGTGTAGTCGAAGTTCATGTGACGCTCCTTACAGGCCCAGTACGAGCTTTGCGACGACGTTCTTCTGGATCTCGTTCGAGCCGCCGTAGATCGCGATTTTTCGGTGGTTGAGATAAAGCGCCGCGATCGGCGCTGCATCGTCGTTGTGCGTGATGCTGTGTGCGCGCTCCCCATCGAGAAATACGGGATCGAAGGGTGCGCCGTAGGGGCCGACGGCCTCGAGCATGAGCTCGGTGATCCCCAGTTGGATCTCACTGCCCTTGATCTTCAGCATGGAGGCCTCCGGCGCCGGCGACTGTCGGTGGCTCTGCTGCGAGATGGTTTTCTGCACCAGCATTTCGAGCGCCATCAGCTCGATTTCCAAAGAGGCTACCTTGGCGGAGAAAATCGGATCGCTCATCAGCGACTCGCCGTTCTTGCGCTGCTTGTGCGCCAATCGCTTGAGCAGTTTCAGCTCCCGCTTGGAACGTCCGACGGC
>JAEYZR010000102.1 GCA_023427945.1 Pseudomonadota bacterium | reverse complement strand
GACGCAGGATTTCCGGGCCCTTCAGGCCCATCTCGTTGAAGCCCTTGATCTCGGCCGTGACCTTGCCGTTGGACGCTTCGGGAATCGTCTTGGTCCAGAAAGGACGCTCGTAATCGTTGTAGGCCGTCAGATTGCTCAGGCCGCCGACGACGCGCAGTTTCGTGGAGGGCAGGTCCTGCGCCAGCGCGCCGCCTGCGCCGAGGGACGCGACAAGCGCGGCAACAATGAGATGCTTGTTCATGGGTGGAACTCCTGGCAAAACGGGAAAAATGTCATGTGCATGCCGATGCCCGTACATCGAACACGCTGTAGGCGAACCATCGCCCTGCAGGCCCGGGTCACGACACATCGCCCGATACCCCTTGAATGATCCGGTCATATGCTTATGACTCTGCCGCGCATTCCAACGCAGCCACCGTCCAGCGTCCAATCGTTAGTTCTCATACAGGGGTATAAATTATTTTTATGCATGCCTGGGCAACATGGGTGAATCCGGCTAAAACCCTTGTCTGGCGCGGCATACCGCACAATCGGCACGGATGGCATGCGCTGCGGCACCGGGCACCGTCCAGCGTCAGGGACGCCGATTCTAAGGGAAAGTCCTAGGTGCCGATATGTCGCTTTGCTGTCGACTAAAGCGACGTGGCCGACGCGATACGCTGGGCCAGCCGGGCGACTGTCGCGGCGACATGGCTGTCGTGGCCGCCGATCCAGGTTGCCGTGAAACTCAGATCGGGTAGCGGGCCAGCATCGATGTCCAGCAGGCGCAACTCACCGCGCGCGAGTTCCTTGCCCAGAAAGACCGGCGCGATGACACTGGTGCCCATGCCATCGAGCGTCATGCGCACCACCATCGACAGCGAGGCGCTGCCATACATGCGTGGCGCCGCCACGTTCGCACGCGTGAGCATGTCGCGCACCACGCGATAGGGTTCGCTGGCCGAGGGGTAGGTCAGGATGGGAAAACGGCCTATGGCCTGCAGCGTCAGCGGCTCGGGCCCCAGGTCCAGTTGCGGACTGGCCACCCACGCCAGGGAATACGTGCACAGAGGCAGGTTTTCCACCCGGGCTTCCAGCACCGGCCCCATCATGAAGGCCAGGTCGATCAGGCGCGATTGCAGATGCGAGCGCAGCACACTGGAGGTGTCGACTTCGATTTCGATCACCAGCGCCGGATACAGCGTATGGACATGTTCGATCAACGCCGACAGCCAGGTCTGCACGATGGTCTCGGCCACGCCGATGCGCAAGGTGCCGGTGAACACGTTCTCCTCGCGGGCCGCCTGGATCATGTCGCTGCGCCCCTGCAGCAGGCGCTCGGCATGCGAAAGCAGTTCGTGTCCCTTGCCGGTGAGCTTGACCCCACGCGCATCGCGTTCGAACAGACGCACCCCCAGGTCCTTTTCCAGCGCGGCGACACGCTGCGAGATGGTGGGCTGCGTGGTGTTGAGTTTTTCCGACGCTGCACTGAAAGTGCCCAGGGTAGCCACCCAGTAGAACGTTTCGATGTTGCGCAGATCGATCATGCGGGCAATGTCCTGTTGAGGGAGGCCGGACCAGAACACAGGGTCTGGGCCATGACGCGCCTCCCGGCCAGGCTGCATTATCGCCCAGCCCGGCACAGCACAGGCATTGCTAACGTCTGGCGACACCCGCAGATGATGACTCGTCACGCCACGCCATTCAGCCTGCACGCCGTGATTGCCAGGAAGCGGCCGGGCTGCTAAATTTCCTGGCATGCCTGCCCCTTACTCCGCCTGCGTATCGAACGTCTTCGCTGATTCAGCGAGCCGGGCGTGCGCCGGTGCGGCAAGCAAAAAAAGCAAACTTCAGCTCATCTGACCGGAGCTGCGGTTCCGTCCTCAGATGAGCGACGGACCGATCTCACGCCAGCCCGGTTGCGCACGCACATTCTGTAGACGGCCCTTGACGGTCCACCTTCGACAGGATTTGCCATGCACCCTTCTTGTTCCCCTACCCGCGCAGCCGACGTGCAGCCGCCATCGCGAGAGTCCAATATCTTTCGCGGCCTCTGGATCCCCCTGATCACGCCATTCCAGGCCGACGGACAGGTCGACCACCCGGCGCTCGAAGCGCTCGTCCACCACTACGTCGATCAAGGTGTACACGGGCTGATTGCCTGCGGATCGACCGGTGAAGCCGCCGCACTGGACGATGCCGAACAGCTGGCCGTGCTGGCCACGGTGCTTCAGGCCTGCGACGGCTGTCCGGTGATGATGGGCATTTCCGGGTATCACCTGCCGCAGACCCAGGCATGGATACGCACGCTGAACGAATCCCCCCTGGCCGGCCTGCTCGTGGCACCGCCACACTACATCCGCCCATCGCAGTCAGGCGTGATCGAATGGTTCGAGACCCTTGCCGATACCAGCGTCGTACCGCTGGTGATCTACGACATTCCCTATCGCACCGGCACCACGATCAGCACCGACACGCTCATGCAACTGGCTGCCCACCCCCGCATCCAGGCGGTGAAGGATTGCGGTGGGGACATCGTCAAGACGCTCGCGCTGATCGCAGACGGCAGGCTGAACGTATTGACCGGCGACGACATCCACATGTTCGCCACGCTTGCCCAGGGCGGGCATGGCGCCATCGCCGCCAGCGCCCACGTCCAGACACCGCGATTCCTGACCATGCTGCAACAGATCCAGGCGGGCGAGCTCGCGCAGGCGCGCGCGCACTGGCATGCCCTGGTGCCCCTGGTTCATCTGTTGTTTGCCGAGCCCAATCCCGCGCCGGTCAAAGCGCTGCTGGCCGGACAGGGCCTCATCCATGGCAGCTTGCGTGCACCGATGCAGGCCATCAGCGATTCGCTCCAGGCACGCCTGCAACAGACGCTTCAGAAAGTCGAAGCGACTCGATGATGCCACCCAGCAGGCGGTGCAGGTCGTCACGATGACCGGTGCGTGCCGAAGACGTCCCCGCGTCCGATGTCATCACCACGGTGAGCCCCAGCCGGGGCACCACATACAGCATCTGCCCACCGTAGCCCCAGCCGTAGCGCACCTGCTCGCCGGCGATCTGCGTGAGAAACCAGGCATAGCCCTGGCCATCTCCGGTCCAGGGCGAGGTCGTGCGCATCTGCCACGACGCGTCGATCCACGCCTGCGAAATCAGGCGCTCGCCCGATGCCGTCACACCACCTCGACGGTAGAGTTCGCCGAACGCCAGCAGCGAGCGCGGGCTCATGGCCATTTCGTTGCCGCCCATGTAGATCCCCTGGGGGTCGCGCGTCCAGCTGGTGATACGGAAATCCTCCAGCGGGCCTAGCCACTCACGCGATAACTGCAAGGTAGAACGGCCAGTGACCTGCGTGAGAATGGCCGACAGCAGATGGGTGGAACCGGTGGAATAGATCATGCGCCCGCCGGGGACATCCACGAATGGCCGCGCCAGCGCCGCACGCACCCAGTTGCGACTGGCCACCCATGCGCCATAACCCGCGCCAGAAGTTGATTCCAGCCCGGCCTGCATGGACAACAGGTGTCCTACCGTCAATTGCCCCATGCGTGCATCGGGCGAGGCTGGCAGGTCTTTCTGCAATAGCAGCGCCACACGTTGCTCGGTTCCCTGCAACACCCCCTTGTCGATCGCCATGCCGACCAGGGCGGACATCACCAGCTTGGACGCCGACTTGATGTTCGTCGCAGCAGTCGTGCTGTGGCCCCGGTAGCCCTGCTGCGCAATGACTTCGCCGTGCTGGGAGACGATCACGGTCTGCAATGCGGCCAGCGAAGCGGCTTGCTCGAGCAGCGACGGGAGCGTCGCGGCAGTCGGTGTGATCGATTCTGCCGGTGCGGTGGATGCGGCGGGATCGGGCGCGGCGACGGCCGATCCGCAGGCGAACATTGCAACCAGCAACGCCCGCGACGCTGCGCCCGCGACACTGCGCCAACCTCGCACAGGCTGGCCATCGTGGCCAGATCCCACTGCACGGCCAGATGGCCAAACGTGCCCCGTGTCCATCGTGCGCCCCATCAACAGATCAATGCTCCTTCAGATAACAAATGAACGCCGAAAACGGCATGGCCTTTGCATACAGCCAGCCCTGCCCATACTCTACCCCAGCCTGGCGCAGGTAAGCCTCCTGCTCGGCTGTCTCGATGCCTTCGGCCACAATCGCAAGCTCAAGCCCCTGCGCCATTTCCACGATGTGTTGAGTGACCACGCTGGTCGCCGCGTTCTTGCCGATGGAGTCCACAAAGGACTTGTCGATCTTCAGCGCGTCCAGTGGAAGCTGCTCCAAAAGCGACAGGCTGGAATATCCCGTGCCGAAATCATCGATGGCCACGGCGTGGCCCCTGGCGCGCACCTGCGACAGCGTGTTGCATGCCGCCTGGGCGTGGACGAAACCACGCTCGGTCACCTCGATCCAGATATGCCGGGCGTCAACCCCATGACGCGCCAGTGCGCTGTCCAGCACGGGCAGGAATCGACCGGTCTCGATATCCTGCGCGCAGACATTGATGGCGACATGCATGTCATGGCTGGCTTGAATGATCGCCTTCATGTCGGCCGCGACGCGTTCGATCACCTGATCCGTCATGCCACCAAGCAAACCCGCCTCTTCTGCCACAGGGATGAAAGCGTTGGGCGCAACCATGCTGCCATCGGGCTGCATCCAGCGCACCAGCGCCTCGGCCCCTACGCAGCGCCCCGTCTGCAACGAAATGATCGGCTGGTAGAAAGGCACGAACTCACGTCTGCGCACCGCCGCCGCGATCGTTGCCGGAAAAGAAAACCGCTGACGCGACACCCAGTACACCATGCCCACCAGCAGGGCCGACATCAGCAACCCGATTGGCACCAGTATCCATAATTCGCGCTCGATGCGCCCCCCGATGTCGCTGCGCTCGGACACGGCGAACGCCGCCAGGCCATTGGACACGACGGATGCGTAGATATTCCGGTCGCTTTCACCTTCGACAGGCGCTTGCGTGAGCTGGCCGACCAGCTCTGGTGCGATCTCGCCCGACACCGCAATCGTAGGGCCAGCCGCCAGCGCAACGCCCAGGCTCATGGACGTGTCGCGCAGCACATCCACCAGCCGCTCAGGCTTGAGCTGCGCCATGTGACGGCCATGCGTGATGGACAGTACCTTGCCAGACAACGGTGCCAGCGCCTGTGTGTCCACGGAGATATCGTAGCCGCCATCGAACTGGCGACCAGGTGGCGCAACGGCGGGCTGTCCTGGCGTCAGGCCCCAACCCGTACACAGCACACGGCCATCGCGCAGATAAGCGAAGCTCTCGACCGAACCGGCATCCGAAGCCATCCGGCGCATCCGGGCGATGTGTTCAGCGGAGCACGCCTGCCAGCCCTCTTTTTCGATCAGCGCCAGTGTTTCGAATGCCTGGTCCAGGTTCTTCTGGGCACGCAACAGCGTCCAGTTCGCGTACTCGGCCAGGTGACTGCGCTCGGCGTCCGATGCACGCTGATCGGCCAGATAGATGCTGGTGGCAAGGGGCAGGCAAACGGCCAGCACGGAAAGACCGGTGACGATGACAAACGGAGCGCGCATGCGTATACCCCTGGGTTGTCTAGAACACGAAATGGCTGAAATGCTCGACCACATGGTCGACAAAAGCGCGTGTCCTGGCCGACAGATGCTGCCTGGTGGGAAATACGGCCATGATGTCGGCGCGTGGCGCCGACCAGTCCGGCAATACCCTCACAAGACGGCCCGAACGCAGATACCGCACAGTATCCCATTCGGACCGCATCAAGATACCCTGCCCATCCAGCGCCCAGCTCAACGCGACGGCGCCGTCGTTGGTACTCATCGGACTGCGCAGTTTCACCGACTCCTGCTGGCTGCCGTGTTCCAGTCGCCACACGCCCATGGTGTCGTCGTTCTCGCGAATCATCAGGCAACGATGCGTCTGCAGATCGGCTGGCCGCACAGGTTCGCCGGCCCGGGCCAGATAGGCAGGCGCGGCGCACAGCACGCGTTCGTTGTCGGCAATCTTGCGCGCCGTCAACCGTTGGTCAGGCAACTCGCCGATGCGTATTGCCACGTCGAAACCTTGCTCGATCAGATTGAGTGGCCGGTCGCTCAGGTGCAGCAACACCTCCACGTCGGGATACTTCTGGGCAAACTTCGAGACCAGCGGCGCAATGTGTTCACGCCCGAATCCAAGCGTGGCGTTGACGCGCAACAGACCGCGCGGCGCATGCGTGGCGCCGGCCAGGCGTTGCTCCAGCTCTTTCAGATCCTCCAGCACACGCGAGCCTTCGCGCAGGAAGGCCGCACCTTCGACGGTCAGGCTCATGCGACGCGTGGTGCGATTGACCAGCCGCACATTGAGGCGCCGCTCCAAAGCCGCCAGCCGCTTGGTCACCGTCGACGGTGCCACGCCCTGCCCGCGAGCCGTCGCGGCAAGACTGCCTGCCTGCGCCAGCTGTACGAAGAATTCCAGATCGGAAAGGGAATCGACACGCATGCAGGGCCCCTCATTATTTCCTTGGTGGAAATTATATCTTCGCCTGACACCAATCATTTCCTTTTGAGCGAAGACTAGAATCGATCGGACCACGGCATCCGTGGCCTGAAGCTTAAAGATGATGCCGATAACAACAAGGAGACAACCATGAAGATTTCCCACTTGCGCCGGGCCTGTCTGGCCAGCGTCCTGTTTGCCGTCCCGCTGCTTGCCCACGCGCAGGCCAGCTTTCCGGATCGCGCAGTACGGCTGATCGTTCCTTACGCACCCGGTGGCAGCGCCGATATCGCAGCGCGCCTGGTGGCCGATGCCTGGGCAAAAGAACTGGGGCAACCCATGATCATCGAGAATCGCGGCGGCGCGGGTGGCAACATCGGGGTGGACGCCGTCGCCAAGGCTGCGGCCGATGGCTACACGATCGGCCTGCAGACCGTATCGCTGGCGATCAATCCCGCGATCTTCAAGAAGATGAACTTCGACACCGAGAAGGATCTGGCCCCCATCGGCATGGTCGCGACCTCGCAGCACGTGCTGGTCATCAATCCGGCGCTGCCTGCGCAAAACCTGAAGGAACTGGTGGCCGCCGCGAAGGACCAGCCCGGCAAGCTGAGTTACGGCTCGGCCGGCCCCGGCAGCACCTTTCACATGTCGGCCGAGCTGTTCAAGTCGCTGGCCGGCGTGGACATCCTGCACGTGCCGTACCGTGGCGGCGGTCCGGCGCTGGTGGACACGATGGCCGGACAGGTCGACATGAGCTTTCCGGTGCTGTCCGCCGCGCAGCAGCATGTCCAGGGCGGCAAGCTGCGCGCCCTGGGCGTGACAGGCCCCAAACGCTCGCCGCTGATGCCCGACGTGCCCACCATTGCCGAGGCTGGCGTGGCGGACTATGCCTTCGAAACCTGGTTCATGACCTTTGCCCCCGCAGGCACGCCGCAGCCGGTCATCGACAAACTGAACGCGACGCTGAACGCGGTGATCGGATCGCCCGCCCTGACCAAGCGCATGGTGGAACAAGGTTTTGATCCCCAGGCCACCACCCCGGCACAGGCCCGCGAGCGCCTCACCAATGAAATGCCGGTCTGGGCCAAGCTGGTCAAAGAACGCGGCATCACCGTGGAGTAAACGACATGACAGCCCGCACGCTTTACGAAAAACTGGTGGCCGAGCACACCGTCCTGACACTGGACGAGCAGAACGTACTGCTTTACTGCGATCTGCACCTGATGAATGAGTACACCAGTCCGCAAGCGTTTGCGGGGCTGCATGAGCAGGGCCGTGGCGTGCCGCAGCCCAGGCAGAATGTGGCGGTCGTCAGCCACATCATTCCCACGCATGCGGTGGCGCCACGCGTCATCCAGGACCCTGCCTCGGCGCTGCAGGCCACCAACCTGAAGCGCAACTGCGACCGGCACGGCATCCCGCTGTTCGACACCAACGACGACCTGCAGGGCATAGAGCACGTCGTGGCGCCCGAGCATGGCATGATCCGGCCCGGCATGGTCGTGATCTGCGGCGACAGCCACACCACCACCTACGGCGCCCTTGGTGCCCTGGGGTTTGGCATCGGCACCTCGGAAGTCGAACACGTGCTGGCCACCCAGACGCTGGTCTATCGACTGGCCGACACCATGCGCATTCGTGTGGACGGCATCCTGCCCCTGGGCACGACCGCCAAGGATCTGGTGCTCATGATCATCAGCCGCATCGGCGCGCAGGGCGCACGCGGTTTCGTGGTCGAATACTGCGGCACGGCCATCGATGCCCTGTCGGTGGAAGCCCGCTTCACCGTGTGCAACATGACCGTCGAAGCCGGCGCCCGCGGCGCCTTGATCGCCCCGGACCAGAAGGCCATTGACTACGTGCTGGCCCGTGCCCCCGACATCACAGGCACCTTGCGCACGGCCGCCCTGAACGACTGGGCGCAGTGCCACAGCGACGCACAGGCCGTCTTCGATGTCGAGCATGTGTTCGACGCCGCAACCGTCGCTCCCTACGTCACCTGGGGCACCAGTCCCGATCAGGCCATCCCCATCGACAGCATCGTCCCCCTGCCCGCGTCGGCAGCCGGTGTGGCACGCGACAGCGCCGAGCGCGCGCTGCGCTATACCGGCATCACGCCGGGTGCATCGCTCGATGGTCTGGCTGTGCAGCATGTGTTCATCGGTTCGTGCACCAACGCCCGCATCGAGGATCTGCGCGCGGTCGCGCAGGTGGTGCAAGGTCACCGCGTGGCCAATGGCGTACGGGCGATGGTGGTACCCGGATCGGGTGCCGTCAGGCAGCAGGCCGAAGCCGAGGGCCTGGCAGACATCCTGCGCGAAGCCGGATTCGAATGGCGCAAGCCCGGCTGTTCGATGTGCCTGGCCATGAACGACGACGTCCTGGCACCGGGCACACGCTGCGCCTCCACCACCAACCGCAACTTCGAAGGCCGCCAGGGCCGCGGCGCCATCACGCATCTGATGAGCCCCGCAATGGCCGCCGCTGCCGCGATTCGAGGCTGTATCACCGATGTCCGCACCCTGGAGGTGGACCATGTCCACGCATGACACCCGCACGACCTCGCACGCCCAGACCATCGCGGCGCATGTTGAACCCGCCTGCGCCCAGGACCACGACTCAGCGACGCACGACCGCATCATCGGCAGCGCTGCGCCGCTGCCCATCAACAACGTCGATACCGATCAGATCATGCCCAAGCAGTTCCTGCGCGGCATCGACAAGTCCGGCCTGGCCGAAGGCCTGTTCTACGATCTGCGCCATGACGAGGCGGGTAATCAGCGGCCCGACTTCGTGCTCAACCAGGCAGCCTATTCCGGGGCCGACATCCTGATCGCCGGCGCGAACTTCGGGTGCGGCTCCAGCCGCGAGCATGCCGTGTGGGGCATGTTGCAGTTCGGCATCCGGGCCATCATCGCCCCCAGCTTCGGCGAGATCTTCTACTCCAACGCCATGAACAACCGCCTGATGCTGATCATGCTGCCCGACACCGACATCGCCACGCTGCTGGCCCAATGCGAACAGTCCGCCCAGCCCCTGCCCGTCACCATCGACGTGCGTGCAGGCACCGTCGAAGCAGGCCCGTTCCGTTCAAGTTTCGAGATCGCGCCCCGCCTGCGCTCGATGTTCCTGCACGGGCACGACATGATAGGCGCCACCCTCGCCCACTCGACGCTGATCGAGGCGTTCGCCCACGCCAGCGGCGAGCGCCGCCCCTGGCTCCAAGACGTGGCAGGAAAGACCCTGGCCACCCTGGCGCGATGATTGGCGCCAGGCCACGATTGTCCGGCTTCGCCCGCTGACAGGCGAAGCCGGCGTCGTCACTGCCGGTTGACCCAGTCCTGCGTGTCCTTGACGAACCAGGGCAGATTCAGTTTTTCCCCCTCGCCCGACTGTATGGTCAAACGCTGATCCGAGGTATCCGTGGGGCTGCCCGCGCCCTTACCCGGCAGGGACCGGGTTCGATAGTCCATCTCGGCCGATCGAGGCGGCGTGTTCGCGCAAGCGGCAATCGACACACACGCCGCGACCACGAGGGCCGGCCTTAGTGCTAAACGCAGGAGATTCATCATGTTCTGTTTCCGCAAGCGGCACAGGCCAGGGTGCCGGGCTATACAGGCCTATCTGCATAACCTTACTCGCAATACGAGGTCGCGGAAAATCACTGAGTCGCGGGGCGCCTATATGGCACTCAGCACTCTTGCATTGCGCATGAATTCGCGCACGTTGTCCACCACCAGTTGCTCCATCGCCAGCCTGGTCTCATACGTCGCACTTCCCACATGCGGCATCAGCACGACATTGTCCAGGTTGCGCAGTGCCAGCGGCGCACCCGGCTCTCCTTGAACGACATCCAGGCCCGCACCGCCAAGCTGGCCGTGCTCCAGCAAACGAATCATGGCCGCTTCGTCCACCACCGAACCCCGGGCGATGTTGATCAGAATACCCTGCGGTCCGAGCGCCTGCAGAACCGATTCGCTCACCAGACCTCGCGTCTGTTCCCCACCGACACAGGCAACCACCAGGAAGTCCGACCACGCCGCAAGCGCCTGCAAATCGCCCTCATACTCATAGCCGACCTGCCCACGCGGCTTGCGCGCGTGATACCGGATCTCCATACCAAAGCCCACCCCGCGACGGGCGATTGCGCTACCAATACGTCCCAGGCCCAGTATCCCCAGCCGCTTTCCCCAGGCGCGCCGCGAAAGCGGATATTCGCCGTTGCGCAACCATCGGCCGGTCTTGACGTACGCATTGCCAGCACACAGCGTTCGCGAGCTCGCCAACAAGAGCGCCCAGGCCATATCGGCCACGCACTCGTCCAACACCCCCGGGGTGTTGCTCACAAGAATCCCACGGCGGCGAGCCTCTTGCACAGGCAAGGAGTCGTACCCCGCGCCCCAACTGCAAATGGCTTGCAGTCGGGGAAACTTTTGCAACAGGCCCGCCTCGCAACCATGTCGCACGGAAGTGACCAGCACGCGCACGCTCAAGCGGTCTTCTACGGCCCAGGATTCGGGCGCAGGCATGGTCCAGCCTTGCATGGCATCGAATTCGGTTTGCAGGGTCGCGTCAGCGTATTCGCCCAGCGAAGCCAGCTGCAAGACTGCGCCGTTTATTTCAGGTCGGTACGCCATTTATGCCCCGTCTCGTGAAGCGCGGGCAGGGGCGGCCGGGCGTCCCCAGTCGCACCAAAGCTTGGCGATAGCCGCGTAGTCCTCGCGCCCATACCCAGCAGCGGCTGCCATGTCGTACACCGAATGAGTGCCCTGGATGGCAAACAGCGGCACCCCCGAATGCTGTGCCAGTTGCAGCACCAGCATGGAGTCTTTGCGGGCGGCATCCAGGGGCATCCCACCCTCATAGTCGCCTTGCAGGATACGCTCGGCGTAGCGATAGGTCAGCGGCCTGTGCAGCCCCATGTCCTTGTCGGAAAGCACATCCACAAGCTTGAGATGGTCCACGCCTGTCGCCGTTGCAAGTGCTCCTGCTTCAACGACCACCGCCATCACAGCATGCGCCACGGCATTGTTGATGACCTTGGCAGCGGCTCCCGTTCCCAGTTTGCCAAAGTGGATCTGTCTGGATGCCACCGCATCCAGAACATCCTGGACCCTGGCGATGGTCTCGTGC
>JAEYZR010000226.1 GCA_023427945.1 Pseudomonadota bacterium | reverse complement strand
GACCTGCACACTGGAGAGGTAGTTCCATGCCGCCCAGGTCTTGGGACGCCTGGGCAATTGCCCGATGTCGGTATGCAGCACGGCCTCGTTGGGCTGATAGCGAAACGCCTCCAGCACCCGTTCTTCGGCCTCACTGGCATCGAGCAGCGCCAGCGTCTGGGGTGCATGACACGCCATCACCACGGCGTCGAAAGGCTCATCCGCCCTGTTTTCCACAGACAGAACGACACCATGCGCGGTGCGCCTGAGCGTGCGCAAGCGCTGACTGAGCCTGACGTCAGCAATATCCCTGAGCATCGCCTGCACATACGTTCGGGCGCCCCCGACCACCGTCCGCCACTTGGGTCGCCCGCTCACCTGCAGCAGGTGATGGTTCAGGCAGAACACCAGGAAGGTATGCGCCGGGAAGCGCTGCATGTCCTTCACGCTGGTCGACCAGATTGCCGCAGCCATGGGCAGCAGATACCAGTCTCGCATGGCGCGTCCATAGCCGTGCTGGTCCAGTAATTCGCTCAAGGAAGTATCTGGGTCCACCTCCTGCAGGTACTGGCGAGCATGTTTGTTGAAGCGCAAGATGTCGCGCAACATGCCTAAAAAGGCAGGCCGTACCAGGTTGCGCCGCTGCGCGAACACCGTGCCCAGATGGCTGCCGGACCACTCGATATCCGGACGTTCGATCGACACTGAAAACGACATTTCTGTTTCTTGCGTGACCACCCCCAGATGGTTGAACAATGCAATGAGGTTGGGATAAGTCACCTCGTTATGCACCAGAAATCCAGTGTCGACAGGATGTGTCACTGCGCCGATAGTGACGTCCACTGTATTGGTATGACCACCTGCGTAGGACGCCTGTTCGAACAGCGTCACGTCGTGCTTGCGCCCCAGCAACCATGCACATGCCAAACCCGCAATGCCGGCACCCACCACGGCAATCCGCTGGCGCGGCTGATCTGACGCGGCATGTGACGTATTCATCAATGCTCCGCAATCGGGTCCGACCCACCCAGCAAACCGTGCCGCAGCGCGGGGCTGCGTGTGCTTTCAGACAACCAGATCGCAGCAAAAGCACGCGCGAATTCGGGTGAGTCGATCTGCCCGCAAGGCGTGTCGTTGTAGAAGAAGCGCACCCCTTGAGCAGCATCGAACACCCCGACCAGCACGTCGCCCTTCACCACATCAGGCATGATCCGCTCCAGGGCATCGGCCCATTGCTGAAGCAGTTCGTCATCGGGGTCGGAGATACGCTTCATTTCCATCGCGGAGGCGGCCACGATCTGATCGGCGGACAGATTGCGCAGATAGCGCAGCACCAGGCTGTATCGGCCGTCCGGATAGCCGGACCCGTCCGCGTAATAGAGCGATGCGTCGTACATGCGGAACACGCTCCATGTAAGCGTGGCGCTGCCGATCAGACGCCAGTGACCGCCCAGTGCGCTGGGAACCTGGGGTAGTGGCGGCGATTGCGTAGGTGTAGTGGGCATAGTGGACCGGGTGGTTTAGAATTTCGACTCATTAGTCAACATTTAACCACTCAGATCATTTTCTGACTAGTTAGTTCATAAAATAGACTGATCGGTATTTACCCTGAAACCTGCCATGCCTCCTGTGCCACGGAAACTGTCGTTCAAGCAGCAACAACTACTACTGAGAGAGGACGCTATCCTGGATGCGGTCAATCGGCTGCTGGCCGTCAAGGGTTTCGATCTGATGACGATGGATGAGGTAGCCGCTGAAGTTGGCATCGCCAAGGCCAGCCTGTACAAACACTTTCAATCCAAGGATGAACTGGCGGCCTCCAGCATGACCCGCCTGCTCGATCGCGCGCTGGCGTTCATAGGCGGACTGGACGGATCAATGAGCGCGTTCGACAAGCTGAAGTCACTGTCGCGCTGGTCCATTCGTATGCACATACGTCGCGAAATGCCGCTACTTCCGTCCACCCGCTCCACCATCCAACGGGTCTTGATCAATCACGCACCGTATGCCGAGCGCCTGTCGACGCTGACTGAAATCATGGGAGCCTGGATCGTCCAGGCGCAGGAGACAAACGCACTCTCGCCGTCATTGCCTGCGGAAGTCATTCTGTACACGATCTACGCGAGATCCTGCGATCCTGTGGTTGAGTTCCTGAAGATGGGAGGCGCTTTCAGTGACGAGGAAATCGTGGAACATCTCATCAGTGCAACTTTCGACGGTATACGCGGCTCAGTCACGCCATGATGGGGGAGGACCGATCATGGCGCTGGCGCGCCGCGATCAATAAAAAAGGATCACGATGACGATGCACCGTGATCCTTTTACGTCGGGAATTTACGACTAACGACGCATGCCCGTACCGATGATCAAGACGCCGGCGACCAGGGCAACAATGCCGGCCCAGGCGGGTATGGCAACCGATTTCTCGGTTTCGGCAGTCGCCTTGACCGAGCCGACCTGCAGGACAGTCTCTTCCGAGGTGTAATTAAAGCCTTTGTAGACCAGCGACACCGCGCCGACGATGATGAGCAGCGCCCCGATAAGTGTGGTTGCCTTCATGGCGATTCACCTTGTTTGAATTGTGGTGCGCCAGACATTACTCCAAGGCTGCACGCTCAAGGGTGACAGATCGTGTCGCACACTGCCAGAATGCACTTCACTCGAGCAAGCCTGGCCACGTCGTATAGAATCGACCCTTTGCCTACTCATCATGTGGTTCAAGAATCTTAAGTTATTCCGCCTTGCCGCGCCCTGGAATCTCTCCGCCGAACAGCTCGAGGAAAGCCTGGAAAAGCTGGCATTCAAGGGTGGCAACACGCTTGAAATGCAGACGATGGGATGGTTGCCCCCCAGAGAGAACGGTGGGCTGGTTCACACGGTGAACGGGCAGATGCTGCTGTCGTTGCGCGTGGACAAGAAGTTGCTGCCGTCGACGGTCGTCAATCAGGTCGCCCGGGCGCGTGCAGCCGAAATCGAAGAACAACAGGGCTACAAGCCGGGCCGCAAACAGATGAAGGAAATCAAGGAGCGGGTCACCGACGAACTGCTGCCCAAGGCTTTCAGCATCTATCGGGACACGCGGGTGTGGATCGACCCGGTCAATCGCTGGCTGGTCATCGACGCCGCCGCCGCCGCCAAAGCCGACGAGGTCCTGGGTCTGTTGGCGAAGTCTATCGACCCCTTCCCCTTGGAAAGCCTGTATGTGGCGCAGTC
>JAEYZR010000179.1 GCA_023427945.1 Pseudomonadota bacterium | reverse complement strand
GATCCAGCATGCGGCGCGCGTTGCGTCCAGGTTCTCCCGCCCCCACCATCTTCAGCTCGTTGTGCAAAATCGCATAACTGCGATTGGCGAACACGATGGTCACGACATCCAGTTGCTCGCGGGCATGCGTCCACAACGCCTGCATGGTGTACATGCCGCTGCCATCGGCCTGCATGAGTATGACTTTGCGATCCGGGCACGCCACTGCCGCGCCCGCTGCCAGGGGCAGGCCGATACCAATGGCGCCGCCGGTGATCTGCAGGAAATCGTGAGGCGCTGCACCAAAGGTCGACTTGAACGAATCGCGCCCGGACGTGACGGACTCGTCGCAGATGATGGCGTTCTCCGGGCTCAGCAACCCGATGGCCTGGATGATGCTGGCCGCATTCAGCGCACCGGTGGGCAAGTCGGCCTGCACCGGTTCGGCCAGCACAGGCCGCTCGGCTGCGCCTACGCCCACCGCTTCGGCCAGTTGCTCCAGCGCATCCAGGAGATCGTCGGTCGGACGGGTCAGACCGATCACATCGCAGCCTTCGGGCGCGATCAGGCTGGGCTTGCCCGGATAGGCGAAGAACGCAACCGGCGCGCGCGCGCCGATCAGGATGAGTTGCTCGGTGCCGGCCAGCGCCGCAAGCGCCAGATCGATATTGAACGGAATCCGGTCAATGGGGACTCGCCCCGCGCCGCGCTCGATGCGGCCGTTGGCCTGCTGCGCCATGAGCCTTGCACCGGTTTTCTGTGCGATGCGGCTGGCCAGCTCGAGCGCCGGTGCACGCAGGGCCCGGCCGGACAACAGAATAACGGTCGGCTTCCCCGAAGCCAGGGCCTGCCTGGCACGACGCAACGCCTGATCTTCGATGGTGGTGGACGCGGCAATCTGCGCCTTCGGCACGTCGGCGCTCGCATCGTTCCAGGCAGCATCGGCCGGCAGGATGAGCGTGGCGATGCCCCCCTGGCCACGACGCGACTCGGTGATGGCGCGCGCGGCGGCGGGGGCCACATCGTTGGCGCTGTCGATACGATGCACCCAGTTCGACATGGGACGCGCAAGACTTTCGATGTCGCTGGCAAGCGGTGCGTCATGAGGTTGGTGCCAAGTGGCATGCTCGCCCACCACGTTGATGATGGGTGTGCTGGCACGACGGGCATTGTGCAGGTTGGCCAGACCATTGGCCAGGCCCGGTCCCAGGTGTAATAGCGTCGCCGCCGGCTTGTCGGCCATGCGTCCGTAACCGTCCGCGGCTCCCGTGACCACACCTTCGAAAAGCCCCAGCACGCAGCGCATGGCTGGCTTGCGGTCCAGCGCCGCCACGAAATGCATTTCCGACGTGCCGGGATTGGCAAAGCACACATCGACATCATTTGCCAATAAGGTGTCGCACAGACTATCTGCTCCGTTCATCGCTACTCCTGAATGAATGTGGCCAACACGAGGCTGGCCGAAACTTTTCACTGGGCCTGAATGCCGCGTGACTTGACGATCTCCGACCAGCGCGCACGCTCGGATTCTTCGAAAGCCTTGAGATCGGGACCGAACCGCGCACCGGGCTGCGCCCCCAGCGTGTCGAAGGCGGCGACCAACTCAGGCTCGACAAGGGCCTTGCGGCTGGCCTCGATCAACTTGTCCACCACCGGTTGTGGGGTGCCTTTGGGGGCATACAGGGCAAACCATGCGGTCACGTCCAGCCCGTTCACACCCGACTCGATGGCAGTGGGCACGTCGGGCAGCTGGGGTGCCCGCTTGGCCGACGTGACGGCGATCGCGCGCACCTTGCTGCCATCTTTCACCTGTGCCAGCGTGCTGGGCAGGTTGTCCATCAGGATATCCACCTGCCCGCCCACCACGGCCGGCATCGAACCCGACACACCCTTGAAAGGCACGTGCAGCAGCGACACACCGGCGACCTGTTCGAAGTAGGCCCCGGTCAGATGTACCGACGACCCTATGCCTGGGGAGGCGTAGCTCAGGGGCTTGTCCTTGCTGTTCTTGGCGCTGGCAATCAGATCGGCCAGCGACTTGATCGGTGACTGTGCGCTCACCGCGATGATGTTCGGCGTCGTGGCCACGAGCGCGATCGGCACGAAATCACGTTCTGGATCGAACGGCATATCCTTGTACAGATACTGGTTGATCGACTGAGTCCCGATCGTGCCCAGAACCAGCGTGTAGCCATCGGGCTGGGCACGCGAGGCGAAGCCCACGCCGATATTGCCGCCCGCGCCAGCACGGTTCTCGCTCACCACGGTCTGCTTGAGCTCCTTCTCCAGCGCACGCGCCATGTTGCGTGCAAACAGGTCGGTGGAGCCGCCCGGCGGGAACGGGATGACCAGCGTGATGGGCTTGTTCGGATAAGCGTCGGCGGCATGCACATCGGCGGGCGCCATGCTGGAAGCGACCGCAAAGGCCGCGGCACACATCGCCATCGAAGCGTATGAGTGCCATGTTCTGTCTGCACGCGGGGAACGATACTGATGACTCATCTCTCTTTCTCCTTGGTCGGCGCCGGTGGCCGAATGCTACTCACAGAAACCAGCCGAGCCATCATGCACTCATGCAACCCAGCCCCTGGCCACAGCTTAACGCGTTCTGCGACTGCTCCCCATGCATTCGTGGTCATGCACGCGCTATATACCAGCATGTAAATAAAGTATTGGGCCGACGTGCGCGAGTTGCCTAGTATTCAGATTGCCGTCCAGCTGGTACAGACGCGCACGGCGTGCAGCACGCCGCACAAAATAACAGAGGAGACTGAACATGAACCTGCGCAATCTGCTAGGTGCCACACTGATGGCGTGCAGTGCGTTCGCCGCAACGGCTGTGCATGCGGCGAGCTATCCGGATCGCACCGTGAAACTCATCGTGTCGCTGCCTCCCGGCAGTGCGGCAGACAACACGGCACGTTTTCTGTCCAAGCATCTGGGAGATCGCTTCAAGCAGACATTCGTCGTGGAAAACCGGCCGGGCGCCAACAGTTTCATCGCCGCACAAGCCGTGATCGCGGCCCCACCAGATGGCTATACGCTGTTCGTGTCCACCAACTCTCCGGTCACCACCAACGCAGCGGTCTACAAGAACATTCCCTATGACCCCATCCGCGACTTCACACCCATCGCACCGGTGGCACGCTTCCCTATGCTGTTGGTGGTGGGCGCTGACTCGCCCTACAAGAGCCTCGCCGATCTGGTCAAGGCGGCCAGGCAGGCTCCGGGCAAACTGAACTTCGGCACCAGCACGGCCACCTACCAGGCCAATCTCGAACTCTTTCACGAGATGAACGCCATCAAGGCCACGCACGTGCCGTACAAAGGCACCGCAGCCGCCCTGACCGATGTCGCCGGCGGAATCCTGCAATACAGCCTGGCCGATGTCAGTGCCGTCATGCCGTTGATCCGGGGCGGCAAACTGCGCCCCCTCGCAGTGGGCAGCCCAGAGCGACTGAAAGAGCTGCCTGACGTACCCACCATGCAGGAGAGCGGCAACAAAGGTTATGAAGCATTTGCATGGTCTGCTGTGTTCGGTCCCGCCAACATGGACCCGGCCATCGTCAAGACCCTGGCTGACGCGGTGGCAGAACTGCTTCGCCAACCCGAAAGCGCAACGTTCCTGAGCAGCCTGGGCGCCGAAATCTTTGCCGGCACACCCGAGTCGCTGAAGCAGTTTCAGGCTGCCGAACTGGAAACCATGAAAGGGGTCGTGCAACGCGCCAACATGCAGCAGGAGTGATGCATGCCCTGGCCGTTTCAATGCCCGTGGGCGGCGATGCCGTCCCACAGCCGCCCCAGCGCGGGCGACTGGTTGGTGCGATCACGATAAGCGGCCAGCGATACCGTCATGCTCCACCGGTCATCGTCGACAGCCACCAGACGCTCGCCCAACTGGGCAGCCGCGCATTGCGGCAGCCACGCCATGCCCTGCCCCTGTGCCGCCATGTTGGCAAGCAGATCGGCCATGTCGCTTTCGAACACGACCTCGCCTGCCAGAGGCTGGTCCGCCGTCTGACAGATCAGTTCGACCATGCGGCCAAGGTAGGTGCCGGCGCTGTACATCAGCAGCGGAATGCCGGGCGCATGGGCCGGGCCCGCCTGCCACTGTTCGAGGCGCGCGCGTGCCACATAAGGTTGTATGCGCTCGGTGCCGATCAGCACGCGCTCGAACCGCTCGTCATCCAGATGCACGGGTTGCTGCGCATGATGAAAACACAGCAGCAGATCGCATTCGCCCGACACCAGCGCAGTCACCGTGTCGTGCACATTGCCCGGCACCACATGGCAGGTCAGGCGCCGCTTCTGCGACCAGTCCGTCCACCATGCCGGCAGACGGCCCAGCGCCAGGGCATGCGGCGAGGCGATGCGAACCTTGTCGCGCCGTTGCGTGGCCGGGGTGCCTACACCCGCCTTGGCGGCCAGCAGTTTTTCCAGGATGTCGGCGGCGTCTTCCCTGAAGCGCTCGCCTTCCGGCGTGAGCCGGGTGGGGAACACACTGCGATCGATCAGCGTCACGCCCAGCCACGCTTCCAGCGCCTGTATGCGACGGCTGAATGCGGTCTGGGAGGTATGGCGCTCATAGGCCGAGCGCGTGAAGTTGCCGATCTCTGCGACCGTCAGGAAATCCTGTAGCCAGCGCGTATCCATCATATTCTCCTGAACGCGCCGAATGATCGCGCCCCAGCGCTCAGATTACCGGAGTCGGGCACATCGCGAAAAGGGCAGGATCGACATCGCCTTCGCTCTCGTCGTCTTCAAACGGACCGCCTTGGGCGAGCTGACCCAGCGAAGCGGCCACACAGGCACGTGCCAGCGCATCGGTGCAGTCGATGGCCAGTGGCTGATACTGTGTTGCCGCACATGCCACCGGCAACTCGGTGCACGCCAGCAGCAGACGATCCGCACCAGCCTGCATCAGGGCCGCTGCCGCACGTTCCAGGTGCTCGCGTCCCAGGTCGGGCCGCCCGCCTTTTACACACGCGATCGAGGCGTCGACATCGCGCTGGATAGTCTCGTCCGGCACGATGACCTGGGCACCGGCCTGGGTCAGCCGCGTGTGATAGATGTCGCAGGCAATCGTACCCCGCGTGGCCATGATGGCTACCGTGCCCAATGGTGCACCCGTGGCGGTCAGCATGGCGATGACGGCATCGGCAATGTGCAGAATGGGCACCGGCGTCTCGCGAGACAGCCGCTCGTGCCAGAAATGCGCCGTGTTGCAGGGGATCGCAATGAACTTCGCACCCGCCCCGACCAGCACGTCGATGCCGCGCCGCATGGGTTCGAACGGGCTGTCGTCATGGGCCTGGATGGCACTGGAGCGGTCAGGAATCTGGGGCACACTGTGCACCAGCAAAGGCACATGTTCCTGGTCGATGGTCGCGATCGTGTTGGCCGTGATGCGCGCCATGAAGTCGATGGTGGCCGCCGGCCCCATGCCGCCAAGCACACCGATGAGTCGTCTTGCAGATGGAATAGTCATGCGTCCAGCATGCCAGCCGGGTCGACACGCGGCCAATGCAAAATTTGCATGGCCTTTCAGCAAACGAGACGACACGCTAAGATGGCCCGCACTGTTTCTTTCCCACATCATGCCGCCGCCTCCCATGCCTGCCTCTCCGCCCGCCTCACGTCCATTGCGCACGGTGACCGCCCACGATGTGGCTCGCGTCGCAGGGGTCTCGGCGATCACGGTTTCGCGGGCGCTGAATTCGCCTGACCAGCTTTCGCAGGACACCCTTGCGCGTGTGCGCGCAGCCATCGCGCAGACGGGCTACGTTCCCAACCTGCTTGCGCGCAACCTGAACGCCAACAAAAGCACGCGCCTGGTCGCGGCCATCGTGCCGACCATCTCCGGCCCCATCTTCTCGGCAAGCGTGCATGCGCTGACCGAATCGCTCGCCCGCGCACGCTATCAGTTGATGCTCGGGCAGACGAATTACGACGACGCACGCGAGGACGACCTGCTGGACGCCATCATCGGGCGCCGCCCCGATGGCATCGTATTGACCGGCATCATGCACTCGCCCGGTGGCAGAAAAAGGCTGCAGGTCTGCGGCATTCCCGTCGTGGAGACCTGGGACCTCAGCGATGATCCCATCGACATGCTGGTCGGTTTCTCGCACGAAAAAGTCGGCCGGGCCATCTGCCAGTATCTGTACGACAAGGGCCGCCGGCACCTGGCCCTCATCACGGCCCAGGATCAGCGTGCGGCACGCCGCAGCCAGGCATTCGTCGCTCGCGCACGCGAACTGGGCCTGCCCGAGATCGCGGTCATGATGGCGCCGGCCCCCGGCACGCTGGCGGGCGGGCGTGAGGGCCTGGCGCGATTGCTCGATTCGCATCCCGCGACCGATGCCGTGTTCTGCAGTTCCGACATGATGGCGCTGGGCGCGCTCACCGAAGCCCATGCGCGCAGCCTGGAGGTGCCTCGCGCACTGTCGGTCGTGGGGTTTGGTGATCTCGATTTCTGCGCGAGCCTGCACCCCGCACTGACCTCGGTACGCATAGACGCCAATGCCATCGGCGGCCAGGCGGCGCAATTCATCATCGATCGCGCCGAAGGCCGCACCCCCGCCCAGTCCGTCGTGGACGTGGGCTTCACACTGGTCGAACGCGCGAGCAGTTGAAGCCCGCCACCGGGCACATCACCAGAATCCGGGAAATCCCTTAGCGCATAATTCCCAAAGGCCGTTATGTTAGCGCTAACATTCTCACATCAACCGCCTGAATATCTGCCACAACCAAGGACAGTCATGACCGAACCGATCGTACCCACTGCTTCCAGCGCAACACCTGTCATCGTGAACATGCAAGTCATCCCGGTTGCCGGGCACGATGGCATGCTGCTCAACCTGAGCGGGGCACACGGTCCGTTTTTCACGCGCAACATCGTCATTCTCAAAGATAGTGCGGGCCACGTCGGGGTGGGTGAAGTGCCGGGTGGAGAGGCCATCCGCCAGACGCTCGAACAGGCGCGCAGCCTGGTTCTGAATCAACCCATAGGCATCTGGCAACGCCTGTTGCAGCACGTGCGCACCCAATTTGCCGACCGCGACCCGGGCGGGCGCGGCAAGCAGACATTCGACCTGCGCACCACCGTACACGTCGTCACGGCGCTGGAAGCCGCTTTGCTGGACTTGCTGGGGCAACACCTGGGCGTGCCCGTTGCCGAACTGCTGGGCGAGGGGCAGCAGCGCGACAGCGTGGAAATGCTGGGCTACCTCTTCTACGTCGGCGACCGCAACACCACAGACCTGGCCTACCGCAGCGAACCCGAGGCCGACTCGACATGGTTCAGGCTGCGCCATGAAAAAGCACTCACGCCCCAGGCCATCGTGGCGCTCGCGCAAGCGGCCCGCGAACGTTATGGGTTCAACGATTTCAAGCTCAAGGGTGGCGTACTGCGCGGCGAACAAGAGGTCGAGGCGATCATTGCCCTGCACGAGGCGTTTCCCGATGCCCGCGTCACACTGGACCCCAACGGCGGCTGGTTGCTGGCCGATGCCATCCGTCTGTGCAAGGACCTGCGAGGCGTCATGGCCTATGCCGAAGACCCTTGCGGGGCCGAAGGCGAATACTCCGGCAGGGAAGTCATGGCCGAGTTCCGCCGTGCTACGGGCCTGCCCACCGCAACCAACATGATCGCCACCGACTGGCGTCAGATGGGGCACGCTATCACGTTGCAGTCGGTCGACATTCCGCTTGCCGACCCGCATTTCTGGACCATGCAGGGCTCGGTGCGCGTCGCCCAGATGTGCAACGACTGGGGCCTGACCTGGGGCTCGCACTCCAACAACCACTTCGACATTTCGCTGGCCATGTTCACCCACGTGGCGGCCGCCGCCCCTGGGCAGATCACCGCGATCGATACGCACTGGATCTGGCAGGACGGCCAGCGACTCACGCGTGAACCCTTCAGGATCGAAGGAGGACGTGTCGCCGTGCCGAAACGCCCGGGCCTGGGTGTGGACATCGACATGGATCAGGTCGAAAAAGCCCATCGCCTGTACCTGGAACACGGCCTGGGCGCACGCGATGACGCCATCGCCATGCAATATCTGATCCCTGGATGGACCTTCGACAACAAGCGCCCCTGCATGGTGCGTTGAACCCTGCCTGATCCAAATACCTGAGATCGCACTACCGCAGCAGATACAACGGTACAATGCCCGGTCTTAATAAGGGCATGTCACCGCTATGGGTTTTGAACAACTTGCTGCGCTCAGGCAGCAACTTACCGAGCAGGCTGAAAAGGAACGACGCGCACGGCAGAAAGCCTCGCCCGCGTCGGACGACCAGGCGGCATCCGATGCGCGCAAAGGCAAGCCTGGTGGGCCGTCGGCCCGGCATGGCAAACCGGGCAAACCATCGGCGCACACCGGCAAGCCGTCTACGCATGGCGGCAAGCCGGGCGCAGGGGGTTCTGGCGCTGCCCGCCCGGGCAAGCCGTCCGGCCATGCACGTCCGGAGCGTACCGGTGCCCCTGCGCAGGATGTCGACCCCGTCGTCGTCACGATTTCGCGCCTCCAACGCAAGTTTCCAAAGGCATTCCCCAAGAAACCTGCCGCCAAGGTGCCGCTGAAGCTCGGCATACACGAAGAGCTGCTGGGCCAGACCCAGGCGCTTGGCCTGCCCGCCGAAGACATCACACTGGCCATCAAGACCTGGTGCCAGGGGGCGCGCTATTGGGCCTGTCTGGTGGAAGACGCCGCACGCGTGTCGCTGGAAGGCGAGCCTGTCGGGGTGGTCACTGCCGCCGAAGCCAAGCGTGCGCGCCAGTTGGCGCATCGCCAGCGTACCAGCGGCGCGGTCAAACGCAAGAAAGCCGCCAAGGCCGATCAGGCCGGCAACGCAGACTCGCCGGAGCAGGCCAACGCGGGTGGTGCTCCCGCCCAGCCCGCACAGCAGGCCGCTGCCACGCAGGCTGCACAACCGGATGCCGAACCCGCTCAGGCACCTTCAGCTTTGGCGGATGTGGCAAGCGACGTGGCGCAGTCAGCCCCGGTTGATGCCGCAAGCCATGTGGCGCCATCCGCACCAGCTGATGCCGCACGCGATGTAGCGCCATCCGCCCCAACTGATGCCGCACGCGATGTGGCGCCATCAGAACAGTCGGATACCGTGCAAAAACCCGAGCAGGCCGACGCGAAGGCAGCGCCGCAAGGTGATGATGCCAAGCAGGCACAAGCAGCGGCATCCTCAGACGATCGCACCACGACCTGAACCTGGCTCGTCTTCGAAGTGGCCTGATCAGTCAGATCCGGCCACTTCGAGCCGCTTCAGTGCGGTTTCCAGTTCACGCCATCTGACGAGCGGTGTTCCGGACGGCCAGAGCAACAGCCCCCGGCTCCTATGGCCTGCAGCCCGATGAATGCCGTCACATGATCCTTGCCGGCGGTCAAGGACTGTCGAACACACAAGCGTGGCAAAAGATAAGGCTCCGCCTGCAACACCAGCGTCCATGTGACGTTCTCGCCCTGCCCCGCGTCCACCTTGTAGACTTTGCAGT
>JAEYZR010000117.1 GCA_023427945.1 Pseudomonadota bacterium | reverse complement strand
CCATCCCGAACAGGAACGTGAAACGCCTTTGCGCCGATGATAGTGGACGGACGTCTGTGAAAGTAGGTCATCGTTAGGCTTTTATTCCCCAAAACCCCGCAGAGTATCCTCTGCGGGGTTTTGCTTTAAGGGTCACCGAATTTAGTTTCGCCCAGTTTAGGGTCACCCAATTTAGTGGCGCCCAACAATGACGGCCTCCCGTCATTCATCACCACACCATCAATAATCGTCAATCGTCAATCGTCAATCGACCCCGCGAGCCGGGTGGCACGCGCCAGCACCATTGGGCGTAAATGCCCACGCTAGAGCATCGATCTGCTTACCAACTCAGGCCCCTGATAAACGCGCGTTATCCAGATCCGGCTGGTGTCGTGGCATTATTCGTGGGTACTGGATCATCTGGAATTCAGAATCTTTCGGAGTCATCGATCCATCAAGCGCACTGAATCATCAATAACGGAATATTGATCGCGTCACAATCAAGCGCTTGGTCACAATTAGTCCCGTTTACTATGCCATGATGTTGTTTGTCCGGATGCGTCAAACGTTACTCCGAGTGCGGTAATATGCTTTAAACATCGTTGATGGAGCGCTAAATTGATTGAAACTGACTCGAACATTCCTCCACAGAGCAACATGCCCACGCCTGATTTGCGCAAGCTCACTCATGTGGTCTACGCGTTGTATGCGATAGGTTTTCTCACTAGTGGATTTCTGGCGATCGCGACCTTTGCGGCCGTGGTGGTGATGTATCTCAAGCGCGCCGATGCTGCGGGGACGGTGTATGCCGCACACTTCGATTGGTTGCTGCGCACCTTCTGGTGGGCTCTCCTCTGGTGCGCCATCGGTTTCATTCTGACGTTTATCTTGATCGGATGGGTCGTTCTTCTCGGCGCAATCGTCTGGGTGGTCTATCGCGTCGCACGAGGCTGGTTGTCGTTGCTCGATGGGCGTGCGCCTAACCAGTACGCCTGATTCCAAACGAAGCTAAGGGGTAGGGCCTGCTCTCAAAAAGAGAGGGGCCGCTATTTCCGTCCCGCAAGGGGCATTTGCGCCGAACAGCGGGTCTCAAAGCGTCGGTCCCCGCGACGGGGCATTGCCCCTATGACGCAGGCTCCCTACAGTGGACCGAACAAGATCGGTCCGAGTGGTCGAGAGGGAGCTGGTTGAGGCTTATCGGGTCGTCCGCAACCGTAGCGAACGGGCGATGGGGGGGGCACGAGCGATGTGCGGCGGCGAGGCGGCAGCCAAGAGCTGGCAAAGCAGTTCACCCATCTGGCAACAAAATGCGCCAATAAAAAAAGAGCAGAATTCTGCTCTTTTTCTATTTGCAATGAATACCGGCCTGCCTGACGGATGTCACGCAGGCTGACTCGTGCGCTTACTTCAAGTGAGCGTTGACCAGTTTGGTCAATTCGAACATCGAGACTTGATCTTTGCCAAAAATGGGACGCAGTTTGGCGTCAGCATTGATGTTGCGACGGTTGCTGGGATCTTGAAGGTCCTGTTTCTTGATGTAATCCCAGATTTTTTTGGTGACCTCGGTGCGCGGAACGGCTTCTGGCCCAATGACTGCTGCCAATTCGGCGCTGGGCGTCAAAGGCTTCATGAAGGCGGCGTTCGGCTTGCGCGCGGTGGTGGAGGTTGTGGCCATTAGCGGCGCTCCTTCTCGGGATGATTGGAAAAAAATGTCCTGCGCGGCAGCATAACGTGTCTACAGCCTAAAAACAAAGGCATTTATCCTCTGTAGCAACTAAACTTGCGTATCGCAACTGACTTCTTGCGCCTCGACTCTCCATGACCCTACGCAATCCGCTTGCCGCTATCCAATCATTTCATGCTGAGTTGTCGGCCCTGCGGCAAGACCTTCATGCTCATCCCGAACTTGGATTCGAAGAGGTCAGGACTGCCGGAATCGTGGCCTCCTACCTTGAGACGTGTGGCATCGAGGTGCAACGCGGTATCGGCAAGACGGGCGTGGTCGGTGTCATCCGGGGACGGGAGAACACCAGTGGGCGCATGATCGGTCTAAGAGCGGATATGGATGCGCTGCCGATGACAGAGGAGAACACCTTTGCGCATCGATCCACGAAATCGGGACTGATGCACGGCTGCGGGCATGATGGACACACGGCCATGCTCTTGGGCGCTGCGCGTTATCTCGCTCATAGCCGTGATTTCGACGGTACCGTGGTGCTCATTTTCCAGCCCGCGGAGGAGGGACTGGGAGGTGCGCGCGCCATGCTGGAGGACGGTCTATTTGAAACATACCCGTGCGACGCAATCTATGCGTTGCATAATTGGCCTGGTTTACCTGTAGGCACCGTTGGGGTGAATCCTGGCCCCATGATGGCTGCGGCTGACAGGTTCGAGGTGATCATCAAGGGGAAGGGCGGACACGGGGCCCATCCCTACCAGACGATCGACCCTGTGCTTGCGGCAGGCCATGTGATTGCCGCCTTACAGAGCGTGGTTTCAAGGAACGTCAATCCGCTGGATGCTGCCGTGGTCTCGATCGGATCGATGCAGGCCGGCAATCCCGGAGCCATGAGCGTCATCCCCAGCGAGGCTCGTCTTGTGGGGACGGTGCGCACATTCAGGCGTACGGTTCAGGAGCTTGTCGAACAGCGTATGAGGGAGGTCGCTCAGGGCGTTGCACAGGCCTTCGGTGCGACTGCGCAGTTTACTTACGAGCGCATGTTTCCTGCGACACTGAACACCCCTGCTCACGCACATTTGGTAGCCGATATCGCAACCGAGCTGGTGGGCCGTGAGCATGTGGTTCGCGATCTCACGCCCTCGATGGGCTCGGAGGATTTCTCCTTTATGTTGCAACAACGCCCGGGTGCTTACTTTCGCCTGGGCCAGGGCGGCGCTGAATCTGGTCGCGTCCTGCATAATTCACGCTTTGATTTCAATGATGCGGTGATTCCGTTAGGTGGCGCCATGTTTTGTGCGCTGGCCGAACGTGGCATGCCGCTCGCACAATGATCCCTATGTCTAATTCACCGAATTCAATCACGATTACACAACCCGACGATTGGCATCTGCATTTGCGTGATGGCGATGCAATGGCTGCAGTGGTTCCCGACTCGGCTCGTCAGTTTCGCCGGGCGATCATCATGCCAAATCTTCGGCCGCCGGTGACCACGACTGACATGGCGCTGGCATACCGCGAGAGAATTCTCGCGGCTTTGGGGGCAGAAGGGGTGTCGAAGACTGCGTTCGAGCCACTCATGACGCTATATCTGACGAATAACACGTCGGCTGATGAGATTCGGCGAGCCAGTGATTCCGGAATGGTGCACGCGGTCAAGCTCTATCCGGCAGGTGCAACGACTAACTCGGATGCTGGAGTGACGGATCTGTTGAAGTTCTGTCGGGCTCCGCTCGAAGCCTTGCAAGCCTGTGGCATGCCGCTGCTGGTGCATGGCGAAGTCACGGATCCTGCTGTGGATGTCTTTGATCGCGAAGCGCTGTTCATCGACCGTATCATGCTTCCTTTGCGCCGGGCGTTCCCGGAGCTGAAGGTCGTTTTCGAGCACATCACCACCATGCAAGGGGCGCACTATGTGCGTGATGCAGAAGGTCCGATTGCTGCGACGATCACTCCCCAGCACCTTCTGTACAACCGCAACGCGCTTTTTACGGGTGGGATGCGGCCGCACTGGTATTGCTTGCCGATTCTCAAGAGAGAGCAACATCGCGTGGCTTTGCTGGAAGCGGCGACCAGCGGCAGTTCCCGTTTTTTCCTGGGCACCGATAGCGCGCCTCACGCGCGGGGCCTGAAAGAAAATGCGTGTGGTTGTGCGGGTTGCTACACAGGTTTGCACGCGATGGCACTGTATGCCGCTGCATTTGAGAGCGTGGACAAATTGGATCGCCTGGAAGGTTTTGCGAGCCATCACGGCCCGGATTTTTATGGTTTGCCTCGCAACACGGGCACGCTTACGCTTACGCGCGAGCCCAATGAGGTACCGCACGAGCTGCCATTCGACGGCACGACGATTGTGCCGTTGGCAGCAGGTGAGACATTGCAGTGGCGCTTTGCGGGAGCCTGTGCCTGAGCGCTCGTGGGTAGATAGACGAAGCGACCAGGCTCAGTGTTGAGTCGGTCGCGTTGCTACGCGCCGTTGCGTTTTGCCTCCAGCTTCTCCCATTTTTCGAACAGATCTTCCAGTTGCTTCTGCAGCCCGGCAAGCGAGTTGTTGATCTGTTCGACCTCGTCAGGGGCGTCGCGATACAGCGTGCCGTCTGCGAGGCGGGCCGATAGTTCGGCCTGCTCGCCCTCGATGCGAGCGATCTCTTCAGGGATGTCGTCCAGGGTTTTCTGTTCCCAAGGTGCCAGCTTGCTTTTGGTCGTCTTGGGTTTTTCGGCGACAGGTGAGGGCGATTGTGGAACTGCCGCTGCTGGCGATGCGGATGCCTGGGCGGGTGCCGCTTCAGGTGCCGGTGTGCGACGTTGGAGTAGCCAGTCGTCGTAGCCGCCAACGTAGTCGTGCCATTGACCGTTGCCCTCGTAGGCGATGGTCTGGGTGACGACGTTATCCAGGAAGGTTCTGTCGTGGCTGACCAGAAGCACGGTGCCTGAGTATTCCTGAAGCAATTGCTCGAGCAGCTCCAGGGTCTCTATATCCAGATCGTTGGTGGGTTCGTCCAGTACCAGTACGTTTGCGGGCCGTGCGAACAGGCGGGCAAGCAGGAGTCTGGCACGTTCGCCGCCGGACAGGCTGCTCACTGGCGAGTTCGCCCGGGCGGGCGAAAACAGGAAGTCGCCCAGATAGCTCTTGACGTGCTTGCGTTCGCCGCCGATTTCCACCCACTCGCTTCCCGGACTGATGACATCGACCAGTGTGGCGTTTTCGTCCAACTGACCGCGCATCTGATCGAAGTAGGCGACGGTGACATTGGTGCCGATGCGCGTGGTGCCGCTGTCCGGTTCCAATTGGCCAAGGATCAGCTTGAGTAGCGTTGTCTTGCCTGCGCCATTGGGGCCGATGAGACCAATTCGGTCGCCGCGAAAAAGAGTGGTGCTGTAGTCGCGGACGACTTGCTTGTCGCCAAACGCTTTGCTGATGCCATCCAGTTCGGCGACCAGCTTGCCCGATTTGCTGCCTTGCGAGACGGCGAGCGAGACGTTGCCCAAACGTTCGCGACGTTCGGCGCGCTGGACTCGTAGTTGTTCGAGGCGGCGTACGCGTCCTTCATTGCGTGTACGCCGTGCTTCGACGCCTTTTCGGATCCACACTTCTTCCTGCGCCAGCAGTTTGTCGAACCGGGCCTGCTCCAGGCGTTCGGATTCGAGCCACTGCGCCTTGCGCACCTGCCATTGGCTGAAGTTGCCGGGAAAACTGAGCAGGCGGCCGCGATCGAGTTCCACGATGCGGGTCGCCACGGCATCCAGGAATCGTCGGTCGTGGGTGATGATGATGGCTGCGCCGCGCCAGGACAGCAGCATGCTTTCGAGCCAGGCAATGCCATCGAAATCCAGATGGTTGGTCGGCTCGTCCAGCAACAGTAGATCAGGCTCGCCCACCAGGGCTCGCGCCAGGGCAACTCGTTTTCGGGTCCCCCCCGAAAGGCCGGCAATCCGGGCATCCGCATTCAAGCCCAATTTTTCAATCACTGCGTTCGCGCGTGAGGGGCGCATCCAGTCTTCTTCTTCCATTGCGTCGCCGCAGATGACTTCGAAGACGGTCAGTGATTCGTCCAGCTCGGGCTCCTGCTCCACCGTTGCGACGCGCAGGCCTGAGCGACGGGCAATGTCGCCATCGTCGGGCAGGGCGCGGCCGTCCAGCAGTCGCAGCAAGGAGGACTTGCCTGCACCGTTGCGTCCGATCAATCCGATGCGTTCATCGGACTGGATGGAAAAGTCGGCATGGTCGAGCAGCGGGTGGTGCCCGAAAGCCAACTGGACCTGGGTAAAACTGATGAGATTGGTGGGAGCCATGGACAACGCTTTGCAAGAATCAAGACGCTATTGTCGCACTGTGCATTAGAATGGCGCTTGCAGGGCAGATCGGGCAATCGCGGTGTCTTGATTCGAGACATCGAGGAAGGTCCGGACTCCATAGGACAGGATAACGGCTAACGGCCGTCCGGCGGTGCATCGAGGTTCGCCTGATGCATGAGACCGAGGAACAGGACCACAGAGACGAGACTTCTGCGTGGGTCTGGCGTCGCAAGGCGGCAGGCACTGATACGGTCATCACCGTATGGCGCCGGTCTCAGGATCGGCTGCGCAGATGGGTGAAACGCGGCAACCTCTATCCGGAGCAACATCAAATAGGCGTACGTGACAGCCTCGGCTGTCGTAGGGTGGTTCCGTCCGAGTACGCGGGTAGGTGGCTAGATCATGCCAGCAATGGCCTGACCAGAGGAATGATTGCCTGCCGGGGCGACCCGGTATACAGAATCCGGCCTATAGATCTGCTCTGCTTATTGGATTCTCTTCCAGCGATGACTGGGCTGCTCCACCTGAAAAGGTAGAGCGGCCTTTTGCTGTGCGCGCAGGCGACGCGGTGCGGTCGAGCCAGTCCGGCACGGTTTGCATGGCTGAAAGTGACCTGAATATCCTCTAACTCCGGGCAAATTCCCACCAAACGTAAAAAACGTGACAACTGTGGCATCCCTTCTCAGAGTGGACTTTCATTTCAGGTCGCAAGCTCCTGATTTATTAACGTTTTTTAAAACGCGACAAATGCGGGATCACTCCTAAGTCCTTGTTGTGATTGAAAAAAGTTAAGCGCTCACTTGACCGGGTCAAACCATTGCCGTAGAGTGGGAAAAAGTAGGATTTTGTGCAAATAAGTGGGAGAGAATTGGGTGTTTCAAGGACGCAGCGCGCTCACGCTGGATGCCAAGGGGAGGGTCTCAGTACCTACCCGGCATCGCGACGCGCTCGTTTCGCAGGCGGAAGGGCGTGTCACGCTGACACGCCACCCCGACGGATGTCTTCTGATCTATCCCCGTTCCGAGTGGGAAAAAAAGCGTGCCGAGATTGCGGCATTTCCAATGTCTGGCAGGGCGTTGCAGCGTTTGCTCCTGGGCAGTGCGCAGGATGTGGAGCTCGATAGTGCCGGGCGCATCCTGATTTCGCCGGAGTTGCGCAATGCGGCGGGGCTGTCCCGCGAGGTCATGATGATGGGAATGGGAGCGCACTTCGAGCTTTGGGATACGACCGAGTTGGAGCGTCGTGAAGCGGAGGATCTGGCCAAAGGAATGCCAGACGTCTTGAACCAGTTTTCTTTTTAGCGCGCTGTGATGAATTTCGAACACCGGCCTGTGCTGCTGGCACCGACGGTGGATGCCTTGGTGAACCCTGTTTTTGGTGTCCGCAGTAAATCGGAGGCGTTGACGCGTCCTGAACGTTTGCCCGCCGAAGGGCGTGGCGGTGGCATCTATGTGGATGGGACGTTCGGTCGGGGTGGTCATAGTCGTGCCTTGTTGGCACGTCTGGCCCCGGATGCACGTCTGGTCGTATTTGACAAAGACCCAGCCGCGATCGACGTCGCGCGGGCACTGGCCGGCGAGGACTCTCGGGTCACGGTGGTTCATGATGGTTTTGCGACTCTGGTCGATGCCCTGGCGGATCTGGGCATCGACAGGATCGATGGGGCAATGTTTGATCTGGGCGTGTCTTCTCCGCAGATCGACGATGCCGAACGAGGTTTTTCGTTCATGCGTGATGGCCCTCTGGACATGCGCATGGATACGACGCGAGGCCAGACGGTCTCGCAATGGTTGGCGCAAGCCAGTGTGGACGAGATGCGGGAGGTCATAGCTAGCTATGGCGAAGAACGGTTTGCTTTTCAGATTGCAAAAACGATTGCAGCTCGCTGCGCAACACGGCCGATCGACACCACGCTCGAGCTTGCAGAGCTCGTTGCCAGTGCCGTCCGGACGCGCGAAAAGGGTCAACATCCGGCCACACGCACCTTTCAGGCTTTACGGATTTACATCAATCGCGAGCTCGAAGAACTCGCTGTCGCCCTCGCGGCAACTCTAGAGCTGCTCGCACCCGATGGGAGATTGGCTGTGATCAGCTTCCATTCGCTGGAGGACCGCATGGTCAAGCAGTGCATCGCTGCAGCGTCGCGACCCGCTGCGGCCTTTGCACGGATGCCGCTGCGAGAAAGCGAAATGCCGCAACCCGTCGTGCGTGCGTTGGGGCGTTTTCTCGCCGACGATGAAGAGGTCTCGATCAATCCCCGAGCCCGCTCCGCAGTGTTGCGGGTGGCAGAGCGCACCGCCACACCGCTGCCCGACGCGGGCGCGTCTTCCTTCGTCAAGGCGCTCGATGCGACGTCCTCGCAACAATCCAGGCCGGGCTCAGGGCCTCGTCCACGCGCTCGTGCGCGCAAGGAGGGGTGATGGGTCGCTTGAGCGTTATCGTCGCCATTGTCTTGATGCTATCTGCGATTTCGCTGGTGACGGCGCGCTATCAGTCGCGTCAATTGTTCGTCGAGTCCGAGCGTGTGCAGGCGCAAACCCGCGACCTGGAAACGGGCTGGCGCCGCTTGCAGCTGGAACGAGCGGAATATGCGCGCAACTCCAGGGTGGACGAAGCCGCCAGCGGCGAACTCGGCATGCTGGGCATCGTGCCTGATCGCACGATCTACCTGAACCAGCCCCGTACCACTACAGGGGCGACTAAATGAAGCGCGTGCCCTTCTTCGAGAATCCCGTGTTGCGTGGCTCGCTGCCCATGTGGCGCGCACGTCTGGTTCTGATTCTCATCTTCGCTGGATTTCTCACGCTGGTGGGAAGGGCTCTCTTTTTGCAAGGCATCTCGACGGAATTCCTGCAGCAGCAGGGCGAACGCCGTTACGAGCGCACCATTCCCCTGCCAGCCATGCGCGGCAAGATCCTGGACCGCAACGGTGCCGTGCTGGCTTCCAGCGTACCGGCACGTGGCATTTTTGCCATTCCCGAAGACATCAAAAAAGCAACCGACGTGCAGATGAAAGCGTTGGCGAAGCTGCTTGAGATGCCCGAAGCCGACATACGTGCGCGTATCGATGACGACCGCAATTTTGTCTATCTCAAACGCCAGGTCACGGTCGATGTGGGTGACGAGATCAAGGCGCTCAGCATCCCTGGCGTACACCAGCTGGGTGAGAATCGTCGCTACTATCCCGATGGCGAGGTCATGGGCCATGTTGTCGGATTCACCAATATCGAAGACCGCGGCCAGGAGGGCGTGGAACTCACGTTCAACGAGTTGCTTTCCGGTACGGCGGGTAGCCGGCGGGTCATCAGGGATCGACTGGGTCGGGTGATCGAAGACGTTCAGGCGGTTGTGCCTTCCGTCGATGGCAAGGATCTGCGTCTGTCCATCGACACCCGGCTGCAGTTCATTGTCTACAAAGCCTTGCAGGACGCCCTGGAAGAGCGCGGCGCACGCGCGGGAGCGGCGGTCGTGCTGGATGTGCGAACGGGTGAAGTGCTCGCGCTTGCCAACCTGCCGACGTTCGACCCCAACCGGCGCGAGACCTACAAGCCTGCCAATCTGCGCAACATGGCGATCACCGATACGTTCGAGCCAGGCTCGATCATGAAGCCATTCACCGCTGCCCTGGCGCTTGATCTTGGACGCATCACGCCCACCACCATATTTGAAACGGGTAATGGCAAGTTCCGCTACCAGGGCTCGACCATCAGCGACGTGAGTCGCAATGGTTCGATTGCCGTGGGCGATGTTCTGCGCAGGTCGAGCAACATTGGCATGACCATGATTTCGGAACGCCTGCAGTCGCAGGAAATGTGGGATCGTTTTACGACGCTGGGGCTTGGTACCGCGCCGCAGATCGGCTTCCCCGGTGCCGCACCTGGCCGCCTGCGTCCCTGGGATCGGTGGCGCCTGATCGAAAAGGCAACCATGGCTTATGGCTACGGTCTGTCCGTGTCGCTGCTGCAGGTCGCCCGGGCTTATTCGGTGTTTGCGCGCGACGGTGACATGGTGTCGCTCAGTCTGGTGAAGCGGGACAGCGAGCCGACCAGTGTAAAAGTCTATCCGTCCAAGATTGCAGTCATGTTGCGTTCCATGCTGGAAGCCGCGGCGGGTCCGGACGGCGCGAAGGCCGCTCAGGTCCAGGGTTATCGCGTGGCGGGCAAGAGCGGTACGGCGCGCAAGATCGTTGACGGTAAATACAGCACCAGCCGGTATCGCAGCTCGTTCGTGGGTTTTGCGCCCGTCTCCGATCCCAAGATCATCGTGGCCGTTTCCATCGACGAGCCGCAAAAAGGCGCCTATTACGGTGGTGCGGTTGCCGCCCCGGTGTTCTCGCGTATCGTCGGGGCCAGCCTGCGCGTGATGGGTGTGAAACCCGACGCGCCGTTTGAGTCGACCATCGTCGCCAATGCCCCGGAGCGTGTGCGATGACCGGCCCGGCACACGCTATCGAGCACTGGCTGCGCGCGCACGTCGACGCCAAGGCCGACCTGCATCTGGATTCTCGCGCTGTTGCGCCTGGCGATGTCTACATCGCGCTTGCCGGCGCACGTCATCATGGTGCCGACTTCATCGCTGACGCTGTGAAGGCGGGAGCCCGTGCGGTGCTTGTTGATGAGTCCGATCATGTTGTCCCGGCTGCATGTGAGGTGCCCGTCCATGCCGTGCAAGGGTTGCGCGAATGTTTGGGCGCGCTGGCCGACAAGTGGTATGGGCAGCCCTCTGCATCGTTGACTGTCATCGCTGTCACAGGCACGAACGGCAAGACCTCGACGGTGCAATGGATCGTGCGCGCACTGAACGACTCTGGTCGGGCCGCCGGTGGCATAGGCACGCTGGGTGTGACGTGGCCGGATGGGGCACAGTCCGGCGGATCATTGACGACGCCGGATGTACTCAGCATTCATCGCACCTTGGCGAAAATGGTCGTGGCGGGTGCCGAGTTCGTTGCGCTCGAGGCATCGTCCATCGGCGTGGTGCAGGGGCGGCTGGACGGTGTGCGTGTCGCGCTTGCTGCATTCACTAATCTGTCGCGCGACCACCTCGATTTTCACGGCGACATGCAGGCCTATGAGCAGGCCAAGCGCCGCCTGTTTGCCTGGCCGGGACTGCAGGCCCGCGTGATCAATGTGGACGACCCGGCGGGTCGCCGTATCGTTCAGGCAGCGCCGCAGGCACTGACTTATTCGATCGATCCCGATCATCCCGCTGCGGTGAGCGCCCGGGATATCCAGGCGACGGCCGAGGGGCAAAGTTTCAGGCTCGTGCTGCCGGCGGGCGACGTTCAGATCGTGACGCGGCTGCTGGGCGAACACAATATCCAGAATCTGTTGCTGGTGGCTGGCGTGCTCCACCAGCTGGGCTGGTCGTTTGCTCAAGTCGGCCGCGCCCTGAGCGCGCTCGATGCCGTGGATGGCCGGATGCAGTCTGTGGTGGCGCACGCCAGTCATGCTGCGGCTGCAGGCCAGCGTGCACCGCTGGTCGTGGTCGATTACGCTCACACGCCCGATGCCCTGGAGCATGCATTAGGTGCGCTGGCCCCGGTCGCGCGGGCGCGGGGCGGGCGATTGGTGTGCCTGTTCGGATGTGGGGGTGATCGCGATGCAGGCAAGCGGCCCGAGATGGCGCGTGCTGCGGCCCGTGGTGCCGACCGTGTTGTCATTACCAGTGACAATCCGCGTTCGGAAATTCCCGAGCAGATCGTCAGAGATATCGTGGCCGGAATGCCGGTCGATGCGGACTGCACCGTCGTGCTGGATCGGCCGGTCGCCATCCTGACCGCCATCTGGCAGGCAAGCCCGGAAGATGTTGTGCTGCTTGCAGGCAAGGGGCACGAGACCTATCAGGAAATCGCGGGTGTACGCGAGCCCATGGATGATCGGCAATGGGCCCAGGCGGCGCTGTTGTTGCCCGAGGTTGCCGGCGTGTCCACTGACACACGCAGCATTGCTGAGAACGAGTTGTTCGTCGCATTGAGCGGCCCGAACTTCGACGGCCACGCGTATCTCGACCAAGCGATGGCCCAAGGAGCCTGCGCGGCTGTCGTGGCGCATCCTGTGGCATCGTCCATTCCCCAGATCGTATTGGGTCCGACGGGCGTCGCGCTGATGCGCCTGGGCGCGGCATGGCGGCTGCGCTACGACATCCCGGTGATCGCGGTGGCCGGCAGCAACGGCAAGACGACGACCAAGGAAATGGTTGCCGCCATTCTGGCGCAATGGCGCGGCCCGACACGCTATCTGGCGACGGCAGGCAATTTCAATAACGAGATCGGTGTTCCGTTGACGCTGCTGCGGCTGCGCGCCGAGCACGAGGCCGCGGTGATCGAGTTGGGGATGAACCATCCTGGCGAAATCGAACGCCTGGCGCAGATGGCGCAGGCGACGGTCGCGTTGGTCACCAATGCACAGCGCGAGCATCAAGAATTCATGCAGTCGGTCGAGGCTGTGGCCCGCGAGAATGGGGCCGTGTTCACGGGCCTGAGAGGGGTGCGTGTCGAACCGGATTTCGGATTGCCCAAGGCCGCTGACGGCGAGTCACTCCTGGCAGGCGCAGCGGTGTACCCCCGCGACGATTCATACGCCTGGGTGTGGGATTCGCTTGCGGGCGGGGCACGCCCACTGACGTTCGGGCTGACCCCCGATTGCGACGTCCGGGCCGAATCGGTGGTGAGCGGCGATCAGGGAACGACTTGCGAAGTCATTACCCCTGCAGGCCGTGCCGCGCTGACCCTGGGCGTGCCAGGCCTGCATAACCTGCGCAATGCGCTGGGCGCCATCGCAGCCTGCTTGCAGGCGGGTGTGCCATTGGATACCTGCGTTGAAGGCCTGGCCAGTTTCGAGGCCGTGTCGGGGCGCATGCAGTCGCGCCGGCTCGATGACGGAACGGTCTTGATCGACGACACCTACAACGCGAACCCGGATTCCGTGCGTGCGGCGGTCGATGTGCTGGCGGGGTTGCCTGCTCCTCGTGCGCTGGTTCTGGGCGATATGGGCGAGGTTGGCGAAAACGGACCGGCCATGCACCAGGAGGTGGGTGCCTATGCGCAGGCACAAGGTATCGATTTGATGTTTACGCTGGGAGAGGCCAGCAAGGCCAGCGCGCAGGCTTTTGGCGCGAATGCCAAGCCTTGTGGGTCAGTGGAAGATGTGGTGGCAGCCTTGCTCAGTGCAAGGCCTGCCAGTGTTTTGGTGAAGGGATCGCGCTTCATGCGCATGGAACGAGTCGTGAAAGGTTTCACTGGAGGCCGGCATGCTGCTTGAAATTGCCCGCTGGCTGTCTGACGATATCCGCACCCTGGGGGTGTTTGAATACATTACGACGCGTGCCGTCTTTGCTTGTGCCACGGCGTTGCTGTTTGGTCTGGTGGCCGGGCCTCGTGTGATTCGCAAGCTGACTGAAATGAAGATCGGCCAGGCGGTACGTGCCTACGGTCCCGAAACTCATCTGATCAAAACCGGCACGCCTACGATGGGCGGAGTCTTGATCCTGATTTCGATCGGTGTGAGCACCTTGCTGTGGGCGGACTGGGGCAACCGTTTCGTCTGGGTCGTGCTGCTGGTGACATTCGGTTTTGGTGCCATCGGATGGATGGACGATTACCGCAAGGTGGTGCATCGCGACCCCGAAGGCATGCCGGCACGCCAGAAGTTTTTCTGGCAGGCCCTCATCGGCATGATCGCGGCGATCTATCTCGCCTTTGCCGTATCGGTGCCCGCCAATACCGAGCTATGGCCCTTGTTCCGTGCCTGGGTTTCCAGTGGCTTCACCATGCCGCTGCCCACGCGTGCCGACCTGATCGTGCCGTTCTTCAAGACGGTCAGCTATCCGCTGGGCGTTTTCGGTTTTGTGGCGTTGACCTGGGCGGTGATCGTAGGCACCAGCAATGCGGTGAACCTGACCGATGGCCTGGATGGACTGGCCATCATGCCTACCGTGATGGTGGGCAGCGCGCTGGGCATCTTTGCCTACGTGGTCGGACGGGCCGATTACTCGAAGTATCTTCTGTTCCCCTACATCCCCGGGGCGTCCGAATTGATGGTGCTGTGCGCGGCACTGGGCGGTGCCGGACTTGCTTTCCTGTGGTTCAACGCCTATCCCGCCCAGGTCTTCATGGGCGACGTGGGCGCGCTGGCGTTGGGCGGTGCCCTGGGCACCATCGCTGTCATTGCGCGCCAGGAAATCGTGCTCTTCATCATGGGCGGCGTGTTCGTGGTCGAGACGCTGTCGGTCATGTTGCAGG
>JAEYZR010000091.1 GCA_023427945.1 Pseudomonadota bacterium | reverse complement strand
CCCTGAAACTGTCGCTCGGCCAGTTGCTGATTACCATCGTGGATGTGGTAGCGGCAGGCAGCGTCCTGTACGTGCTGTTGCCCGAGGCCCCCCCGCTTGGCATCTTCATGCTGGTCTATCTGCTCGCACTGGCAGCGGGTGTGATCAGCCATGTGCCTGGTGGTGCGGGTGTGTTCGAGGCCGTGTTCCTGCTTGCCTTTTCCGGGACGCTCGATCCGGCGTCGCTGGCTGCGGCGCTTCTGCTCTATCGCATTATCTACATCGTGGTGCCCCTGCTGCTGGCATGCGCCACGCTCCTGGTGGTCGAAGGCCAACGGCTGCGCCATGCACGGTCGGCGCTGCGCATGGCCTCGGGGCTGGCCGCACCCGTGCTGGCCGTTCTGGTGTTCCTCTCTGGCGTCGTGCTGCTGTTTTCCGGCTCCACACCCGAAATCGACACGCGCCTGCAGGCCATCGGGGTACTTCTGCCGCATCGTCTGGTCGATGCTTCGCACCTGGGTGCCAGCCTGGTGGGCATGCTCTGTCTGATTCTTGCCCAGGGACTGCATCGTCGCCTGTCGGCTGCGTGGGCGCTCACTCTTGTGCTGCTGTTGACCGGCAGTTTTCTTTCGCTGCTCAAAGGATTTGCCTGGGAAGAAGCCAGCATTCTTGCCATCACTGCTGCGCTGTTGGCAAGCTTTCGCAATGCCTTCTACCGCCGCAGCCGCTTGCTGGAATTGCCTTTCTCGCCTTATTACGCGGTCGCAGCCGTATGCGTGCTGGCCGCATCAACCTGGCTTTTCCTGTTTTCCTTCCAGGACGTGCCCTACGAAAACCAGTTGTGGTGGCAGTTTGCGCTCAGCGCCGAAGCGCCCCGCAGCCTGCGCGCTCTTCTGGTGTGCGCCCTGGTGCTTGCCGGACTGGGTTTGGCGTGGCTCCTGCGCACCGCACCGCCCGTGCTGCGCAAGCCCGGTCGCGACGAGCTTGATCGCGCGTTTGCCATCGTGCGTGCCTCCAACCAGCCCGATGGTGGGCTGGTGATGAGTGCCGACAAGGCGCTGCTGTTCCACGAATCAGGCGAAGCGTTTTTGATGTATGCGCGACGTGGTCGCAGCATGATTGCACTGTTTGATCCCATCGGCCCCACCCGCCAGCGGGCAGAGCTGATCTGGCAATTCCGCGACCTGTGCGATCTGCACCGCGCCCGTCCCGTTTTCTATCAGGTCCGGGCAGACAACCTGCCCTTCTACATGGACATCGGTTTGACGGCAGTCAAACTGGGCGAAGAAGCGCGTGTCAATCTGGCGAAATTTGACCTGGAGAGCAAGGAAAAACGGGATCTGCGCTACACGCTGAACCGTGGCCAGCGCGATGGGCTGAGCATCACCTATTACGCCGCAGGTGAGGCCCCCATGCAGGAACTCAAAGTCATCTCCGATGGCTGGATGCAAAGCAAGAACGTCCGCGAAAAGGGATTTTCGCTGGGACGCTTCGATCCCGCCTATCTCGATGCGTTTCGAATTGCCGTCGTCCACCACCAGGGCCGTGCCGTCGCCTTCGTGAATCTGCTTGAAACCGGTGGCACCGGCGTGGCAAGTGTCGACCTGATGCGCGTGGTGCGCGACGCGCCCAAACTCACGATGGAATTCCTGATGCTGGGCCTGATCCTGCACTTCAAGCAACGGGGTTATGCTCAATTCAGCCTGGGGATGGTGCCTCTGTCAGGACTCCATCCACGCCGTGGAGCCCCCATCACCCAGCGACTTGGCGCAGTGCTGTTTCGACGCGGCGAGCAGTTCTACAACTTTCAGGGCCTGCGCCGCTTCAAGGAAAAGTTCGACCCAGACTGGGAACCCCGTTACCTGGCCGTACCTTCCGGCCTGGATCCGCTATTGGCTATGGCAGATACCGCTGCGCTGATCGCCGGTGGGCTTACCGGACTGGTCAAGCGCTGACACCCTGACCATTTCCCTAGTTTCGGTCCGTCACGTATCCATTGGACACACCCGTTCGCACCACTTCATTCAGGTCAATCAATCATGCCTACGCGCCCGCGTTCCAGAGCGTTCCGCCTCCTCTTCGCCGTCGTGGTGTTGGTTTGCATCGGTTTGCTGGCCTGGACGCTCATTACCCGACCCTTCGCGCGTGCCCAGGTGCAGAACATCACTCTGGCTACCAACACCCCCGCGCAACTGGTCACCCCAGCGCGAACGACCGCATCGCGTGTGCTGCTCATCATGCCGCACGACACCCGCCTGAGCAACGATGAACTGCTCGCGTTCGCCGAACATGGCAACACCCGACTAGTACAGTTCGAACTCTCGGAGAAGCGCGACTGCAATCTCGCCACCGCCCAGGTGGGCGCGGCACTCGCCCGCCTGGAAGGCGCTCCCGACCTGGTGGCGGGTATTGGTACCGGCGGCGAAGCGGCCTATCGCTGGCTCGCGGGACAAGACAACCCCAAAGCCCGGGCGCTGGCAGTCGCCCTGGACATCACCCATCCCATTTGCGATGAACCCATTCCCGAAAAAGCCCCTTTCGGCCATTTGAGTGTCCGCTGGAACGATGGGCCAGACGATGTTACCGCCCGCATGCTGCGCAACCTGCAAAGTGCCGACACGACCATTGCCGATTACAGCAGCACCGCACCCCAGATGCTGATTCAGGGTATCCACATGGCGCTGGCCGGCACCGCAGCACAAATGCCTACTGTCGAGGTGCGTGCCGAACACCCTGCTCAATCCGACACCGTCACCCTCTTCTACTCCGGCGACGGTGGCTGGCGTGACCTGGATCGCGCCGTCGCCGACCAGATGACCCGCGATGGCTATCCCGTCGTGGGCATCGATGTCCTGCGCTATTTCTGGGAACATAAATCACCCGATCAAGGCGCAGCCGATCTGTCACGCCTGATGCAAACCTACCGCGAAAAATGGGGTGCAAAACGCTTCGTGCTGGCCGGCTACTCTTTTGGTGCCGACGTCCTGCCTGCCCTGTACAACCGTCTGCCGGAAAGCGACCGCAACCAGATCGACGCTCTCCTTATGCTGGCCTTCGCTCGAACAGGAAGTTTCGAGATCGAAGTATCCGGCTGGCTCGGTCAGGCTGGGCAAGAAGCGCAAACCGGTCCCGAGTTCGCTAAAGTTCCCGCAAGCAAGGTGCTGTGCGTGTATGGACAAGAGGAAGCCGAAGAAAGTGGCTGCACTCAGCCCGGCGCTGTCGGCGAGCGACTCATGCTGCCCGGCGGCCACCACTTCGACGAGGATTATCCAAAACTGGCCAGGCGTCTGGTTCAGGCCATCCAAAGCCGCACTGCAAAATAGATCGGTCAGCCGACAGTCGCCGCCAGGGCGAAGTATTTTTTCGCGAATGCCACAAATACGCGAACTGCCGTCAGACCATCAAAATCTTATGGCTTTCTTCGCACCGGCGAGATATAAATGCAACCACACAAATAATCAAGAATACTGGGTGCATAACAACATATGGAAAGCGGCTTTTGCGCTGCCATGCCACTTACTAACGAAACCACCCCATATCTTTTCTCTCCCACCGCCATTGCTACCCACGTCCTCAACAGGGCCTTAAGTGCCTGTTCCTGTCACTGTGCCTGTCGACAATGGCCCCCGCTGCCAATCATGATCAATATCTGTCTCGCGAAACATACATCTATTGCCATTCTGGCCCTGCTGCTCAGCTCTTGCGCTGCCCCTTCCGCTAAGAAGGAAAACCCTTCAGAACTATTGAAGCGCCTTGAAGCTACAAAGGATAGCTATAACCAGTGCGTCATGTCGACGAGTGACGAATTAAAGGACAAGCCTCTGGAACCGTCAGATATCGCCAATAAAGCACTGGCAACATGCCTTCAGGAGGGCATGAAATACAAAGCACTTCTTCCACCCTTTTATCGTGCCATGTCGGGAAACTCCCTGCCTGAATCCGATATCCAGATTCACACCGTCTTGCAGTGGAAGCAAACAGAAAAAACAAGCTATAGCAAAGCCGTCGATTTCGTTACCCGATATCGAGCGGGACGGCCCTGATCGACCTGGACTCGAGCACCTGGCAGCTGGCGAACCAGTACGCAGTGTCTCACTCGCCCGTGCAAACGCGGGCATCAGCAGATCATCACTAAGGACTTGCCGCGTGCAGCGGTTTGTTGAAGGCCTTGTAAGCAAATGATCCAAAAATTGAATTCAAACGACCAGGCTGGCACAAAATGAATGCTCGATCGATCATGCGTCCCGTGGTGTGGCTTCTTTCGTTGGCAGCAATCGTATGGCTCGTTGGGCTCGGTGCAGTGGGCCTGATCAATCGTTTCAACGAGCGCATGGACTGGGATCTCACCTTGGGATTCGTGGGTGTCGGCGTCCTTGGATTCCTGATAGCGAATACTGTGGCATGGGTCATATC
>JAEYZR010000402.1 GCA_023427945.1 Pseudomonadota bacterium | reverse complement strand
ACCTCCGGTTCCGGAGGACGGGCGTCGGGGGAGACGCCATCGGCCCATAGCTCGACCTGTACAGGGCCAGGATTCTCGGTGCGCCAGTCCAGGCCCAGAACCAATACGAGCACCAGCAAAACGTGAGCGCCAACCGCCAGCCCGAAGGCTTTGCGGTTGTCCTGCGCTTCCGGTCTGTTCGGCGGCAAGCTATTCGGATCAATGGAGGGAGGCGTCATCTATCTTCAGGAAACGTCGAACCTGGGGTTCGGGATTGCCATCTACTCTGGGGGCTCAACGTGCCGGGCGCTGGGCCGGCGTTGTCTGCGGGGCGCGGTTCGTCGTGGTGGCAGGTTTTTCGCCCGACGCACCCTGATCGACCAGCAGTCCCAGTCGAGTCACGCCACTGGCACGCAGCTCATCCATCACGCTGACCACGGATTCATAAGGCACCTTGCCATCGGCAGCGATCACGACCGGCGTGGTGGCGGTGATGCGCGAGCGAACTTCCGAGACCAATGCGGCGCGACCGATGTTTTGCGGGGTCGCTCCCGGCTCGCGCATGCGCAATGCGATGGTTCCATCGGCTGAGACCTGCACCTCAAGCGGCTTGGAGGGCACCTCGGCAGCTTGGCCGACCGAGGGCAGCTCGATCAGACCTGGGGTGATCAGCGGTGCAGTCACCATGAAGATGATCAACAAGACCAGCATCACGTCGATGTAGGGCACGACGTTGATGTCGGCCTTCATGCGACGGCCGCGGCGGCTGCTCGAACGAACCGATGGCATCAGCGCACCTGCCGTTGGAGAATGTTCAGGAATTCGTCGACGAAGCTGTCAAACCGAATGGACAGGCGATCCAGGTCATTGGTGAACCGGTTGTAGGCGACGACGGCGGGAATGGCGGCAAACAGACCGATCGCGGTGGCGATCAGCGCTTCGGCAATACCGGGTGCCACTGCCGCGAGTGTGGCCGATTGCATGTTGGACAGGCCCATGAACGCATGCATGATCCCCCAGACCGTACCCAGCAGGCCGATATAGGGGCTGACCGAACCTGCTGAGGCCAGGAACGCGAGATTGGATTCAAGCCCGTCCATTTCGCGCTGATAGGCGGCACGCATGGCGCGTCGCGGGCCATCCAGGACGGCATTGACGTCACCGGCAGGCGCAGTGCGGCGCGCTTTCAGGAATTCGGTCATGCCGGAGTCGAAGATGCGGGCCAGCGCACCCTGTTCGGCGCGACGGCTGGCAACGGCCTGCTGCAGCATCGCCAGGTCGCCGCCGGACCAGAAATCGTCCTCGAAGCGACGCGTCTGCTCGGTGGCTTTTTTCAGCGCAAAACGCTTACTGAAAATGTAGGTCCAGGACAGTATCGATATGCCCAACAGAAGCAGCATGATCAGCTGCACAGGCAGGCTGGCCTGTGAAATCAACGAAAACAACGACATGTCGTTGGTGACTTGCATGTTTATTCCTGGTTTGGGGTCAGCTTGCTGCGAATTTCCTGAGGAAGCTGCGCAGGTTTGAACGACGTGGCATCGACCGTACACACTTGGATGCTGCCTTGTGCAAGCAGTTCCCCAGCGCGATAGGCCGACTGTTGGAAGGTGAGGGCGGCACGGCCGATTTTGGTGATCTGCGACCGGATGGTCAGCAGATCGTCCAGCCTGGCAGGCCGCAGGTACTGCATATCCAGGCTATGCACCACAAAAATACGGCCCAGCCTTACGGCCATCTCTGATTGCGCGACGCCCAGACTGCGTAGCCATTCGGTACGCGCCCGTTCGAAGAACTTCAGATAGTTCGCATAAAACACGACGCCACCGGTATCGGTGTCTTCGTAATACACCCGCACGGCGAACTCGGACGCAGGCGTGAGCCCGCGTTCGGTCGCCGCTGCTGACGCAGCCTGTGGAGCGGGGGTAAGCAGGGTCAAAGGGACTCCAACTGATCTAGAACGTGTTCGAGTACAGCGTCTGCTGGCAGCTTGGTCGCTTCCGGGGCACGACGGGTTTGCAATTCCACCACACCCTCTTTCAAACCACGTTCTCCAACTGTTACGCGCATGGGCACGCCAATCAGCTCCCATTCGGCAAACATGACACCCGGCCGGGCATCGCGATCATCGATAATCACGTCCACGCCGCGTGCCTTCAATGCTTCGTAAAGTGCAGTGGCTGTGTCACGGACGGTTTCACTTTTTCCCCAACCCACACAACAAATGACGACTTCGAAGGGCGCAATCGAGCGCGGCCAGATAATACCCTTTCCGTCGTGGTTCTGTTCGATTGCGGCGCCGACGATGCGCGTGATGCCAATCCCGTAGCAGCCCATCTGCAGCAGCGCCGGTTTGCCGGTCTCGTCCAGATAGGTGGCCTTCAGGGCTTCGGAGTACTTCGAGCCCAGGAAAAACACGTGGCCCACTTCGATGCCGCGCTGAATGGCCAGGGGGCCGTCGTCATCGGGGGCGCGATCACCCTCGACCACGTTGCGCAGGTCTGCCACCAGGGAAGGTTCGGCAACGTCGCGGCCCCAGTTTACCCCGGTGAAATGGGCGTCCATCCGGTTGGCGCCACAAATGAAATCCGCCATGTTGGCCACGGTCTGGTCAGCGATCACCGTGACCGGGCCGACCGTATTGATCGGGCCGAGATAGCCGGGGGGGCACCCGAACGTCTCCTCAATCTCACGCTCTGTAGCAAAGCGGAAGCCTTCTTTCAGTCCCGGGATCTTGGACGCCTTGATTTCATTGAGTTCGTGGTCGCCGCGCAGCAAGAGCAGCCAGATCTTGACCGGGCCTTTTTCGGGCTCGGTTGCCAGCACGATGGACTTGACCGTGCGGGTCAGGTCCACACCCAGCAGGCGGGCCACGTCGCTGCACTTGGCTGCGCCCGGGGTGGGCGTGTCGGTCAGCGCCTGAGTGGCGGGGGCACGCTCTGCCAACAGGCAGGGGGCTTCGGCCAGTTCGATGTTGGCAGCATATTGGGTACGCGGGTTGTAGACGATCAGGTCTTCACCGGTATCGGCCACGACCTGGAACTCATGGCTGCGATCTCCGCCTATCGAGCCCGTATCGGCGGCAACCGCCCGAAAGGTCAGGCCCAGGCGCTCGAAAATGCGCATGTAGGCGTCGTACATGTTCTGGTAGCTCGCCTGCGCCGCGGTCTCGTTCCGATCAAAGGAATAAGCATCCTTCATCGTGAATTCCCGGCCGCGCATCAGACCGAAACGGGGGCGACGCTCGTCACGGAACTTCGTCTGGATATGGAAGAAATTCACGGGCAGCTGGCGCCAGCTGTGAATCTCGTTGCGAGCGATATCGGTAATCACTTCCTCGGACGTGGGTTGCAGCACGAAGTCGCGCCCATGCCGGTCCTTGATGCGCAGCAGTTCCTGCCCATACTTTTCCCAGCGGCCGGATTCTTCCCACAGTTCCGCGGGCTGGACGACGGGCATCAGGAGTTCGAGGGCGCCGGCGCGAGTCATTTCTTCGCGCACGATGTTCTCGATCTTGCGGATCACCCGCAATCCCAGGGGCATGTAGGTGTAGATGCCTCCTGCGAGTTTGCGGATCATGCCGGCCCGCGTCATCAGTTGATGGCTGGCGATTTCGGCCTCGGAAGGCGCTTCTTTGAGAGTGTTTAAATGGTAGTTTGATGCGCGCATGGTGTCCGTTGGCAGCAGATACGTATAATCAGACGTAATTGTATTGAATTCGGTGGAGGTGGCCATGTTGGATCGCGAAGGCTACCGCCCCAACGTCGGCATTATCCTCGTCAATACCAAAAACGAGGTCTTCTGGGGTAAGCGTATCAGGGAACACGCCTGGCAGTTCCCGCAGGGTGGCATCAAACATGGGGAAAGCCCTGTTCAGGCCATGTATCGTGAGCTTCATGAAGAGGTCGGCCTAAGGCCCGATCAAGTCCGTATTTTGGGGCGCACACGTGATTGGTTGCGCTATAACGTACCAGACCATTTCGTCAGGCGGGAATGGCGTGGGCATTACAAAGGGCAAAAGCAGATCTGGTTCTTGCTGCGATTGACCGGTCGCGACTGCGACATCCGCCTGCGCGCGACTCAGCACCCGGAGTTCGACGCCTGGCGCTGGAGCGAGTATTGGGTGCCTCTGGAGGCGGTCATCGAGTTCAAGCGCGATGTCTACACTCGCGCATTGAACGAGCTGTCCGCCGTTCTGTTCAAACGGCAACAGGAAACGCGTTATCTGCGCCAGCGCGTGCACGGGCCACGTGCGCCGGAAGCCACACAATCGGTTGAAAAGGGATCCCATGCGGGTATTGTTGGTTGAAGACGAGCGGGACATGGCGTCGTGGTTGGTGCGTGCGCTCGGCCAGAGCGGATTCGTGCCCGACCACGCTGCCGACGCGAGCTCAGCCGAAGCCTATATGGCAGGCACGGAGTACGACGTCATCATCATGGATCTGCGCCTGCCGGACAAACACGGGCTGGTGCTGCTGCGTGAAATGCGCGCACGCGACGATCGCACACCTGTCTTGCTGCTCACGGCACAGGGCGCTCTGCAGGATCGCGTGCGAGGCCTGAACCTGGGCGCCGACGACTTTCTCACCAAGCCTTTCGCGCTCGAGGAGCTCGAGGCGCGTGTCACCGCGCTGGTGCGCCGCAGCCGAGGGCGTCAACATCCTCGATTGCAGTGCGGTTCGCTGACCTATGACAGCGAGAGCCGTGCGTTCTCGCTGGACGGCTCGCTGCTTTTTCTCACGCCGCGCGAACATGCGGCCTTGGCCGCTTTGCTGATGCGCAGTGGTTATCCGGTGGACAAGTCGCAGTTGTTTGGGAAAGTGTTCACCCAGGATAGTGAAGCCAATATCGACGCCATCGAAGTCGTGCTGCATCGTCTGCGCAAAAAATTGACCGGCAGCAACGTTCGTATCGTGACGGTGCGTGGTCTGGGCTATATGC